>NZ_CADFDY010000002.1:152756-640456 GCF_902833095.1 Burkholderia sp. BCC1208 | reverse complement strand
GGCCGGAATCGCCGGCAGAACTGCCGGCTGGGCTTTCGGTTTGCGAGGCATACACTCTCCTTGGGAGCATGTTATGCCTTAAACACAAAATTCCTGACAGGCCCCGTGAGGGCGGTCGGTTCGTCCGGAATCACGCGGATCAACAACATCGCCCTGGAAAATTCCCTCGATAACCCACCCTAAAGAAATCCCCACCCCCGCCGTTACCCTTCTTCGGTAGCTCAAAAAAAGTATTACCAGAGCCGTACCACCAAACCACACGACCAGATAACCGAGGGGGCGCCCGGCCGTCGAAGCCGTGCGCAGTATCAGACGATGGGATGCACCGATTCGATGGGGCGCGCAGGCACCGGGGCTGGCGCGCGCTGTGCCTTGCCGCGGCATGCCTGCTGCTGCACGCGATTCTCACCGCTGCGTGCGCGTTCCCGCACGACCACACCTCCACGCTCGTACCCGTCGTGCCGAATATCCGGCAACCGACGCCCCTCTCATCGTCCTTCCCCAACACATCACCCCAAGCATCCACCGTCGCTCGAGGAGGCCCACGCACCACACCAGAAAAGTAACGCGATTCGAATCTAGACCACTAAAAAAAACGCATCAAAAAATCGAGGATTGAATTGAACAAGCATTCCCTTTGTCTGCTGGCAGCCGCCGCGATCTCGGTATTCGTCGTCGCCGGTTGCGGCGGCGGTGACGGCTCGTCGAACGCAACCAGCGGCACGCCCGCAAACACCGGCGGCGCCAACAACGCAGCCAGCACACCGGCCGTCGCGTCCACACCGCTCGCAGCACCTCCCGCAAGCGCCCCCGTCGCCTCGTCGCAGCCGGTGACGGCAGGCGAAGCACTACCCAGCCTGACGACCCCGCAAGCCGGCTCGACGGCCGCAACGGCAACCGGCCCGGTCGGGATCTGGTCGGCATCCGGCAACCTCGGCTACTCGACCATCGCCCTGGTCGATCCGCGCAACAACGTGACCGCGCTCAATCTGCTGGGATCGTTCGTGATGTCCGAGGATTTCGCGAGTCTGACGGTCAATGGCGCGACGTGGTCGCTCGGTTCGGGCGTCAACTTCGGCACCGGCGGGCTGATCACCAAAATCGACTCCGGCTCCGGCGCATACAGCCCGCAGCAGACGTTGTCCGGCACGATCAGCCGCAACGGTACGGCGTCGAATTTCACGTGGAGCTACAACGCCGCGAACGCACTGAGCGTCACGCAGGACAGCGTCACGGGCACGTGGGCGACCACCAACGCGTCCTTCTCGATCGCATCGGGCGGCACGGTCACCGGTACGCTGAGCGGTTGCAACCTGAGCGGCACGCTGCAGCTTTCCACGCCCGGCTCGAACCAGAACATGTACGACATGACGCTGGCAGCCTCGGCATCGTCGGGTTGCACGCTGCCGGCGGGCGTTCCGCTGTCGGGCAGCGCCGCGATCATGTTCGTGCCGATCAAGGGGACCAACGGCTTCCAGCGATCGATCCTGTACGTGCTGCGCGCAGCTGATTACAGCTTCGTCGCCTACGGTCAGGTCATCAAGCAATAAACGCACGGTCTGCTCGCACGCGGCTTTTTCACGCGCCGCGTGCGGCGGCCCGACGAAAACGTTCCGTCAACAACGAAAGCCACTCATCCAATGAAGAACTCATTCAAAGCCACCGTATTCGGTTGCGGCCTGCTCGTGACGCTGCTGTCCGGCTGCACCACGTTGCCGAACACGGACATGAAGCCCGAGGCGCGTCAGAAGCTGCATTCGATCGCGATGCTCGACGTCATCGAGCCGAAGCGTGTCGCGGTCGTCAATTTCGGCGGCGCGGCGGCCGGGTTCGGGCTGATCGGCGCGCTCGCGCAAGGCGCCGTGAACGCAAGCCATACGAGCACCTACACGGACCACGTGGCGGCCGGCAAGATCGTCTTCGCACCGGACATCGTGGACGGCGTGACGGGCCGCCTCACCGGCAACGGCTATCAGGTCGTGAAACTGAACGGCCAGAAGACGAAGCTCGCCGATGACGGCAAGTCGGACGACTACTCCGCGATCCAGACCGACGCGGATGCGATCATGAACGTGTGGTTCACGTCGTTCGGCTATATCTCGCCGGCCAACCAGCCCGACTACATTCCGTGGGTCGTCATCCGCGCGCGCATTCTCGACGCGAAGACGAAGCAGGACCTCTATTACAAGACGTTCGCGTGCGGCTACGACATCAAGGCGAACAGCGTCCACATCGACAGCGATTTCACTTACACGTACGGCAGCTTCAGCGATCTCGAGAAGAATTTCGACAAGTCGGTGGAAGGGATCAAGTCGTGCGAGAAGTCGGTCGCGGACATGATCGGTCAGGATCTGGCACGTACGCCGGCGCCTGCCACTGCTGCCACGACGATGACGACGACCGCGGCTACTGCGACCACCACGGCCACCGCGACCACCACCGCCACGGCATCGAAATAACCTTGACGCGCCTGCAGGATCGTCGCGATACGCGTTGCGGATCCGGCAGTGCTTGAAGAAAAAGCGGGAAGGGGAAGTACTGCACGCAGCCGGGCGGTTGTCACGCCGCCCGGCCGCTCGCGAAAGCGACTGGCTTACTTGTCGCTATCGCCCTTGATCTGCGGCAGCGCAGACGTTTCACCCGGCGTCAGCAGCCCGACTTGCGAATACACGCGCAGCTTGTCGCGCGTATCGGTGATGTCGAGGTTGCGCATCGTCAGCTGGCCGATCCGGTCGCGCGGCGAGAACGTCGACGCCACCTTCTCCATCGACAGGCGTTCCGGCTGATACGTGAGGTTCGGCGACTTCGTGCTCAGGATCGAGTAGTCGTTGCCGCGGCGCAGTTCGATCTTCACTTCGCCGGTGATCGCGCGTGCGACCCAGCGTTGCGCGGTTTCGCGCAGCATGATCGCCTGCGGGTCGAACCAGCGGCCCTGGTACAGCAGGCGGCCGAGGCGGCGACCGTTCTCGCGGTACTGCTCGATCGTGTCTTCGTTGTGGATGCCGGTGACGAGACGCTCGTACGCGATGTACAGCAGCGCGAGGCCCGGGGCTTCGTAGATGCCGCGGCTCTTCGCCTCGATGATGCGGTTCTCGATCTGGTCGCTCATGCCGAGGCCGTGGCGGCCGCCGATGCGGTTCGCTTCCAGCAGCAGCTCGACCTGATCCTTGAACTCGACGCCGTTCAGCGCGACCGGCTGGCCGGCTTCGAAGCGCACTGTCACTTCCTCGGCGGCGACCTTCACGTCGTCGCGCCAGAACGCGACGCCCATGATCGGGTTCACGATCTTGATGCCGCTTTCGAGGCTTTCCAGGTCCTTCGCCTCGTGCGTCGCGCCGAGCAGGTTCGAGTCGGTCGAATACGCCTTCTCGGCCGACATCTTGTACGCGAAGCCGGCCTGGTTCATGAATTCGGACATTTCGGCGCGGCCGCCGAGCTCGTCGATGAACGTCTGGTCGAGCCACGGCTTGTAGATCTTCAGATCCGGGTTCACGAGCAGGCCGTAGCGGTAGAAGCGCTCGATGTCGTTGCCCTTGTACGTGCTGCCGTCGCCCCAGATGTTGACGCCGTCTTCCTTCATCGCGGCGACGAGCATCGTGCCCGTCACGGCGCGGCCGATCGGCGTCGTGTTGAAGTACGTGACGCCGGCGGTCGTGATGTGGAACGCGCCGCTTTGCAGCGCCGCGATGCCTTCGGCGACGAGCTGCGCGCGGCAGTCGATCAGGCGGGCGCCGGCTGCGCCGTATTCGATCGCGCGTTTCGGGATCGCGTCGTAATCGTCTTCGTCGGGCTGGCCGAGGTTCGCCGTGTATGCATACGGGACGGCGCCCTTCAGTTTCATCCAGTGCAGCGCGGCGCTGGTGTCCAGGCCGCCGGAGAAGGCGATACCGACCTTCTGGCCGGTCGGGAGGCTTTCGAGAATCGTGCTCATAGGAATTACCGTGGATTGAAGCCGGTGGGATCGTATTTCGCGGAATATGCGAGTATCGGCTGTCCGGGAAGTTGGGGCAAGGGCTGATTTTGGTGCGGAACCGGCGTCGCGCCTGTCGCGGCGGGCCTGACGGGCGGTTAACCGGGTGGAGAACGCCGTGCCGGATGGCGTCGTATCGCCGCCGAAACACGCGCGGACGAGTCGGGCGCCGGCCGGATTTTCGGGGCCGGATCGGCCTTCAACCCGGGTCGCGGTCGCCCGCACGGCGCCTTGTCGCACAGAAAGGTATATGAAAGATGTTCGCGTGAAGCCGCAGCTTCAGATATTCCACGACCGCGCGGTATCGAGCAGCCGCTCGCGCAACTGGTCGACTTCGCCGGCCAGCTTCGCCGTGATCGACACGTAGCCGGACAACTGGGGCGGCGGCGCATCGTGCAGCGGGTCGACCGGCCGGCGTCGCGGGGCAAGCCGGCTCGGCGTGCCGAACTTGAGCGCGCGGCTTGCGCCGACCAGCGTGTCGCGGATGCGGCGGTTCAAGATCTTCATCTCGACGCGCATGTATTCGCGGGCCGCCACGTCGTCGCGGGCCGGCAGCGCGCTCGACAGGATCTCCAGATAGCCGATGCACAGGCGCAGGCTGCGCTGGATCGCCTCGAGCTGCGCCATCGACGTCTCGCATTCCTTCGCCACCGACGGCATCAGCGAGCGCAACTGCACGAGCAGCGCGCTCAACGCGGCCATTTCCTTCAGGTGCGCGTCGTCGCTCACGTCGCGGTCGCCCGCGAGCCGCGCATGCACGGCCGCGCACGCGCGCAGCGCGTCGGCGAGCTTGTAGCGCCACGAATAGGTCGCGTAGAGCGGCAGCGCGAACGAGAACGCCAGCGCGATCGCGATGCCGGCCAGCACGTTCACCGCGCGCCACAGGCCGTCGACGATCTCGTTGTCGCCGTGCCCGGCGACGATCACCATCGTGATCGCCGACAGCAGCGCGATGTAGCCGGCCTTGCCGATCGCGTGATACGCGCAGACACCGCACCCGACGGCCATCAGCAGGTAGATCGCGAACGGCGCGTGCAGAAACGAGTAGAGGAGGATCAGACCGAGCCCCGCCAGCGCGCCGATCGATGTGCCGAGCGCGCGCTCGGCCGCCTTCTTGCGGATGTTGCCGTGGTGCTGCAGCCCGCCGACGACGATCAGCACGGTGATCGTCGACCATTCGCCGTGCGGCACGTTCAGCCCGGTGGACAGCGCGATCGACACGAGAATCGCGAGCGCGACGCGCGCCGCATGGATCAGCTTCGCATGCCGGTAGCGGCGATACGGGTCGAGCAGCGGGCGAAGCGCGTGGCGTACGAGCGGTGGCAGTCGGGTCGGGAGCGGGGCGGTCATGGCGGAGCGGAGGGTGGCCGGAATGCGCACGGCGGCCCGCGCGGGCCGGCGCCGCGCCGCATGCGCAGCTGACGTAACGCTAGCCGAACGCGTGCGGGCTGTCCACGGCGCGGCAGAGTGGCCGCATCAGATCACGCGGCCGGTCGCATCAAGGCGCATCAAGGCGCATCGCGGCGCCTCACGCGTCGGCCCCGCTCGATTGCGCGTCCAGCACGCGGTTGCGGCCGCCGGACTTCGCGCGGTACAGCGCTTCGTCGGCGCGCCGCAGCAGCGTCGCGGCGTTCGTCCGGCCGTCGGCGGCGGTGGCCGTGCCGATGCTGGCCGTGACGCGCCCGTACGGGCTTTTCACGTGTTCGATGTCGAGCCCCGCGATCGCGCGCCGGATGCCTTCGGCGACGGTTGCCGCGCCCGGCGCGTCGGTGTCGGGCAGCGTGACGACGAATTCCTCGCCGCCGTAGCGCGCGACGTGATCGCTGTCGCGGCGCAGGCAGCGCGACAGCGAGTGCGCGACCTGGCGCAGCACGTCGTCGCCGGCGGGGTGGCCGTAGTAGTCGTTGAACGCCTTGAAGTGATCGACGTCGACGAACAGCACGGACAGCGGGCGGCCGCTGCGCGACGCGCGCTGCGCCTCCTTCGCGAGCACCGTGTCGAACGTGCCGCGGTTGTCGAGGCCCGTCAGCGAATCGGTGTGGGCGAGCCGGTACAGCTTCGATTCGGCGTCCTGCCGGCGCTTCAGCTCGCGCGACAGCGCGAGCGAGCCCCACGCGATGAACGCCGTGAACAGGCCCATCAGCACGACGGTCCAGATCGCGCGGTGGCGCCACGACGCGTAGATGTCGATCTCGGCGGGCGCGACGTCGACGATCAGCGGCAGCCCGGCGAGATGCTTGTAAACATAGATGCGCCGCACGCCGTCGATGGCGCCGACACCGGTCAGCTCGCCGTCGCGGCTGCGCTGCGCGTCGATGAACAGCGGCGAGTCGTGGAGGTCGAGGCCGACCACCCGCGTGTCGTACGGCAGGCGCGACACGAGCGCGCCGTTGTCCTCGACGATGGCCGCGCTGCCGTGCCGGCCGACCGCGAGGCCGTCGAGCAGCGCGCGGAAGTAGTCGATGCTGAGCGTGCCGACGACGACGCCGCCGAACGTGCCGTCGGGCCGGTCGATCCGGCGGCTCAGCGCGATCGTCAGCGCGCCGCCGCGCAGCCGCGACGCGTACGGCCGGCTGATGTAGAGATTGGGGACGTGCCGGTCGCGATGCACGGCGAAATAGTCGCGGTCGGCGAAATTGCCTTGCCGTGCGGGCGATGCGCTGGAATCGATCGCGATATTGCCGTGCGCATCCATCACGAAAATCGAGCCGAGATATGCGCCGGTCGCCGCGCGATCGAACAACAGCCGGTGGCGCTGGCGCGGCGGCAATGTCATCAGTTCCGGATCGGCCACGCCGTCGACGACGTTTTGCAGCGACAAATCGTAGAGTTCGATATTGCGCGCGATATCGCGTTCGATCAGCAGCATCAGATTGCGCGCATTTTCGACCGCATGGTCATACGCGTCGCGCCGTGCCTCGATTAATAGCGACGTGGAAAGTCCCCAACTGAACATCAGCAGGACGATGCCCGCCACGAGTACGCCGCGGGGCGACAGAATGCGTGCCACGATCGACGCGGTATGGCGGCGCAGCGTGGCGGGCAGCGGGAATGACTTCATCCTCGGGAGTCGGGGGCGGCGGTTACTCGCGTCGTTGGCGGTGCCGTGCGCTGATTATTTCGAATTAAACGTCATTATCCCGCGAATTCCTGAATTTCGTGTGCGCATGCAAAACATGCATGCGGAGACGGCGATTCGAAACGGTTACGCATCATTACCGCATTGCGCGCGGGCGATTTGATTTGAATCAATGAGCAGTGTCGGTCTTTTTGTCTGATTAATGGCGCGTCGATCGGTCGATTTTGCGTATTGACGCTGTATTTGGCGGATCGGGACAGGATCCGGTGCTGACGGGAAGAAATGAAAATCGAATGACCCGTACGGAATCGGGGCTTTAACGACGGCGAGCGGCAGGGGCCGCGCCCGATGCGGCCAACCCGCTGATTCCGCGAAATCTCGGGCATGGCGGCGGGCGGGGCGACCTCAGCTGTCCCCCTGTCGAATCAGGTAGAATCCGCGCTTCGCCGCAGGCGCCCGCCGCGCAACGCGTATCGGGGCCGCATCGAATGCATCGCAGGACGCGCTCCGCGCTCCGATTCCGCATGCGCCGGCTCCGGATGCCGGCCCGCTCAACGTTCGTGTCGTTTATGTCCGCCATTCCGAATTCCGACCCACCCGGTTCGTCCGCGAACCCACCCAAGCTTCATCGCGCGCTGAAGGCGCGCCACCTGACGATGATCGCCATCGGCGGCTCGATCGGCACGGGCCTGTTCGTCGCATCCGGCGCGTCGATCTCGCAGGCCGGCCCCGGCGGCGCGATGGTCGCGTACATGCTGATCGGCCTGATGGTCTACTTCCTGATGACGAGCCTCGGCGAGATGGCCGCGTTCATGCCGGTGTCGGGCTCGTTCGCGACCTACGGCGCGAAATACGTAGACGAAGGCTTCGGCTTCGCGCTCGGCTGGAACTACTGGTACAACTGGGCGGTGACGATCGCGGTGGAACTCGTGGCCGCGCAGCTCGTGATGCACTACTGGTTTCCGGACGTGCCGGGCGTGTGGTGGAGCGCGGCGTTCCTCGCGGTGATGTTCCTGCTCAACGCGCTCACCGTGCGCGGTTTCGGCGAAGCCGAATACTGGTTCGCGCTGATCAAGGTCGTCACCGTGGTCGCATTCATCGGCGTCGGGCTGCTGATGATCTTCGGCATTCTGAAGGGCGCGCCGGCCAACGGCTGGGGCAACCTGACGATCGGCGACGCACCGTTCGCGGGCGGCCTGCCGGCGCTGATGGGCGTCGCGATGATCGCGGGCTTCTCGTTCCAGGGCACCGAGCTGATCGGTGTCGCGGCCGGCGAATCGGAGCACCCGCGCACGACGATCCCGCGCGCGGTGAAGCAGATCTTCTGGCGCATCCTGCTGTTCTACGTGTTCGCAATCTTCGTGATCGGCGTGCTGATTCCGTATACCGACCCGAACCTGCTGAAGACGGACGTGACCGACATCGGCGTGAGCCCGTTTACGCTCGTGTTCCGCCACGCGGGCCTCGCCTTCGCGGCCGGCGTGATGAACGCGGTGATCCTGACGGCCGTGCTGTCGGCCGGCAACTCGGGCATGTACGCGTCGACGCGCATGCTCTACAACCTCGCCACCGAAGGCCGCGCGCCGAAGGTGTTCGCGAAACTGTCTCCCGGCGGCGTGCCGCGCAATGCGCTGTATGCGACCACCGCCGTCGGCGCGCTGTGCTTCTTCACGTCGCTGTACGGCGACAAGACCGTGTACCTGTGGCTGCTGAACACGTCGGGGATGACGGGCTTCATCGCATGGCTCGGCATCGCGGTCAGCCACTACCGGTTCCGCAAGGGCTACGTGAAGCAGGGTTATTCGCTCGACCAGTTACCGTACCAGTCGAAGTGGTTCCCGTTCGGCCCGCTGTTCGCGTTCGTGCTGTGTCTCGTGATCGCGCTCGGCCAGGACTATCAGGCGTTCCTCGCGAACCGGATCGACTGGGCCGGCGTGGTCGCGACCTATGTCGGCATTCCGCTGTTCGTCGTCGTGTGGCTCGGCTTCCGGTTCCTCAAGAAGAGCCGGTTCGTGCGCTACGAAGACATGGAGATCGCGCCGTGGATCGCCGCGAGCCGCGGCGCGCAGCGGCAGCCGGTGGCGAACCGCGAAACCGCGGGCTGACGCCGCGCGGCAGCGGCCGCGCGACGGACGACGAAACGGGAAGCCGCGCGCTTCCCGTTTTTTTTGCCCGGCTTTTGCCTGCACGGGGTCAAAGCCGGTTATATTGCCCGACCCTACCGGGCCGTGGCCCGGCCGGCGCGACAGGCGCAGCGCGGATCGGCATCCGGCGCGCGCGGCGCGGCGGTCGGCGAGCGGCCCGGCGTTTTCATCGTTCCATCCGGGCCGGCACGGCCCGCGGAGCGCGCAATCCAGAGGAATCCATGAGCGCATCACCCGCCGAGCGGAAGGCCGGACCCGTTTCCATCGTGCGAATCGAAGCCGCGATCAACGCGTGGCGCGAAGTGTACCCGCCGGCGCCGGACGGCGAGGACGGCTACGCGCTAGATGCCGGCAGCAACTGCCTGGCCGAGCTGTACGGCACGATGATCTGCTATCAGTTGCCCGACGTGCCGCTCGACTCGCTGAGCCACGAGCAACGCGACGCGCTGTACGCGACCGAGGTGTGATGCGCGGTCGCGCCGCCGCTGCGAGGCGGCGATGAAACGACGGGAAGCTCGCGGGCTTCCCGTTTTGCTTTGGGCGGCGCCGTGATGGCGTGAAGCGGCGCACGTGGCGGTCGCCCCCGCCTGCGGTATCGTGACGACATCATCCGGCCGGAGTGGGGCGCCGGATCGCTCGCCGGGAGGCATCGAACATGGAGTTGAGACATCTCCGCTACTTCGTCGCGGTAGCCGAAGAGCGGAATTTCACGCGGGCGGCGGAACGGCTGCATATCGCGCAACCGCCGCTGAGCCGGCAGATCCAGCAGCTCGAGGAAGCGCTCGGCGTGCCGCTGTTCGAGCGCAACGCGCGGCCGCTGAAGCTGACCGATGCCGGGCGCTTCTTCTATTCGCACGCGGTGCAGCTGCTCGCGCAGACGACCGAGCTCGAATCGATGACGAAGCGGGTCGGCAAGATCGAGCGCAGCATGTCGGTCGGTTTCGTCGGCTCGACGCTGTACGGCATGCTGCCGAAGATCATCCGGCGCTTTCGCAGCGAATATCCGGCCGTCGAACTGAGCCTGCACGAGATGTCGACGATGGACCAGATCAAGGCGCTGAAGGAAGGGCGCATCGACGTCGGGTTCGGGCGCATCCGCCACGAGGATCCGAGCGTGCGGCGCGTCGTGTTGCGCGAGGAGCGGATGATCGTCGCGCTGCCGCTCGGCCACGTGCTCGAGAACGCGAAACCGGTGCTGTCGCTGCACGATCTCGTCAACGACACGCTGATCATCTTTCCGAAGGCGCCGCGCCCGAGCTACGCGGACCAGGTGCTCGCGGCCTTCCACGATCGCGCGCTGCAACCGCGCAGGATCTACGAGACGCGCGAGTTGCAGATCGCGCTCGGCCTCGTCGCGATGGGCGAGGGCGTGTCGGTCGTGCCGCACAGCGTGTACGGGCTGAAGCGCGACGACATCAGCTACAAGCCGCTCGACGATCCGAACCTCGTCTCGCCGATCATCATGAGCATGCGCGCGCTCGACGAATCCGAGGACATCCGCGCGATGCAGGCGCTGATCTACCGGCTGTACGACGAAGCGCAGATGGAGTATCTGCCGCCGCAGCCCGAATGAGCGCGCGGGCGGTAAGGGCATGCTTGACGCTGCGCGCGCCGGCGGGCCACCATGTCCCGATTCGATGCGGCCGCCGACGCGCGGCCGCTTTCATGCAGACGACCGACACATGACCGATATCGTGACCGAGGAGACAATCGTCGAGACGCCGCAAGGGCGTCTCTTTGCGAAACGCTGGCGTGCGGAGCCGGCGCGGCACGCGGCAACGCCGATCGTGCTGCTGCACGATTCGCTCGGCTGCGTCGACCTGTGGCGCGACTTTCCCGCGCAGCTCGCACGCGCGACGCAACGCGACGTGATCGCCTACGATCGCCTCGGTTTCGGCCGCTCGGACCGTCATCCGGGCACGCTCGGCACGACGTTCGTGCGCGACGAGGCCGACCATGCGTTCGCGGCGGTACTGGAACGGCTCGGCGTCGATGCGTTCGTCGCATTCGGGCACAGCGTCGGCGGCGGGATGGCGGTCGGCTGTGCGGCCGCGCATCCGGCGCGTTGCCGCGCGCTCGTGACGGTCGCCGCGCAGGCGTTCGTCGAGGAGCGCACGCTGGCCGGCATTCGCGACGCGGGGCGGCAGTTCGACGAACCGGGGCAGTTCGACCGGCTCGCGCGCTATCACGGCGACAAGGCCGAATGGGTGCTGCGCGCGTGGGTCGACACGTGGCTGTCGCCGGCATTTCGCGACTGGAATCTCGACGACGACTTGCCGAGCGTGCAGTGTGCGACGCTCGCGATTCACGGCGAAGACGACGAATACGGGTCGGACGTGCATCCGAAGCGGATCGCCGCGCGCGTCGCCGGGCCGTCGTCGTTCCTGTTGCTCGCCCGCTGCGGACACATGCCGCACCGCGAGCGGACGGACGACGTGCTGGCCGCCGTCGCGACGTTCCTGCGCGACGCGCTCGCCTGAGCGCGCCACTGCCATTGCCAGCGGGCGCCTGCCCGCCGGCCGTCAGAACGCAAGCTGGATCGCGAGATCGATCGCCAGCAGCGCGATCGAGCAGCCGATGCCGAGAATCACGTTCGGCAAGCGATGCTCGAAATCGCGATGATCCTTGCGCATCGCGGCGCCGAGCAGGAAGATCGCCTCGACGACGATCTGCAGCCCGACGAACAGCAGCATCAGCAGATACTCGTAGCCCATCTGCTTGAACGCGACGAATTGCATTCCGTGATCGCGGATCCACTGGCCGACGCGCAGCAACTCGTAGACGAACAGCAACGCGGGGAACAGGTAACTGATGATGTAGGTCGGCGCGGTGGCGTGCCGTAGTTCGAGATGGAAGTGCTGATGCGTGGTGGCCATCACAACCCTCCTTGCAACGCATGATTGCGGTCGCGACGGCGGCGCGATCGCGTGCAAACGTCGGGGTTACCCGATGCCCAGTGCGCAGCCGTACGACATCAGCATACTGCTGCGCGGGGAATTTGGCATGCGATGCGTGCGATCGTCGTAAAAATGCCGATGCGGGGCGCGACGGGTTCACCGTGGCGTACTCGCCGGATGCGGTGCGCGATCGGGTTGCGCGATGCCTGATGCGCTCGGCCGCAACCATTCCGGATGCTGCTCCATTTCATCGGCCAACGCGCGCAGCGCGCGCGACGTGCGCGCGAATTGCGTCAGCGTACGGCGGACGTTCGATGTACCCGCACCCTTTTTCCCGAGCATGGCCTGCGCGACCATGAACGCCTGTCGCGCGGTGCCCAGCGCGGCATGGGCCTGCGGTGCGAGTTCGGTATCGAGGCGGGCGAACAGCGCGTCGGTGTTCGCGAGCGCGACGTTCAGGTCCGCGCCCATCCGGTCGAGCGGCAATCGGGAAAATGTGCCGGCGATGTCGGCAATCTGATCGCGCAGCACGTCGAGCGTACCGGGCACGGTCGGCAATGCAATCGGCTCGCGATTCGTATCGACCGACGCGTGCGGCGCGTGCGGGAACATGTCGAGCGCGACATACGAGCGGTTGGCGATCGGATTGCCGATGCGCAACTGGCCGCGCAAGCCGCGCGCGACGAGCGTATGCAACAGCGCCTTGCCGGCGGCGGAATCGCCGTTGCCGAGGACGTCGCGGTAGCGCTGCCCGAGGCGATCGGGGTAGAGAGTCATCGTCACGCGCATCGTGACGTCGCCGCGTGCCGCGTCGTATTCGGTGCCGACGGCCGTCACGTTGCCGAGCTCGATCCCGCGGAAATCCACCGGCGCGCCGACCTCGAGCCCGCGCAGCGAGCGGTCGAAACGCATCACCACCGGCGCGGCCGGTGCATTCGGCGTGCGCATCGCGTCGAGTTCGTCGTCGGCCACGCGAAAGCGCGCGCCATCTGATGCCGCGGCGATCGACGTGCGTCCCGGCGGCGACGCGAATGCGAGCGCGCCGGCGAGCAGCGCGGCGATCGACGGCGTGCCGAGCTTCATACCGCCCGCGTCGAGCTGCACGCCGAGGCCGCCGGCCTGCCACCAGCGCGCATCGGCATCGACGTATCGATCGAACGGCGCGGCGACGAACACGTCGATCGATACGCCGTGCCCGTCGGCGTCCAGCGCATAACCGACGACCTGGCCGACGCGCGCGCGCCGGTGATAGACCGGCGAGCCGATCGCGACGGAGCCGAGCGAGGTTGCGCGCAACGTGTAGTGACGACCGCCGCCTTCGGCGACCGGCGGTGCGTCGAGCCCGGCGAACGCGGTACGCGGGTCGTGCGAATGGCCGACGGCCGCCGCGATGTACGCGCCCGACCGCATCGAATCGAGACCGGACACGCCGTCGGGCCCGAGGCGCGGCCGCACGATCCAGAAGCGTGTGTCGGCCACGGCCAATGCGCGTGCGTCGGTGTCCAGCCGCACGTCGATCGTCACGCCCGGTTGCCCGCGCCGTGTACGAACACGCGTGACGCGGCCGATTTCGACATTGCGCAGCCGCAGCGTCGATCGGCCGGCTTCCAGTCCGTCGGCGGTCGCGAACGCAATCGTGAGCGTCGGCCCGCGGCTGCCGAGCAACGACACGCCCCACGCGAGACAGCACGCAACTGCCGCGAGCGGCACGATCCAGACGATCGCCGCACGCGGCCAGCGGGCACGCCACGGCGCAATACGCGCCGACGTGCGCCCGCGGCGTTCAGTCGAATTGCGCGACGAGCGCATCGGCACCCTTGTCGATTCCGGTTTTTGCCGCGCCGAGCGCACCGAAACTCGCGCCGATGTTCATCGCGTTCGGATACTGCTTCGTCACGTACGCGCTGATCAGCCGGTTCGTCGACGCATCGCGGATCTCCACCGCGTAGATGACCGAGCCCGTGAACGCCCCTTCGCGACCGCGGATCGCCTGCACGCCGTTGTAGACGTTCCCCGCGAGATCGAAATGCGCGAACGCACCGGCAAACGTCGTCGTCGTCACGGCGCCCGTCAGCGTCAGTTTCACGCGCAGCGTGTCGGGGCCCGGCGTGCCCGTCAGCTCGAAGCGCTTGCCGAGCTTCTTCGCGAACGTGTCGCCCATGTACGCGGCAAGCGTCGACTTGTCCTGCTCGGTCAGGTCGCCGAACTGATGATCGGCGCCGCGATAGACGGCCACCGGGTCGAGGATCAGCTTCCGGTACGTGTGCCAATCCGCCGGCAGCGCGTAGCGGTAGGGCATGCGCCCGGACTTGTCCTGCGGATCGCTGCGCAGATACGGCGACGATTCGATGCCGCTGTAGCGGGCGGGCTGAACGCCGGCGCATCCGGCGAGCGCGACGCACAGCGCGGCGTTGAGCAGGTGGCTGGGCTTGATCGATCGGTTCATCTGATTCTCCGGGGTCGGGATTCGTGCCGGCGGAGCCGACACGAAAGGTGGTGCAACAGGGGCGGCAACGCCGCTCGGATTTGTAAAAAAACCAACTAGGCGGTTTGTTTTTAGGGCGTAATACGGGCAATGAATCGTGGGAGCGGCAGGCCGCCCGATAAAGGTGAGCGGCCGGAAAGCCGCGCCCTGCGGGCCTCCCGTCGCGTCACGTGATGTGAGACGCGGCCCGTCATTCGGCCAGGGTCGATGCGGGAGCCGATCGTAGCACCGCCATTTTCGGATGTAAACCGACCAGGCGGTTTGTTTGTGATAAACTCCGCGCACTGTCTTCATGCGGCTCGGCCGCGTGGCCTCATTCCATACCGGGAAAACTTCATGGACAACCCGACGCGTTCCGAGCGAACGCGCACTGCCGCGATCCAGGCGGCGCTCGCGATCCTCGAGCGCGACGGCCCGGGCAAGCTCACGTTCGATGCGATTTCGCGCGAAAGCGGCATCAGCAAGGGCGGGCTGATGCATCAGTTCCGCACGAAAGGCGATGTGCTGAATGCATTGATGGAACATCAGCAGGACACCTACCAACGTTTCCAGCGCGACTATCTGGCCGCGCGCGACCCGGGCGAAGCGCAGCCGACGCTGGCCGCGCAGATCGCGACGATGCGTGAAGTGATCGACCAGCAGCCGTCGGCGGCGCTGGCGATCATGGCGGCGCTGGTCGAGGATCCCGCGCCGCTGCAGAAGGTGCGCGAGACCGATGCCGAGAACGTGAAGCGGATCACGGCCGAATCCGGCGATCCCGAGCTCGCGCTGCTGCGATGGAAAGCGGCGTGGGGGCTCGCGTTATCGGCGATGTTCGGGCTGTGTCCGCTGTCGGCCGACGAGCGCGCGAGGCTGTTCGACCGGCTGCTCGACGAGACGCAATGGCCGTCGGGCGGCGGCGATGCCGCGCCACGCGGTGCGCCGGCGGCGAAAGCGCCGCGGAAAAAATGAAGCGCGCGTTCGTCGTATGCGGCGTGGCGGTCGCCCGTTTCGGGCGCTCGCTGCTCGCGGTCGTGCTCGGGCGCTTGTAAAAGCGTGACGCACACGCACGCTCGCATGCGTGCGTCAGCGTTTGGCTTCCGCGCCTTCGACAAACAGCTTCGCGACCGACTGAAACTCCCGTTTCAGCGACAGCCCCGGCACGGTCAGCCAGCGCAGCATCGCCGCGAGATACAGGTGATGGAACCAGGTTGCGAGCTGATCGGCCCGCAGCGTGCGGTTCAGTTCGCCAGCCTGCTGCCCGGCGGCGATCAGTTGCTGCCACACCCATGCGATATCGCTGCCGTTCTCTCCCGCACGCTCCGGTTCGGCAGCGCCGATGCTCAGGAAGCGGTGCCGCAGGTAGGCGAGCAGGTACGCCGGATGGTGTTCGCACCAGACGGCCGACGCGTCGAGCACGCAGCCGATGCGCGACGCAAAGGTCTTGCGCCGCGCGACGTCGCGCTGCAAATGCGCGAGATCGCGCGCGAGTTCGCCTTCGAGCCAGTGCGCGAGCACGGCTTCCTTCGTCGGAAAGTGGTTGTACAGCGTGCGTTTCGCGACATCGGCCTGCGCGGCGATCTGCTCCATCGTGACGGCATCGTAGCCGTGCGCATCGAACAGGCGCGCGCCGGTCTCGGCGAGATGCGCGAGCATCTGGATGCGCTTGCGCGCGCGGCGGCCCGGATCGTCGGTCGAAATCGTCATGGCAGGGGATTGACTGAAAGTGTACGGATTGCATTAGTATACGACGTGCACTTTTTTTGAATCCAACTTTTGCGCCGTGTACGAGGAGCCCCGCATGAAACTCGTCATCGTCACCTACGGCACCGAAGGCGACACGCGCCCGCTCGCGGCACTGGGCCGCGCGCTGCTGGATGCCGGTCACGACGTCCGGCTGCTGGCGGATGCGGCGACGCTCGGCTCGGCCGCCGCGCTCGGCGTGCCGTCGGCGCCGCTGTCCGGCGATATCCGCCGCGCGATTGCGCCGGAAGGCGCGTTGGCCGACGCGGTGCGCGGGCGCGGTGGCTTCGGCGATACATCGAAGGCGCTCGCGGCGATCGCGAACGCGAACACGGCCGCATGGATGCGCGAAGTGGCGGACGCATCGGCCGGGTGCGACGCGCTTCTCGTGTCGGGGCTCGCGTCGTTCGTCGGGTTGTCGGTCGCCGAGTATCGCGGTATACCGGCGATCGGCGCGGGCATGATCCCGATCACGCCGACCGCCGAATTCGCGTCGCCGTTCCTGCCGCCGGGGAAGGTGCCGCGCTGGCTGAATCGCGCGAGCCATCGGCTCGTGAATGCGCTGCTGTGGCAGGCGTTCAGGAAGTCGACCAATGCCGCGCGCGCCAGCGTATGCGGATTGCCGCCGCGCAAGCACGTGTGGACCGATCATCCGATGCTGTATGGCGTGTCGCCGGCGCTGCTGTCCGGCCCGGCCGACTGGCCGGCGAACGTGCAGGCATGCGGCCAGTGGCGGATCGATGCGCGTGCCTGGGCGCCGCCCCCGGAACTGTCGGCGTTTCTCGACGCGGGCGAGCCGCCCGTGTACATCGGTTTCGGCAGCATGGCCGGCTTCGATCGTGCGGCGATGGCCATGGCGCTGACGCAGGCGCTGGCCGGCCGGCGCGCGCTGTTCTATCCGGGCTGGAGCGGCATCGATGCATCGCTGCTGCCGGCGCACGTTCGCGTGATCGGCGACACGCCGCACGACTGGCTGTTCCCGCGCGTCGCGATGGCGATTCATCACGGCGGGTCGGGCACCACGCATTCGGCTGCGCGGGCCGGCATTGCGTCGGTGGTCGTGCCGTTCGCGGGCGATCAGTTCTTCTGGGCGAACCGGCTGCAACGGCTCGGTGTCGCGGATGCGCCGGTCGCGGGGCGGCGCGTGGACGCCGCCGCGCTGGCGCGGGCGATCGCGTTTGCCGAACGAGGCGAGACGAAGGCGCGTGCGGCGCAACTCGGCGCGCGCCTCGCGCAAGAAGACGAGTTGAAGCGGGCCGTCAGTGCGATCGAACGGTGGGGGCAACCGCGCGAGAGGTGAGCCCGCGCAGCGGCATCAGAAATGCCCGGTGAACCGGTAACGGCTGCCCGGGTGCCACAGATTCGCGACCGACGCGACCATCCCCTGCGACCACGTGCGCCGATGCAGCAGCAGGCACGGCTCGCGATCCTCCATCGTCAGGTGGCGGCGCGTTTCGGCGTCGGGCATCGCGGCCTCGATCCGGTATTCGACGCGCTGCAGCGGCGCGACGCGCGTCAGGTACTGGTTCGGCGTCGTCGTCGTGAAGTCCTGCAGCGCGTATTCGGGCGCGCAGGCCGGGTTGACCCAGCGTTCCTCGAGTTGCACGGGCGTGTCGTTCTCGAAATGCAGCACGCGCGAATGAAAGATCGGGCTGCCGGTGTCGAGTTGCAGTTCGTCGGCGAGCTTCGCGTCGGCGATGGCCGCGCCGACCTGCAGCACCTGCGCGCGATAGCCGTGGCCGCGCGCGGCGACTTCGTCGGAGATGCTGCGGATCGCGACGAGCGTCGATTCGTATTTCGGCGACGCGACATAAGTGCCGGAGCCGCGCGTGCGCGTGAGCACCTGTTCGGCCGTCAGTTCGCGCAGCGCGCGGTTGACGGTCATTCGCGCGACGTTGAATTCGCGCGCGAGCTCGTTCTCCGACGGCACCTGGTCGCCTTCCGCCCATTCGCCGGCATGAATGCGCGCGAGGATGAAGTCCTTGATTTCCTGATAGATCGGTGTGGTCATGGGATCACGATTCGAGAGTCGGCAGCGGCCCGCCGCCGAATGCCGATCCGGCGCGCGCCCGGCGCCGAGTGTACCGGTTTCGCGGGCGCACGGGCCCGGATTCCCGGAATCATCGCTGTTCGGCCGGCGCGCGTCCATGCGGCGTCGCGGCCCGCCATCTGCTGACGGAACGGCAGTCCGGCTGCCGGCTTCTCGGACGCGAAACGGTTGCCGGCCGCCAACGCCGCCGCCAAAAGCAGTCTAGACAAATCTGCGGCGTCCCCAGATGGGATGCGTACGCGTCGAGAAAGCCGGATTTCAGCCGACTGTAATCATTAATTAATTGAAAAATAAGGAAATTTCCGGCCCACGATATCAATCCGCCGACAATTAGTGATAAACACGGATTGCTGGCGATGCCCCGGAAAAGGCAAAGTTGTATGTACAACTTGGGGCGCCGTCGCGGGATGGCGTGCCGGTTGGAAGGGTTCCCGGCGGGAGCCCGTTGCCCAGCTTGCCTCAGACAGGAACGTCATGAAGAAACTCGCGCTCAGTATTGCCCTAGCCTGCATCGCGGTCGGTGCCCATGCGAAGGATTGGTCGACGATCCGGTTCGGCGTCGACGCCAGCTATCCGCCGTTCGAATCGAAGGACGCAAGCGGCAAGGTGGTCGGCTTCGACGTCGATCTCGGCAACGAGATCTGCGCGCGCCTGAAGGCGAAATGCGTGTGGATCGAGAACGACTTCGACGGGATGATTCCGGCGCTGAAGGCGAAGAAGTTCGACGGTGTGCTGTCGTCGATGTCGATGACGCCGGCGCGTGCCGAGCAGATCGCGTTCTCCGACAAGCTGTTCAACACGCCCACGCGCCTCGTCGCGAAGAAGGGCGCGAACCTGCAGCCGACGGCCGAAT
Source organism: Burkholderia sp. BCC1208 (assembly GCF_902833095.1). Taxonomy (NCBI): domain Bacteria; kingdom Pseudomonadati; phylum Pseudomonadota; class Betaproteobacteria; order Burkholderiales; family Burkholderiaceae; genus Burkholderia; species Burkholderia sp. BCC1208. The sequence continues at coordinate 621,256 of NZ_CADFDY010000002.1, read as the reverse complement.
CGCTGAAGGGCAAGTCGGTGGGCGTCGAGCAGGGCACCATCCAGGAAACCTACGCAAAGGCGTACTGGGCGCCGAAGGGCGTGCAGGTCGTGCCTTACCAGAACCAGGACGGCGTGTACCAGGACCTGATGTCGGGCCGCCTCGACGCCGCGCTGCAGGACGCGGTGCAGGCCGACATCGGCTTCCTGAAGACGCCGCGCGGCGCGAACTTCCAGTTCGCCGGCGGCGACATCGACGATCCGAAGACGCTCGGCAACGGCGCGGGCATCGGCCTGCGCAAGGACGACGCCGACCTGAAGGCGAAGCTCGATCACGCGATCGCCGACATCATCAAGGACGGCACGTACAAGAAGCTCGAGAAGAAGTACTTCGCGTTCGACGTCTACGGCGGCTGACGCTTTTGCGGCGCACGCGGCTCCGGTCGCGCTGCGCCGCTCGTTTTTCCGGATCGGGATACGCTGACATGATTTTCCAGGGATTTGGCCCGCTGCTGTGGGCCGGCACGGTCGAGACCGTGAAGCTCGCGGTGCTGTCGCTCGCCGCGTCGCTCGTGCTGGGGCTCGCCGGCGCGGCCGCAAAACTGTCGACCAACCGCGTGCTCAAGGCGGTCGGCACCTTCTATACGACGCTGATCCGCGCGGTGCCGGATCTCGTGCTGATGCTGCTGCTGTTCTACGGGATCCAGATCCTGCTGAACAACGTGACCGACCTGCTCGGTTGGGACCAGATCGACATCGACCCGTTCGTGGCGGGCGTCGTGACGCTCGGCTTCATCTACGGCGCGTACTTCACCGAGACGTTCCGCGGCGCGTTCCTCGCGGTGCCGCGCGGCCAGCTCGAAGCGGGCTTCGCGTACGGGATGGGCGGCTGGCGCGTGTTCCGCCGCATCCTGTTCCCGCAGATGATGCGCTTCGCGCTGCCCGGCATCGGCAACAACTGGCAGGTGCTCGTGAAGGCCACCGCGCTCGTGTCGATCATCGGCCTCGCCGACATCGTCAAGGCGTCGCAGGACGCGGGCAAGAGCACGCTCGATTTCTTCTTCTTCACGCTGGCCGCGGGCGCGATCTACCTTGCGATCACGACGGTGTCCAACCTCGTGCTGCATCGTCTGGAGAAGCGTTATTCCGTCGGCGTCCGGAGGCTCGCACTGTGATCGAACTCGTCAGCCAGTACTGGCAAAGCTATCTGTACACCGACGGCTACCGCTTCAGCGGCCTCGCGATCACGCTGTGGCTGCTGGTCGTGTCGATCGCGCTCGGTTTCGCGCTGGCGGTGCCGCTCGCGATCGCGCGCGCATCGTCGAACCGCTGGATCTCGGGCCCCGTGTGGCTCTATACGTACGTGTTCCGCGGCACGCCGCTCTACGTGCAACTGCTGATGTGCTACACGGGCATCTACAGCCTGCAGGTGGTGCACAACCACGTGCTGCTCGACACGTTCTTCCGCAACGCGATGAACTGCACGCTGCTCGCGTTCGTGCTGAACGAATGCGCATATGCGACGGAGATCTTCGCGGGCGCGATCAAGGCGACGTCGGCCGGCGAGATCGAGGCCGGAATGGCCTACGGGATGTCGCGCTTCAAGCTGTATACGCGGATCATCCTGCCGTCCGCGCTGCGCCGCTCGCTGCCGAGCTACAGCAACGAAGTGATCCTGATGCTGCATGCGACCACGCTCGCGTTCACCGCGACCGTGCCCGACATCCTGAAGGTCACGCGCGACGTCAATTCGGCGACGTACATGTCGTTCCAGGCCTACGGCATCGCAGCCGTGCTGTACGCCGCCGTCGTGTTCACGCTCATCTGGGCGTTCCGCAAGCTGGAGACACGCTGGCTCGCGTACCTCTCGCCGCGCGGCCATTAACGCATTCGCAAGATCAGCAAGGAAGGACCAAGCATGTACAAGCTCACCGTTGACAACCTGCACAAGAAATTCGGCGACAACGAGGTGTTGAAGGGCGTGTCGATGAAGGCGAAGGCCGGCGACGTGATCAGCATCATCGGCTCGAGCGGCTCCGGCAAGAGCACGTTCCTGCGCTGCATCAACTTCCTCGAGCAGCCGTGCTCGGGGCAGATCACGATCGGCAACGAGCCGATCCAGACCACGCGCGACCGCAACGGCTCGCTGCGCGTGGCCGACCAGAAGCAGCTGCAGCGGATGCGCACGAAGCTGTCGATGGTGTTCCAGCACTTCAACCTGTGGGCGCACATGACGGTGCTCGAGAACGTGATCGAGGCGCCGATGGCCGTGCTCGGGGTCCGCAAGGACGAGGCGATCGCGCGGGCGCGCAAGTATCTGGAGAAGGTCGGCCTTGCGCCGCGCGTCGAGGGCATGTATCCGTCGCACCTCTCGGGCGGCCAGCAGCAGCGCGTCGCGATTGCGCGCGCACTCGCGATGGAGCCGGAAGTGATGCTGTTCGACGAACCGACGTCGGCGCTCGATCCGGAACTCGTGGGCGAAGTGCTGAAGGTGATGCAGAAGCTGGCCGAGGAAGGCCGCACGATGGTGGTCGTCACGCACGAGATGGGATTCGCGCGCAACGTGTCGAATCATGTGATCTTCCTGCATCAGGGGAAGATCGAGGAAGAAGGCGATCCGCAACAGATTCTCGTGAATCCGAAGAGCGAGCGGCTCGGGCAGTTTCTGTCGGGGCGGTTGAAGTAAACCCGCGTGCGGGCGGGGCGATGCATCAGCGCCCGTGACGCCGTTGCGGCTTCACGGGCGTTGATGCAGGTCACGCCTACTGTTGTGCGAGCGCGTCCGTCAACGGCCGCTGCGCGACACGCACGAGATTGTCGCGGCCCGCACTCGGGCTCGACCATTGCAGATGCATGCTGGCCGGCCCGCTCGCGTGCACGTATTCGACGCGGATCGGCACGTTCCGCTTCTGCGACAGGTGGATGCGGCCCTTCGCGGTCGCGAGCCCCGGCTGTTCCTTGTCGATCACCTTGCGCCCGTCGATCCACACGCGCGCGACGTTGTCGCTCGTCACGCTGAACGTGTAGTTGTCGGCCTTCGGAACGTCGAGCGCACCGGTCCAGCGGATCGCATAGTTCGTCGCATTCATTCCCTTCGACGCATCGGGCGAATCGGTGCCGCGCTCGGTGTTCAGGTCGAAATCGACCAGCGGCGTGATCGACGAGAACACCGGCGTGGTGAACGTCGTGTCGTTGTAGTACGTCGCGTTCAGCACGCGCAGCCGCGAGCTGAACGCGCTCGCGAGCGCCTGCACCTCGGCCGTGCTCCACGGGTGGCCGTCGGGGTAGAGCGTTCCCTGGAACGGCGTCGCCGGCTCGACGGTTGCCGGCGCGGATGCCGTCTGCCCCCAGTGGAAGCGGGTGTTCGTGCGGCCGATCATCAGTTCCCACACGAGGAAGCCCGTCTTGCCGCCGTAGGTGGACGCGATGCCGGCCATCGTCTGGCCCGCCTGGCCGCCCGGCCAGCCGCGCTGCAGCGTTTCCGAGTTCAGGCTGTCGAGCAGGCTCGGCGGCAGCGAGTAGTCGGGCGTCGTCGCATTGATCGCGTACGGGTGGAACGCATGGAAGTCGGAGAAGTAATCGCCTTCCGGCTCCTGCACGTTCGGCGAATTGATCGGCTGCGTCGCACCCGCATTCAGGATCGCGATGCGCGCGTCGTTCATCATCAACGCGCGCGTCGGTTGCAGTGCGCCGTTACCGCTGCAGCCGGGCTCGTTCATCGGCTCCCAGTACAGGATGCGCGGATCGTTGCGGTGCGCGGACACGAAATCGGCGATGTAGTGCTGCAGGTCCTGCTTGTACGTGGTCGACGTGCCCGCCGCGATCGGCTGCAGGTACTGCTGCTCGACCGACTGCCCGGGCGACTGCACCCAGCGGCTGTTGTGCACGCCGAAGATCGGCGCGGGCTGCGGGCCGTACGCGGGATCGACGTGCCAGCAATCGTCGTAGAAGATCGGCGCGACCTTCAGCCCGTGGCGCGCGGCGATCTCGAGCAGGCTGTCGAATTTCGCGAGGAACGCGTCGCGGTCGTTGACCCAGTTCAGGTAGTGCAGGTACACGGTGATCGTGTTCATCCCGTAGGTCTGCGCGTAGTCGAGCTCGCGGTCGACGATCGCCGGATCGTAGTTCTGCCAGAAATCGATCGCGTTGACGGCATTCCACGGGTTGTACACGGCGCCCACCACGCGCGAGAAATCGTACGTTTTCGGCGCGACGTCCGGATAGCGGCTCACGGTCACGTTGCTGAACGCGACGCTCGCGCCGAAGCGGCGCAGCCCGAACGCGCCCGCGCGCAGCGCGGTCGTCAGGCCGCTCGTCGCGTCGTTGATGCTGATCACCTGCGTGCCGTCGACGAACACGTCGATCGCGTTGTTGCGCGTGACGACCTTCAGGTGGTGTGTGCTGCCCGGCACGACCGCAGGCGCCGGGTAGTCGACGAAATCGGTCCAGTTGTTCTGCTCGCGGCCGACCTGCACCACGTGGCGCACCGCGTCGAGCCCGATGTAGTAGCCCGTCAGCGCATCGGTGCCGACCGACGGGTTCGTCACGTGCACGATGAAGCCCGCATTCGCGGTCGTCGCGCCCGGCGCCGGGGCGCCGATCGTCACGTCCGCTTCGTACGACGCGTGGCCGTACGCCGGATGCTGCGCGTTGGTGACGAGCTTCGCGCCGTCCGTGCTCGTGCCGTCGATCCGGATCGTGTTCGTGCCGCCGCTCGTCCAGGCCGGGCCGTACGTATCGAAATCGGCGAGCGTCAGCGTTTGCGTGTCGGTCGCGACGGGCGGCGCCGGCGGCGCATAAGGCGGCACGCCGCGCGACGACACGCGCAGCGCGGGCGTCGGCCCCGGTAGCCCGAGCGTGACGAGCTGGTTCGGGAAATGCGACGGGCCGCCGTGCCCCATGTTCATGAAATCGCCGGACGCGGCGGCGTTCGCCGTGGCGGTACCGTCGCTGGACGCGGCATCGACGGACGCACGCGCGGCGAGTGCGGATGCCGACGGGGCGGACGAATCATCGCCGCCGCACGAGGCGAGCAATACGACGACCGCGAGCGCGGCGGGCTTGAGACGAGACGTGATAGTCATTCTGGACTCCGGATGAATGAGGAGAAGCGGACGACTGGTGACTCGATGCGGATGAAGCAGTGCCGGACGGCAAGCGTCGCGGCACGGTGCGCGTGTGATGTGCGGACGGCACGGAGCGGACAGCGCGGCGGGTTCGCGCGCAGTCGCTTCCGGTCACCGTCTCGTCGTGTTGCTGTGTGGTGGCACCGGGTTCTGCCCGATGCCGACGCAAGTATAGAAATGCTTTGAAATTATTACTAATAATTTAGTGATGGTGTTTACCCTGAAGCATGGCGCGATGGAGGGTAAGCAGCGGGCGAGCGCCGACCCGCGCGGGCGGCGCATGCGCCGCACCGCATCATGTGGTGTACGGAAGGAAGGAGGCTGGGGCGTGCTTACGCGCTCGCCGATTGCGCGGCCGTCTCGACGGTCCGCACCGATCCACGCTCGACCAGCGGGCCGTCGAGCTTGATGGCGCGGCGGCGCACGGGCATCCCGACCGCGCGGTTCTGTTCTTCCTGCAGCAGGATCTCGACCGCCCAGCGGCCCAGTTCGTAGTTCGGCAATACGATCGTCGACAGCGGCGGGTGCGTGTGTCGCGCGATTTCCTGGTCGTCGTAGCCGAGCACCGAAACGTCGTCGGGCACGCGCATCCCGAGATGCTTGACGGCCTCGATCGCGCCGATCGCCATCAGGTCGTTCGCGCAGAAGATCGCGGTGGGCGGGTGCGGCTCGCGCAGCAACGACAGCGTCTGCTCGAAGCCGGTGTCGGAGCCCCAGTCGCCGTCGCGCACGAGTTCCGGCGCGAACGGGATGTCGGCCGTGGCGAGCGCGGTGCGATAGCCTTTCAGCCGATCCTTCGCGGCGTCCTGCCACGGTTCGCCGTTGACGTAGCCGATGCGCCGGTGGCCCGCGCGCAGCAGGTATTCGGTCGCCGCATGGCCGCCCGCGACTTCGGCCGGCACGATCGACGACAGCCCGCTGTCTGTCGTATAGCAGTTGAGCAGCACGGCCGGCACGCGCAGCAGCTCGGCCGGCAGCGCGACCTTGCGCGTGTAGACGGTCGCATAGACGACGCCGAGCAGGTTCGGCATCGCGAGCACCGACTCGAGCACCTGACGCTCGATGTCGACGTTGCCGTGGGTCGAGTACACGGCGAGCAGCTTGCCGTTCGCGTAGGCCGCGTCGCGCGCGCCGTCGATATTGACGACCGGGTGCGGGCTCGTCGAGATTTCGTCGGCGAGATAGACGATCAGGTCGCGCTCGCCGCTGTGCGTCATCGTCACTTCGCGCGGCAGGAAGCGGTAGCCGAGTTCGTGCGCGATCTTCAGCACTTTTTCGCGCGTGGCGTCCGAGAATTTCGTGCCCGCCGCGTTGTTCAGCACGAGGGAGACGGTGGATTGCGACACGCCGGCAAGCTTGGCGATGTCGGTCATCGTGGGGCGACGTTGAGTAGAGCGTTTCACGGTAGGAGCGCGGTCCGGCCTCGGCAGGATAGGCAAATAAAATCGTTGATGAACAGCGGGTCGGATCAATCTGACCCGACGGTAACATCGGCCATTCGGGCCGGCAATCAAGCTTTACGCGTGCTGCGCCGGATGCGTGGATGTCGAGATAATAATATCAACAAATATTATTGACCACGCGGGCGGCGCCGTGCCATCCTTGGCCGCACATGCCCGCGGCCGGATGCTGCACGCCGGCCTGCGGGATCGTCAGCTTCATCCCGGGATGATCGATGCCGATGGGAATGCCCCGCCACACCGACCTGATCGAACTCGCCAGCGGGTCGACCCGCGTACGCGTCGCGCCGCGGGCCGGCGGATCGATCGCCGCGTACTACGACGACGCGCCGGACGGCCCGCAGCACTGGTTCCGCCCGACCTCCGACGCGGCGCTCGCGAGCGGCGATCCGCTGCGCTTCGCGAGCTTTCCGCTGTTTCCTTACTGCAACCGCATCCGCGACGCGAAGTTCGAATTCGACGGCCGCACGATCGACCTGTCCGGCCCGGACGATGCGTATCGCCATGCGCTGCACGGGCACGGCTGGCTGCGTCCGTGGCAGGTCGAGCGGCGCGGCGACACGCAGGTCGATCTGCGCTTCGAACATCGCCCCGATACGGGCCGCGCTGGCGACTGGCCGTTCCATTACGAGGCGCGCCAGTCGATCCGGCTGGACGGCCCGGTGCTGTCGATCACGCTGTCCGCGCGCAACCTCGGCGCATCGCCGATGCCGTTCGGCATGGGCCATCACCCGTATTACCTGCGCACGCCGCACACCGTCGTGAAGGCGCACGTCGACGCGATGTGGCACGCCGACGCCGATGTGCTGCCCACGCACGTCGGCGATCATCCGGCCGTCGCCGCGCTGCGCAACGGGATGCCGGTCGATGCATTCGAGCTCGACAACAATTTCGTCGGCTGGACCCGCGAAGCCGCGGTGATCTGGCCGGAGCGCGGCCGGCGGATCGTGCTGCAGGCCGAGCAGCCGTTCGATCAGCTCGTCGTGTACGCCCCGTCGGGCGCCGACGCGCTGTGCGTCGAGCCCGTCACGAACACGACGGACAGCTTCAATGCGGCGGAACCCGCGTCGCTCGTCGGCGGCTGCGTGCTGGCGCCGGGCGAGTCGCTGCAGGCGACGTTGCGGTGGACGCCGGGCCCCGCCTGACGGGTTCGGCGGTACGGGATTATCCTGAGTCGGGCAGGCGATAATATCGAGTAATAATATTAATTCGTGATGCCGCCGCCGCGGGTGTGCCATGGGCGCGGGCCGATCACGACATCACAACACTTGGAGACGATGATGCCGAGCCGTGCAAAGCTGCAACGTATCGTGGTGACGATGGGTGTGACGCTCGGATGCGTCGCGATCGCGCATGCGCAGGACAATGCGCAGAAGGTCGGCGCCAGCTCCGCGCAGACCTGCACGAATCCGAAGCCGGGCAGCGTGAAGCTGACCGATCTCGTGGTCGGCTTCTCGCAATCGGAGAATGAACAGAACCCGTTCCGCGCGACCGAAACCGCGTCGGTGCGCGCCGCGGCGAAGGCGGCGGGCGTCAAGCGGCTGCTGTATACGAATGCGAACGCGAATCAGGCGAAGCAGGTCGCCGATATCGAGAGCATGATCAACCAGGGCGCGCAGGCGCTGATCGTCGCGCCGAACGATTCGACCGGCCTGCAGCCCGCGCTCGCGCAGGCGCGCGCGAAGGGCATTCCGGTCGTGACGATCGACCGCCAGACGGCCGGCACGCCGTGCCAGGATTTCATCACGTTCCTCGGTTCCGACTTCTTCCGGCAAGGGCAGCGCGCCGCGCAGGCGCTCGCCGATGCGACGGGCGGCAAGGCCACGATCGCCGAGATCCAGGGCGGCTACGGCAATACCGTCGAGAGCCAGCGCACCGACGGCTTCGCCGACGGCCTGAAGAAATTCCCGAACATGAAGATCGTCGCGTCGCAGACCGCGAACTGGTCGGCCACCGAAGCGCAGAAGGTAATGGAGCAGGTGCTGCTCGCGCATCCGGACGTGAACGCCGTCTATGCGCAGGCCGACACGATGGCGCTCGGCGCGATGACCGCGCTGCGGCAGGCCGGCAAGCAGCGCGGCGTGACGGTCGTGTCGATCGACGGCACCAAGGATTTCGTCACCGCGATCGCGAACGGCTCGGCCGCGGCGAGCGTCGAGACGAATCCGCGCTTCGGCCCGCTCGCGTTCAAGTCGCTCGAAGCGTGGTTCGCCGGCAAGCCGGTCGCGCAGAAGCAGATCATGGAAGACGCGCTGTACGACAAGGCGAACGCGAAGCATTCGCTCGAAGCGAACCTCGTCTACTGATCGGCCGGCACCGGCCGCCAACGGCTCAACCGCTCAACCGCGAACGCGAGGCGCGCGATGGACGCAACGCTTCCCGCCGGATCCGACGCCGACGGCGCCGACGGCAAACCGGTCGTGCTCGAGACGCACGGCGTCGGCAAGACGTTCGGCGTGGTGCGCGCGCTGACCGGCGTGTCGTTGTCGCTGCGTGCGGGCGAGGTGCACGGGCTGATGGGCGAGAACGGCGCCGGCAAGTCGACGCTGATCAAGATCCTCACCGGCTTTCACCAACCCGATGCGGGCGAGATCCGCGTCGACGGCGTGCCCGTGTCGTTCGACAGCCCGCGTGCCGCGCAGCGTGCGGGCATCTGCGCGGTCTACCAGGAAATCAACCTGATTCCGGAACGCAGCGTGGCCGAGAACATCTTCCTCGGCCACGAGCCGCGCCGCTTCGGCCCGTGGATCGATCGCCGCGAGATGCGGGCACGCACCCGCGAGATCGTCGAGCGTTACGGGCTCGACGTCGACCCCGCCGACAAGGTCGGCTCGCTCGGGCTCGGCCAGCAGCAGATGGTGTCGATCGCGCGCGGCGTGTCGCTCGGCGCGCGCGTGCTGATTCTCGACGAGCCGACTTCCGCGTTGAGCGGGGCGGAAGTCGAGGTGTTGTTCGGCGTCGTCGAGCAGTTGCGCGCGACCGGCATCGCGATCGTGCTCGTGAGCCATCGTCTGTCCGAGTGCTACCGCATGTGCGACCGGCTCACCGTGCTGCGCGACGGCGCGGTCGTGCGCAGCGATACGCCCGACCGGCTGCCGCGCATGGCGCTGATTTCGGCGATGCTCGGCCGCGAAGTCGGCGCGCACGGCCCGCGCGAAGAGGCGGAGGCGGCCGCCGCCGACACGACGCACGAGCCGGCGCTCGCCGTCGACCGGCTGCGCTGGGGCACGCGCCTGCGCGACGTGTCGTTCCGCGTCGCGCCGAAGGAGATCGTCGGGCTCGCCGGTTTGCTCGGCGCGGGCCGCACCGAGACGTTCAAGGCCGTGTTCGGCGCGCAGCAGCCGGACGGCGGTGCGGTGCGCGTCGGCGGCCATGCGCTCGACGGCGCGGACCCGGCGCGGGCGATTCGCGCGGGGCTCGCGTTCCTGTCCGAGGACCGCCGTTCGGAAGGCATTTTCTCGAAGCTGTCGGTGCGCGAGAACATCGTCGTGTGCGTGCTGCCGCGCATCGCACGCTTCGGCTTCATTTCCGTACGCAAGCAGGAGGCGCTCGTCGAGCGCTACATCCGCGAGCTGGGCATCAAGACGTCGCATGCGGGCGCGCCGATCTCGACGCTGTCCGGTGGCAACCAGCAGAAGGCGCTGATCGCGCGCTGCCTGTCGACCGAGCCGTCGGTGCTGCTGCTCGACGATCCGACGCGCGGCATCGACGTCGGCGCGAAGGCGGAGGTGCACGATCTCGTCAAACGGCTCGCCGACGAGGGGCTGGCGGTCGTCGCGACGTCGTCGGAGATGGAAGAACTGCTCGAGTTGGCCGACCGGCTCGTGATCCTGCATGAAGGCGCGACGAGCGGCGAACTGTCGACGCGCGGCGCGAGCCCCGACGACGTGACCGCGTTGCTCGCGAACCAGACGTGACGCACCCGACATCGACCCGAGGATGAGGAAAGCGTGAATCTTGCCAACCTGATGAGCGAACCGGACCAAGCCCGCCGCACGTCGCGCCGCTCGCTGTTCGCGCAGGCGCGCGACCACAGCGTGTATCTCGCGTTCGTCGCGCTCGCCGTCTTCAACCTCATCGTCACGCCCGGTTTCTCGAATCCGCTCGCCGCGCGCAGTCTGCTGTTCCAGGCCGCGCCGATCGTGCTGATCGCGCTCGGGCAGAACCTCGCGATCGCCACGCGCGGGATCGACCTGTCGGTCGGCTCGGTGATGGCGCTGTCGAGCGCGATCATCGCCGTATGCTTGCCGTACGGCATCGGCGCGGCGTTCGCGGCGGCGATTGCGATCGGCCTCGCGGTCGGCCTGTTCAACGGCGGCCTCGTCGCGCGGCTCGGCATTGATCCGCTGATTTCCGGGCTGGCATTGCTGGTCGCCGCGCGCGGGCTGGCGCAGGCGTTGCTCGGCGGCTCGCGCGTGAGCCTGCCGCCGTCCGATGCGTTCGATTTCGTCGGCATCGGCACGTGCTTCGGGCTGCCGGTCGTGATGCTGATCGCGCTCGCGTGCGCGGCCATCGTGTTCTTCGTCGTGCGCAACACGACCTTCGGGCGCTACACGATTCTCGTCGGCGCGAGCCGCGATGCCGCGCATCTCGCCGGCGTGCCCGTGCGGCGCACGCTGCTGGCGGTCTATGCGGCGAGCGGTGCATTGGCCGGGCTGGCCGGCCTGTTCGCCACCGCGCGGCTCGGCGCGGGCGATCCGAACTACGTCGGCGTGAACTTCGAACTCGATGCGATCGCCGCATCGGTGATCGGCGGCACGCCGCTGTCCGGCGGGCGCGTGTCGATCGTCGGCACCGTGTTCGGCGTGCTGCTGCTGCAACTGCTCGATGCCAGCTTCATCATGAACAACATCAGCTATACGTATGCGCAGATCCTGAAGGCCGCGTTCATCCTCGGCGCGCTGTACCTGCAACGCTCGGGAGCCTGACATGTCGACCGCGCCGATCTCCCCGCACACCGCGCAAGATGCAGGCCGCGCGCGTCGCGCGCAGTTCGTCCGGCTCGTGCAGGCGCGCGGTGCGATCGCGATCCTCGTGCTCGTGTGCCTGATCGCCGGCCGCGTGTTCCCGCATTTCCTGAGCGCACCGAACCTGCTCGATATCGTCGCGGCCGCCGCATTCGTCGCGCTGATCACGATCGGGCAGAGCTTCGTGATCATCCTCGGCGGGTTCGATCTGTCGGTCGGCTCGCTCGTCGGGCTCGGCACCGTGATCGCCGCGTATGCGGCGCCGTACGGTTGGGGCGCCGCGCTGGCCGCGCCCGTTTGCGTCGGGCTGATCGTCGGGCTCATGAACGGCTGGCTGATCGCCCGCGCGCGGATGGCGCCGTTCATCGTCACGCTCGCCGCGCTGCTCGGATTGAAAGGGCTGTCGCTCGTGCTCGCGAGCCAGGACATGCTGATCGCGAACCCCGGCTTCTTCGCGACGATCGCGAACGGCTCGCTGTTCGGCGTCGGCAATCTCGTATGGATCGTGCTCGTCGCGTATCTCGTCGCCGCGTTCGTGCTGAATCACACGCGCTACGGCGCGGGCGTGTTCGCGATCGGCGGCAACGAGGAGGCGGCGCGCATGCTCGGCGTGAACGTCGAAGGGCTCAAGGTCGTCACGTACGGGTTGAGCGGGGCGCTGGCGGGGCTGGCCGGTGCGCTGCTCGCGTCGCGACTCGATTCGGGGTTGCCGGGCGCCGGCAACAGCTACGAGCTGCAATCGATCGCGGCCGCGGTGATCGGCGGCGTGCTGCTGACGGGCGGCGTCGGCACGCTGTTCGGTCCGCTCGCGGGCGTGCTGCTGCTCGGCGTGATCGAGAACGTGATCAACCAGGTCGGCACGTTGAGCCCGTACTATCAGAACCTCGCGAGCGGGGCGTTCCTGCTGCTCGCGGTGATCGCGCAGACGCTGCTGACCGGCAAGCGGCGCAAGCGGTGACGTGCGCGGTGTCGGCGCCGCCGCCGACGCTATGGGGCGGGGTCGGTGCATAGCGTGCCGCGTTAAGTATGTTTTCGACGAACCGCCTTCATTCAGGCGGTTTTTTATTGCTCTGCTGAATTCGCGACCGGCTTTCCGATGCGACACGTTGCTTCGGATTTCAAACGGTCGCGAAGCTGAAGAACCGGAAAGAAAAGAAAGACGTTCGTCAGCTTCGACCGTCGATTGACGATGCGATGTCAAAGATCGTCAATTGCGCGTGGGCGCGGTGCACGGTTCGTCCACACCCGGCGTTAAGGAGGTACCAGCCGGATCACCGGCTGACCTATCCGGGAGAGTTTCACCATGAACCGCATCGCGAAGATCCTGACGGCAACCGCACTGGCTTGCGCCGTGCTCGTGCCGGCACTGGCCGAAGCGCATTCGCACCGCGTGTGCCATTTCGATCATCACCATCACCGCGCGTGCCGCTGGGTGCGGTAATCGTGGTTTTCCCCGGGATGTCCCGGACATTTTCATCATTCAGGCAAATCAGGAGAGGACCATGAAAAAGACGATGTTGATCGCCGCGCTGGTCGCCGGCATGGGTATGTCGATCGGTGCGTTCGCGCAGGTTCCGGCCAGCGCGCCGGCCGGCACGACCGGCCTGTGCAAGGACGGTTCGTTCTACTCGGGCGCATCGAAGAAGGGCGCTTGCGCCGGTCATAAAGGCGTGAAGACGTGGTACGGCGCATCGGCCGCTGCTGCAGCGAGCGCACCGGCCGCGGCGCCGGCAACGGCGGCTTCCGCTGCGCCGGCATCGGGCACCGCACCCGCGAAGAGCGCGGCGGCGACCACGGCCGCAGCGCCGGGCGGCGGCGCGGGCAAGGTGTGGGCGAACGACACCACGAAGGTCTATCACTGCTCGACCGACAAGTACTACGGCAAGACGAAGCACGGCAGCTACATGTCGGAAGCCGACGCGAAGGCGAAGGGCTACCACGCGTCGCACGGCAAGGCCTGCTCGTAAGCGGTTCGCGCGCGATCGTCTCGCGCGCTGCCCGGCAACGATCGGGATTCACGCCCCGCCATTTCGGCGGGGCGTTTTAGTTGGTGCGGCCAGTGCGCAAGCGCGCCACGCTTTCAATTGCACGACCTGCGCGTGCATCGAAATGAATACCGTGGTGTACCCGCGCAATCCGCAAACGTTTTACCTTGATTTCGGTTAAGAACGAGGACGAATTCCCTAAAGGATGTTGCGCCCCCTGACGTAAACGAGTCACGGGGACGACTCGCGATCGCACGCTTCAGACAGGCGACGCGCAGTCCGCAATAACCAGCGCAGCAGGGGAACCGACTTGAATCGTCAGCAATCGTGGACGCGTACCGCGGCGCCCGGAGAAGTCATTTACTCGGAGGGCTTCGCGGGCGAGCCCGTCATCTTCCTGATCACCGACGGCAAGGTCGAGCTGTCCACGCGCTGCGACGACAAGCGCGTGATCGTCGCGACGCTCGGCCGCGGCGAGTTCTTCGGCGAATCGGCGCTGCTCGCCGCCGAACCGCGCGCGCATACCGCGAAGGCGCTTTCGTTCTGTCAGCTCACGGTCGTGCCGGCCGGCATGCTCGATGAAGAGATCGAGCGCGTGTCCGCGCTGCTGCGCCATATCGTGCGGACGATGATCCGCCGCGTGAAGCGCAAGGACGACCAGCTTGCGACCTATACCCATGCGGATTTCATGCCGGGCGTGCTGTCGTATGCGCACGTGCTGTCGCTGATGGCCGGCACCGACGCGCGCGAAACGGGCGACACGTGGGCGCGCCGGCCGATGCAGGCGCATGCGGCCGAAACCTCGGTGCCGCTCGCCGAAGTGATTCGCAAATGCCGCGCGATTGCCGGCCATTCGCGACCGCACGTGCTCGCGATGCTGCGGCGCATGGAGAAGCTCAACCTCGTCACGATCGAAGCCGCGCAGGGCGACGTTGCCGGCGGCGCAACCGACTACGCGGCTTCGTCGGATGCGCGTCAGGTCGTCACGTTCGACGCCGCACGCGTGATCGACCGCGCGCAGCAGGTCGCCGATCACGATCTCGACCTGTCGATCAACAGCGAACTCGAACTCATCGAACTGGCCGATCTCGAATCGCTGATCGGCGTCGACAAGACGCTGCTGCTCAACAAGCTGTCGAACGGCGAGATCGCGGAAGAAGTGTTCGCGTTCCGCAAATCGAAGGTACTCAGCTACGTCGAACAAAAGGGCGTCGCGTACTTTTCGCGCCGCAACGCGCGCCGCGGCGGCGACGTGCGCGCGCTCGAGGATCTCGTGTGGATCGACCAGCGCACGCTGTTCGACGTGATCAGCGCGTTCGATACCTACGATCTCGCGAAGCTGATCGCGAACCTCGACGATCGCGCGGTGGCCGACAAGCTGTTTTCCGTGATGACCGAGGCGCGGCGCAACGAGGTGTCGTGGGTGATGCGCCGCGAACTCAAGCTCGATCCGGTCGAGATCGAGGAGATCGAGCAGCGTGTGCTGGACGCCGTACGCGCGGCGAAGACGCCTGCGGCGGGTGCGACGTCCGACGCGTCGACTTCATCGTCGGATGCGTGATACGGGGAGGCGTATGGATCTGTTGACCCTGGTCGGTGTGGTGCTGGGCGGCGCGGCGATCGTGTTCGGGTTCGCGCTGGAAGGCGGGCACTTCTCGATGCTGTTCCAGTTCGAGGCGCTCGTGATCGTGCTCGGCGGCACGCTCGGCGCGGTGATGATCCAGAACACGTGGGCGCGCTTCTTCGACGCGGTGAAGCAGTTGCGCCTCGCGTTCGTGCGGGCGCGCGAGGTCGATCGCAAGAACCTGTCCGATCTGCTCGAATGGGGCGACCGCGCGAAGCTCGACGGGTTGCTCGCGTTCGAATCGATGGATGTGAGCGGCATTCATCCGTTCGCGCGACGCGGGCTCGAACTGCTGGCGAACGGCGTGTCGACCGCGGTGCTCGAGGATGCGTTGCAGCGCGAACTCGATGCGTACGAACGCAGCCGCCTCGCGGCCGTGCGTGTGTGGCAGCAGGCCGGCGGCTATGCGCCGACCTTCGGCATTCTCGGCTCGGTGCTCGGGCTCGTGCAGGTGACGAGCCATATTCTCGAACCGGCGCAGCTCGGGCCGGGCATCGCGGTGGCGTTCGTCGCGACGCTGTACGGGCTCGCGTTTGCGAACCTCGTGTTCCTGCCGCTGTACGGCAAGCTGCGTGCGCAGATCGACAGCGAGATGCGATTTCGCAAGCTGTATCTCGACGGATTGCTCGCGATTTCGCGCAAGGAGTCGCCGCATACGATCGAGACGCGGTTGACCGGCGATGTGCGCGGGCGGGCGGCGGAATCGCTGGCGTGATGTCCGAGTGCTCGTATCCGCCGTGCTTCTACCGTATGACGAACCCGGATTCCCGACAGCATGACTGCTCGAACTGACGGCGCATCCGCCGCCGATCGCGACGATGACGAACTCGAAGGCGCGCAGTCCGGACGCTGGCTGATTTCGTACGCGGATCTCATCACGACGCTGATGGTGCTGTTTCTCGCGCTGTATGTGCTTCAACTCGCGAAATACAACGCGCTCGATGCGCGGTATCAGACGCTTGCGCGGCAGGCCGGGGGCGTTGCGACTACTGCCGTCGATGCCGCCAAGTCCGATCCTGCGCCGCCGTGGCTCGCGTTGCTCGATTCGTTGAAGTCGAATGGACGCATTTCGCTGGTGAAGGCGCCGCACGGCGTCGAGATCGGTATCGACGCGAAGATTCTGTTCAACGTCGGCGATGCGCGCTTGCTGCCCGATTCGTCGCCGGTGCTGAACCAGATTGCGCAGGCACTGAGCGAGTATGCGACGGGCGACATCCTCGTTGAAGGTCACACGGATAACGTGCCGATCGCGAACGCGAAATACGAATCGAACTGGGAGCTTTCGTCGGCGCGTGCGGGAAGTGTGGTGCGCTATCTGACCGAGCGCGGTGTCGCGCCGCATAGGCTGGCGGCGATCGGGCGGGCGGATACGCAGCCGCTTGTTGCGGGGGACGATGCTGCTTCGAGGGCGCGAAATCGGCGGGTTACGATTTTCGTTGCGTATTGATTGGATTGCTCGCGCTCACCCAAGATCTAAACCTGAGGGAATGTATAGATGTCGACCGAGAATAATGCCGGGGCCGCTGCCGATCGGGAGGACAAGCGAACTGCTCGTGGTGTCGTCAGGCTGTTGGTGCGTTTGCTGACAGCTGATTTGTCGCTTAGAAACCTGATCATCGAGACGATTGTGCTTTCCTTGGCGATTGCATTGGCCTGCCATTACTGGCTGGGGCCGTGGATGACCACCCATGGTGATTACGCATGGTTGAGCCAGTGGCGCTGGACGCCGTTGCCGGTGGCATTGGGGTATCTGGTGTTGATTGGAGTCATACGGCATCGGTCGCTGATGGCGGCGCATGCGGCATTTCGCGAGTTGCCGAAGGGCACGCCGGACGAGAAGAAAAGTCAGCTCAAGAACCGGGTCGAGAGAAAGCGCAGTCTGTACAAGATGATCGGTGAAGTATTCGCTGCGATGTCGGTACTCAGCGCCGTATTTTCGCTGATGGGTTCCTATACGTCGTTCGACGCGCGATTTTTGCGACCCGGCCACGCTGCTATTGCAGCGGATCTGGCACGGATCCGCGTATTGACTGAGCGGACGTGCCGCATGGGTGTGACGGCGGACATATGCACGACTCCACCTTCCGTAAGCCAGATGATTGGAATCATCGAGAAGGAAACCGACCCGATCGACCGCCGGGCTGCGGTAATGGAGATGCTGGAGCGTGTCCGTCCGTTGCTGGCCACGATTCAGGATGTCGGGCATGACGAGCTGGCGCGTCTGCTCGAGAAGGTCGATGCTGAAATCCCCGACGAGGCGGAGTTCTCGTTACTTCAGATGGCCATTGCATCGTTTCTGGTTTTGACGGTGACTATTGCGGTCGGTTTCAAGCTCGCTGTTGCCGTGTATGAGTACCGGCTCACGTTCTTAGCCATTGACGACGGTGCGAAGCAAGCGGTCATGCCCCATGTTTCACGGTGTACGAATGTGCCGCAGGTTGTCGAATCACAGGAGTCGTCAAAATAAACAGCACGAATGCCGCTGGGGCTGAGATATATCGAAGCTTGCATGACGAACATCTGAAGTCAGCGATGCGATTCTGCTCCCGCCTGCCGATAACCCAATCTGGCTCAGACCGAGCGGTTATCGAGGGTTCCCCATGCATTTCTGGCGCAAGCTTTCCATTCAGAACAAGCTGATTCTCAGCATGACGAGTTGCCTGCTCGTGTTCGTCGCGATTTCGAGCGGGCTCAGCGTCCGTCTGATCGGCGACGCGGTGCGCGATCGCGTCGTCCACGAAGAGCTGCCGACTGCCGTGAACGGCATTCGCGCCGACGTGCAGCGCCAGATGGCCGGCCCGATCGCCGCGTCGCGCATTCTGGCGCGCGATGCATTCCTGCTGCAATGGGAAGCCGACGGCGAACCCGATGCCGGTACGCGCAACTGGATTCAGCTCGCGAAGAACGTGAAGGACGAGCAGAAGGCCGCGTCCGTGCAGTGGGTCTCGGTGAAGAGCGGCAACTACTACAACGAAGCCGGCCTGCAGCGGAAGGTGACCGACAAGGATCAGTGGCTGACCAGCTTCCTGTCGTCTGGCAAGGCGTTCGACGTGAACATGGATCGCGAGGTGACCGTCGGCGGCTACATGATGTTCATCAACAGCCGCATCGAACTCGACGGCGTGCCGATCGGCGCGGCGAGCATGAGCCTGTCCGTCGATGCGCTTGCGAAGGGTATCTCGGCTTACCGGATCGGCGAGACCGGGTTTGCGTACCTCGTGCGTCCCGACGGCGCGATCATGATGCATCGCGATACGTCGCTGATCGATGGCAAGCATTTTCTGAAGGGTGAACCGGGGCTGCCGGGCGGTGCGTCGTCGACGCTGCTTGCCGGTAAGCCGTATGCGTACCTGAGCTACGAGGGGGATGGCGGCGCGCGCTTCATCGCGACGTCGTTCATTCCGGAGCTGAATGCGTATGTGGTCGTCCAGGTGCCGCAGGCCGAACTGCTCGGGCCGGTGACGCGTGCTATTCGTAGCGCGGCGCTGGTTGCGGCGGTGGTGGGGCTCGGGGTTGCGCTGCTCGTGATCTGGCTGGTGGGCCGCGCGATTGCCGCGCCGATCCGCCGCGCGGCGACGCTGCTGTCGGAGATCGCCAGCGGCCAGGGCGATTTGACGCGCCGGATGACGGTCGAGAGCCAGGACGAGATCGGGCAACTGTCGGATGCGTTCAACCGGTTCGTGTCGTCGCTGTCGACGCTCGTTCATCGGATTCGGGCGGCTTCGGCTTCGATTGCGACCGGGTCGGCGCAAATTGCTTCGGGGAATGCTGATCTGAGCGAACGCACCGAAGGGCAGTCGAGCAACCTGGAGCGGACGGCTTCGTCGATGGAAGAGATCACGGCCGTGGTGCGCAACAACACCGAGACGGCGACGACGGCCGCGAAGATGATCAACGGTACTTCCGATACGGCGGCGCGCGGTGGGCAGGTGGTGGGCGAGGTGGTGACGACGATGGAGCAGATCAGCGATGCGTCGCAACGGATCTCCGAGATCATCGTGATGATCGACAGTATTTCGTTTCAGACGAATATTCTGGCGCTGAATGCTGCGGTGGAGGCGGCGCGGGCGGGGGAGCAAGGGCGGGGGTTTGCTGTTGTCGCTTCGGAGGTGCGGAATCTGGCGCAGCGCAGTGCGCAGGCGGCGAAGGAGATTAAGGCGCTGATCGAGCATAGCGCGGGGACGGTGAGTGCCGGGTCGCGGCTCGTTAGTGAGGCGGGGAAGGTGATGAGCGATGTTGTGTCGCAGGTTCAAGGCGTTAGCGCGATGATGAGCGAGATTGCCGAGGCTAGCCTGGAACAGAGTGCCGGGATCGATCAGATCGGGGATGCGGTGCAGTCGCTCGATCAGATGACGCAGCAGAATGCTGCGCTGGTCGAGGAAAGTGCGGCGGCGGCGGAGAGTTTGAAGCAGCAGGCGGGGGAATTGACCAGGCTGGTTTCGGCTTTTAAGGTGGATGAGTAAGGGCTGGTTTGTGGTTTGGAATGGGGGACGGCTGCCGTGGGTTCACGGCAACCGTTTTTGCATGTCGGTGGGATCCGACGACGTTTATATAAATGAAACGCATTTCCAGATTGAACGTTGGGGTGGAGCAGTAGTGCTTGTCGCTGTCATTGGTGGAGCGAGGTGGAAGCTGGTCGGATCGCCAATGGATTCTTATCTTGGATGGCATTGTTCATAGGAAGCACTGTTTCGGTACGACCATTGTCTGTATTCGGCCAAACTCGGCGAGTCGTCAGCACCGAAATCTGAGCGCTCAGACGTAAGCGCTTGCCCTCGAAACGGTCATTCGATTCTCTGCATAGTGTCAAACTTGGGCCCGTCGCTAGTCCTCTAGCAACTATTCACTACGTGTTCGGGTGACTCTGCCGCCTTGTCTCGATACGACCCCCAGCTTGGAAAGCCGATGCTTGCCTCTCTGTCCGCACCAAATGAACCGTAAAACGCCAACGATGTGTCGATAGCAGTAGGCGTGATTGCAGTCGTATTTCGGCGAAGGGGAAAATTTGACGAGCGATGTCGGAGCCTGGGAATAATTTTGATGACAGTGACATTAGTTCTAGAGAACGCAGTATCATTGGGCAACTAACGGCTACGCGTACGGGGCGGGGCCGGCTTTCGAGAGCGCCACCAGAATTCTGGAGCCAGTTGGATTCGGGGGGCGCAGTGGATAGTCAGGAAAAGGACTGAGCATCGGACGTGGCCGAAGAAAAAACATTTACCGAGAAGACCAGCGCCGGGGACACAAGTATTGGTTTCGACTACCAACACTATTATTTCCTCTATCGCATCTTGAATCTGGGAACAGGTCAGTCCGTTGGTCTTGAAATCAAGGACGATGTCCACACCGAACTTGGCACCGATTTCAACGTCCTGTATCAGCTGAAGCACACCGTCCAGACAAACGCTTCCGGTGCGCCGATTGCACTGGCTGAACTGGATGCGGACCTATGGAAGACCCTCTATAACTGGTCACAGATAATTAGCGATAAGATCGACGGTCGTAAGGAGGTTGCTGCCCAGCTAGCATTTGTGGCAAGGACAGAGTTTCACCTCGTCTCGAATAAGTCGCTAAGTAAGAAAAATACATTTCTGCAACTACTTGTCGAATTTCAGGAAACCGGAAAATTTGAAGCGCTTGATGCGCATGTTAAATCTCTATCTAAAAAAACTGAGAATGAGGATATCAGGAAGTACATCCATTCAGTTAGAGGCCTCGATGAGCGTGTTCGGAAAAAATTTCTTGATCATGTGCGATTTGAACTGGATGTTGATAACATCATTGGTAAAGTCAAGAATTCAATTCGAGAAAAAATTATCGAGCCAGGGAAAATAGACGCTGTTTTTGAGCGATTGGATTCCCGCATAAGTAGTGAAAATTTCCTCGCTGTGAAAAACGGCTCGGCGCTTAGCATCAGTTTTGAGGAATTCGCTACGAGGTATGGAAAAATTTTCGAGGATGCCAGGAACAAGAAGCTTGTGCCACACCGCTTTCAGCCCGTACTGCCGGATGATATATTTGCGCAAAAATTCATCAAACGGTTGATCGAGATTGGGGCGCTCTCTGCTGCGGATGTCGAGCGAGCTGTGGACTATACGCGGCAGAAAATAAGATTGTCGACAAACCTAGAAAGGTGGGTTCAGGATGGAAATGTTGTCGGTGACGAGGTAGACGACTTTCACAATGAAGTTTTCAGTCGCTGGGACAACGAGTTTTACGGATTGTTCGATAAATGCTCCAGCATGGACGAAGTTATTGATTCCGCATTTGGGCTGCTAAGGCTGCTTAGGCGAGAACGCTTCAAGTTAAGCGACACCGAGCTTGATACTCAACTGAGCAATGGCGAACTCTACTACCTCTCGGACATCGGCCGTATCGGCTGGCATAGGGATTGGGCCGACAATGACTAGACGTTGGTCGGGGTACAACAATGCAGGTATTTGCGCGACAGCCATATTGGCGGTGCTCGCGCACTCGGAACGGTTGTCCGTCTCGAAAGCGCTATTGATCATGCCGCTTGTGATGCACGACGTGACAGTTCGATATCTAGGGAACGGGAACGTTGCTTTCAGAGAGGTTGCAAGTCTCGTTGCACACAGACCTGACTTGTTTGCGAATTTCAACTCGCGTTTTGAGGAGAGCGTTGCCGTGTCGGTGAATGCAATCCAATGGATTGTCGCGGCAGGCTACGCAAGCTTTGATGGAGCGCTTATTCTGCTGCGGTCACTGGAAATCGACGCAAGTTTCGGAAAACGGGGACAGCGAATCGCAAAGGCGTCCGGGCATATTGCAGCCATCCTGGCGGCTCCGGTTGACGAACTTTATTTGAACTTTAGGGTGCAGCTTTGAATTTCGGGTTCGATTCCATCACGCTGTGGTCCAGGGGCGGCGAGCGCCGCAGTCTGACTTTCGTTCGAAATAGGGTGAATGTGCTTTCGGGTGAAAGTCACACTGGCAAGAGCGCCCTCTTGGACGTTATCGACTACTGTTTCCTTGCAAGTTCACACAAGCTTCCCGATAGCGTCATCAACGAGAACGTTGAATGGTACGGGCTGAAGTTTTATGTGAACGACAAAACTTATGCGCTCGCTCGCAAAAGCCCGCGCGGGAATAATGTGTCGGATGAGTATTACTTCTCGTCGCTTGGTACTGTGCTGGATTTTCCAGTTGTGAATGCGCGCGAAGACGACATTAGGGAGATACTCGAAGCCGAGTTCAAAATCGACGAGAAGGTGACCATTCCCTATGGCGGTAGCGCACTACGAGCCAACTCGAAGGTGTCGTTCAGATATTTTTTCCTATTTAATACTATCTCAGAAGACATCATCACCAATAGCAAGGTGTTTTTTGATAAGCAGTCCGAGGACCGCTACCGCGAAGCATTGCCGCGAATCTTCGACATGGCATTGGGGATTGACGACCTTGCAAATATGGCGGCACGCGAACGCAAGGAAGCACTGGAAAAGGAGCTCGCTCGAGCCGAACGGAAGAACTCCCAGCTTCGCTCGGGACGCGACGACTTCGATAGTGAAGTTCGTGAGATTGCGGCTAAGGCGGCAGAGTACGGAATTTTCGACGGCAATCCTGAAGCAATCTCGCGCGAAGTAGTTAGGCAAGCTATTGACGATGCAGCCTCCGCCGAAACGGGGCGAGCCTTGGACCG
Organism: Burkholderia sp. BCC1208; assembly: GCF_902833095.1. Lineage (NCBI taxonomy): Bacteria > Pseudomonadati > Pseudomonadota > Betaproteobacteria > Burkholderiales > Burkholderiaceae > Burkholderia > Burkholderia sp. BCC1208. The sequence goes on along the minus strand of NZ_CADFDY010000002.1, from coordinate 598,453 downwards.
CTACGCTGTGGTGAGCGCCGAGCTATTCTCCGTTGAGCGCCGACTCAGGAAGCTCAAGCAGTTCACATCGGAGTATCGTGCGTATAAGGAGACGCTGAAAGGAGCCGAAGACAGCCTACTTCCAATCGAGCAACTCATCAAACGGGCGCCGACGCTGGTGAAGTCGGAGATATTCGACGACCTCATAAGCAGCCTGAAAGCGGACCTGTTAGCGGTTAAGAAGTCCACAGCGACGAAGCAGCCAGTTGACGGTCAGATCGGTACGATGGTGCGTGCTCTCGAACTCCAGCGGGACGTGCTTGAGCGGGAACTTACTGGTCTGCCGCGAGAACCGCAATCTTTTGCTACTGAGCGGGAAAAGTGGTTGTTTGTAGGAGAGGCGAAGGGGCGCTTCAGCGCATATGAAGCGGTAGCTCCGGTCACCGTTTCCAGGGAGTTCACGGTTCCGACCGGTGGGCTCCAACAACAGATAGATGCTATTCATGTGCGCGACGTCGATGAGACTCGCGCGGCCGTCATCTCGATGATTAACGAGATTGCGCAGGGTTATTTGACCGACACCGGCAATGCGCTGGCGAACTATTCAACCTATCAGACAGATTTTGCATACGGGGAAAAGCGCCTCCGGCTTCGAAAACCGCGTTCAAGCCTCATCGAAAACGTTGGCAGCAGTTCAAACCACATGTTCCTGCACCTGCTGCAATTTCTCGCACTTCACGAGGTAGCGATCAGCCACAAATCGCCCTTTGTGCCCAGCTTCCTCGTCATCGATCAGCCGAGTCGACCTTACTACCCTGACGAAAAACCGAAAGACGACGTTGTTCTGAGCAACAGCGACAGTGAGAAGGTATCCATAGCATTCCGGCTTCTTAATGACTTCGTGGCGCACGTGAATGAAGAGTACCAGGCCGAATTTCAAATGATTGTGTTCGAACATGTGCCTAGGACGACGTTCGCGGGAATGGACTATGTGCATTTGCTACCGGAGTTCCGCAATGGCGAAGCATTGATTCCTCAATCCTGGCAAGCGGGTTAATTGCGCCGTCACCAGGTCGTCCGGTTCGGCGCGTGTGAGTTCCGCAGCGAAACAAGTAGCAAGCACGCCTCAGGCATGCAAACGACAGACACCCCATTGAGGAATAATGGCCGCAGTATCCGCACGCCATTAGGTCGGGTGACCGGCAAAAAGAGTCCCGTGACGAGCAGGCAGTTGGCGAGCAAGGCGGTTAGCGGACGCTTGTCGGCCAGCCATTGCGGTTGACGTTTGCTGGTATGTTGTCAGTTTGATGGTTGCTTCGCTCATACTGCGGCCCTTGTAACATTACCGGCCCGGCCAGCGGCAGCGGGCCGACTTCTGCCGGATGCAGTCGACTCGACGCCGAACATCTGGCCAGGAAGGAGACACATGAAATACGAACTTCCGGCCGATCACGGCCTGTCCAGTGTTATTGAGCAGCATCTTCTCTTCAGGGATGCGAGCGGTGGCCCTGCGATCAGCGACGTTCAATACGAAGCGCTTGCAGCTGGTGTGGCACGCGGGGAAAGTGTTCTTGTTGTCTCGCCGACATCCACCGGGAAGACGCAAATCGCGCTATGGGCAATCGCCGGTGGGCTCGAAAGAGGTTGTAATACCGTTTATCTGGTTACCCACCGCGCGCTGGCCAAGCAGAAGTTTGAAGACTTCAAGACGCAGTTGCTTGGCCCCTTCCTGGGCGGCAACGCCGCCTCGCTGGTAGTGGCGACAGGCGACTATGTCGAGGACGCCGAGGGCATCGTCCCCAGCGAGCCGCTTCGAGCACCGCTACTTGTTGCGACTTACGAAAAGTATTTGGCCCTGCTCTCAGCATCGGGCGTGCCGAGGGACATGAGCAATACGGTTGTCGTGTGCGATGAAATTCAACTGCTTGGCGACGTGTCCAGAGGCCAGAATGTCGAGATCTTGCTCACGCTGCTGCGCAATGCCGGGTGGAGGCAGCTTGTTGGGTTATCAGCAGTGCTTCAGCAACGAGATGCGAATGATCTCGCGAACTGGCTTAGCGTCAAATTGGTGGCACTGAACGTGAGGGAGAAGCACCTTCGCTACGAGTGTTGGACTGAAGGCCGAATGGTCGTGGCGAGTTCTGACAAGCCAGACCAGACCGAAGAAGCGGCCCTGCCGGCTGGCGTTACGCTCGATCCGATAGCCGCAGTGATGTCGCTTCTAGGTCAGAAGGACTCGCCACGCCCAGTCATTGTGTTTTGCATGAAAAAGCAGGACACGTATGACCTTGCAAGACGGTTCGTTGAAACGGCCTACAAAGGTCAGAAGGGGCAGATGTCCCTTGCCTTCGACGGTCTACCTGCAACATCGGCAAACGAGTTTCTTGCGGGCATCCTTGAGCGACGCGTAGCTTGCCACACCGCCGACCTGACGGACGAAGAGAGGCACGTCGTTGAGACACATCTTCTCGGCGATCGACTAGATGTCGTTTTCGCGACCAGCACTCTGGCGGCGGGCGTCAACTTTCCGCTTGGAGCAGCGGTATTCGCGGGATGGTCTCGTTGGGACAGTGATCTGCGAACCCGCGTTCCCATAGAGGCTAGCGACTTTCATAACATGGCGGGGCGAGTAGGCCGCATGGGTTTTGCGCACGACCGTGGCCGTGTCGTCTTCTTTGCATCTACGAAGCACGAGCTTGGGGTCGCCTCCAAGTATCTTGCGCTAGGCGAACTGCCGCCGATTGAACCGCGGGTTCAGCCTCAGCGCTTTAATCAGCTCGCGTTGCAACTAGTCGCATCCGGTCTTTGTGCAAGTCAGGATGAGGTTGAGCGCCTCGTATGTTCGTCCTTCAGCGCTCTGCGCGAGGAAGACCGTAACACGGAGGCATTCAAGCGCTGGCCTGAATTGCTAAGAGGTGCAGTTGCTGGCCTGATCGATATGGGGTTTGTCGTCGCCACGTCCACCCGCAGGCTGGCGGCCACGCCGCTTGGCAAGGCCATCGGCCACAGCGGATTGCTTCCCGAGACGGGGGTCTTTCTGCTTCGATATCTAGTCGATAAGGCCAACGCACTCGTTCAACTCCTGCCTACTGCTACATCAGCCGGCGATACACGCAGGTTGGCGTTCTTGCTGTTCTCAGCGTGTCTCGCCAGTCCAGAGTTTCGGCCACAAGGCGGCGTGAAACCCACCCGTATTTTGCCGTATCCGCTTGATGCCGTTCCCTTGGTGGACGCCGATGGATACAGAGCTGATTTGGCGGAACCGATGTGGAACGCCGACATCATGCCCATCAACGGAACCTGGCTTTCATGCGAGTGGCTGGATGGAGTGGCAATCCGAACGCTAGAAGGAACGCTCGAGAACCTAAGAGCAGGCATGTTGCACGAGCTGTTCCGCAACTTAGGTTGGGCGTTGCAAGGGATGGCAGAAATAGCTGCGGCTGCCTGTGACAAGCGCGTTCCGCCGTCGAACCGGCCGGTCTCTCTGCATGTTGACGATGGAATGCTGGATGTCCTAGCCCGTCTTCCCCGAGCCATTCGACGCCTCAGCTACCGCCTGACGGAGGGACTCCCTGATGATGTCTTATGGATGGCTGGCTTGTGCCCTCCTGGCTCGCCATATCAGCTCAGGAGAGAAGAGGTGCTCGCACTACGTGCAGTGGGGCTCACTACCCCCGAGGTTCTGATGCTCGGGTCGCAGGACGCGGACGCGGCTCGGGTCAAGGCGCTCGCCGGAGCAAAGCCGGACCCCCAAGCGAAGGCGAATTGGTTGCGCGATGCGTGCCGCTCCTGGAAGACCAATCAGCGGGTCAGAGCTGCGGAAAGGCAGGCTAGGCGGGCGAAGAAGTGTCCGCGTGCAGACTTCGTCGAGCGCTTCTATCAGGCCACAGGCAATGACTTCGAGCGAGTGTTCGAAGACGCGCTTGCCTACCTGAAGTTGGATTGCAAGCGACTGGATGACAAGACGAAAACGGGGGCTCCAGACTATCTTGTTCAGTTGCCAAGTTCGCCGCCGCTTGTCGTCGAACTTAAGTCCCGCGATGCGGGCAAACTCGTCGACTACAACCGCGCCGTTGAAGTGTTGGCTGCGTCTGAGGTCCACGGCTACAAGGACGTCTTCTGCGTGACGCTTTGTCAGCCTGGAGTTGATCCCAGCGTTCCGACCGTTATCGCATCATGTGGCCGACTATCCGTTATCGAGGCTGTAGACCTTGGCGAAGCGCTCTTACGATATTGCGAGGGGACTCTCTCGGGTGAGCAGTTGTATCGTTGGCTAGCTACTCCAGGGCAATCACTAGCTGCCGACCTTCCATATCGAGAATACGCGTAAGCATGCGAAGCCGGCTCGCTGGGACCGGAGGACCGCACCGCTGCTTAGCAGTCTTTCGCAAACAGACGTCGGTGACCGCTTCGGGGGGTAACGGTCAATCGTATCTGCTCCGTTCGGTTTTCGCGATTCGATGAACATCCAGGAGCGTAACCGGACGAATTCTCAGCATCCGTCTTGTGTTGCGCACACCTATGCCTAACGGCCAATCCCCTCATTTCCCCATTTCTGAGATGCCAGCCCGACTACACTGGTTATGAAGCTCATGCTTCTCGCCATCGTGGAATCGAGCCCCTTTCCCACCGATGGTCGAAAGAAAGCCGTCTTGCCCAACAAGACGTAGCGAAAGGGGAAAAAGACGGGGAAACCCAAGGCAACAAAAAAGCGCGGGCCGCATGGGCGGCAACCCATACGACCCGCTGACCACCACCAACTCGAACCAGGAGTCGGAAATGGCTGACACCAATACTAAGCCACGTCGCAGAAAGAACAAACCCGTCAACATGCAGAAGACGTTTGAGCTGGTCCTGCGCAACTACCCGGACCTTCCCAAGCGAGGCTGGCCGTACCTGCCGTGGATGAAGGCGATCGATATCAATTTCAAGATCTTCGGATTCAAGCCAGGCGACCGCGTGTACCTCAATGTCTGCGACGCCAATCGGACGATCACGATCACGCCGGACTACGGCCAGTTGGCGCTGCGAGAGCAGCCGTACCACGATCCTGACGGTGGACCGTCGCCGCTATAACGCTTGCAAGGGCTGCTTGATGCGGCTCTAGCGAGTGGAATGCAGGGCGTTGTCTGAACACGACGGACTGCCGGGGCGACACCGCCCCGGCCATTGCCGCGACCGCCGCGATTTACACCTCCAGCGACTTTCAACAACTGTCACGACCGCAAGGCCCGTGAGGCCGCACCGCGCCTGCCGAAATAGCCGAATGGCCTCACATCACCGCCTGTCAGTACGCCGCTTCACAACCGCTCCCCGCTGCAATACATACTCGACCCGCGCCCCTTCATCAACCACGACCCCGATATCCTCGAGCGGATTCCCGTCCAGCACGACGAGATCGGCGATCGCCCCAACGGCAACCACCCCAAGCTGCCCCGTCATATTGACGATCTCCGCCGCCACCGTCGTTGCCGCTCTGAGCGCTTCCAGATTCCCGAGCACCTCAGCCCGAATCCGAAACTCACCGGACTGAAACGTGTGCATTTCCCCGAGCAGATCCGAACCGAACCCCATCCTTACGCCGGCTCTCGCATAGATCTCCAGCGACTCGCGTCCCTTCTGCTGAACCGAAGCCACCTTCGCCACCGAATCCGGCGGCAACCCGAGTTGCGCGCCATGCTGCGCAAGCGCGTCATACGTCACGAGCGTCGGCACCACGAACGCCCCTCGCTCGTGCATGAGTGTCGCGGCCGCTTCATCCACGAGATTCCCGTGCTCGATCGTCCGCACGCCGCATCGCACGGCCCGCGCAATCGCTCGCCCCGTATACGCATGCGCCATCACATACGTATTCGCGGCCTCGGCCTCGTCGACGATCGCCCGAATCTCGTCCTCCGAATACTGCGTGTTCGCAATCGGATCGGTCGGCGATGCCACGCCGCCTGACGCCATGATCTTGATCTGCGTCGCGCCCTTTTGAATTTCTTCACGCGCCGCGAGCCGCACACCTTCAACTCCATCGACCACCCGAGCAATCGCCCCCGTTCGAAAGCAGCACGAACAAGGCTCCAGCAAATCCCCCCGAGGCCGGAAATCCCCATGCCCGCCGGTCTGCGACAGCGCTTTCCCCGACGGAAAAATCCGCGGCCCCGAAACCAGCCCCGTCTCGACCGCCTGCATCAGGCTCCAATCCGCGCCCCCGGCATCCCGCACGCTGGTAAATCCACGCGACAACATCGCATCGAGAATCGGCAGCGACCGAATCGCCGCGAGAATATTCGGCTGCGTCGCATTCGCGCCAAGGTTCGCATTCGACGCCAGCACATGTACATGGCAATCGATGAACCCGGGCATCACGGTCTTGCCGCGCACGTCGATCACCTGCGCATTCGGCAAATCCACCGGCCGATCGGTGACTTCGACGATCCGCTCGCCTTCGATCACGACATGATGATGTTCGAGCAACACGCCTCGTTCGAGGTCGAGCACGTTGCCGCCTTGAAGCACGGTAATGGTCATGGGGAAAAATCCTTATCGAGTCGTGGAGGCCGCACGCTTCGCATCCTTCACGAAGCGCGTGCCGACGAAGCTGACGGCCGCCGCGAGCATCACGTAGAACGCCGGCGCCATGTTGCTGCCGGTGCGGGCGATGAGCCACGTGATCAGGAACGGCGCGAACCCGCCGAAGATCGTCACCGCAAAGTTGTACGCAACGGATAACCCGGTCGACAGCACCTTAGTCGGAAACAGCTCCGCGAACGCCGCGAGGATCGGCCCCGTATAGGTCGCGATCAGCACGCCGAACACGGCCTGGAACACGATCATCGACGCGAACCCGGGCGCATGGTTGATCCACGAGAACATCGGCCACGCCAGCACGAGGATCGCGAGCGCCGAGCCGGACAGGAACACGCGCCGTCCCCACACGTCGGCGAGTCGCCCGACGATCGGTGAGCAGCACATGATCATCAGCCCGCCGACCATGCCGGCCGCGAAGCCGGTCGATTGCGGCAAATGCAGCGTGCGCACGGAATAGGTCGGCATGTAGAACAGCAGCACGTAGGTGCAGACGGTCCACAGGATGACCATCGAGAAACTCGCGAACGTCTCGCGCGGATACGTGTGCAGCACTTCCTTCAGCGGCGAGCTTTCCTTCGCCTGCGATTCGACGGCGCTGAACGCGGGCGTCTCGTCGATATGGCTGCGAATGTAGTAACCGACCGGCCCGACGATGATCCCGAGCAGGAACGGCAGCCGCCAGCCCCAGCTATGCAGCGCCTGCGTGTCGAGCGATGTCGTGACGAAGGTGCCCGTCGCCGCACCCAGCAGCACCGCGAAGCCGATGCTCGACTGGATCCAGCTCGAGTAATACGCGCGCTTCTCCGGCGGCGCGTATTCGGTGAGGAAGGCGGTGGCGCCGCCCATCTCGCCGCCGGCCGAGAAGCCTTGCAGCAGCCGCGCGACGACGATCAACAGCGGCGCGGCGATGCCGGCCTGTTCGTAGGTCGGCGCGATTCCGATCAGCGCGGTGCCGGCCGCCATCAGCAGGATCGTGAGCGACAGCGCGGCTTTGCGACCGACCTTGTCGGCATAGACGCCGAGCACGATGCCGCCCACCGGCCGCATGAAGAAGCCCACGCCGAACGTCGCGACGGTGAGCAGCACGGACGTCAGTTCGTTGCCGGTCGGGAAGAACAGTTTCGCGATGATCACCGCGAAAAAGCTGTAGACGGTGAAGTCGAACCATTCGAGGCCGTTGCCGATCACGGTCGCGACGATGGCGCGTCGGCGCTGTTGCACCGCCGCATCGACGGAAGGCGCGGCGCGCGGGGAAAGCGTTCCTTGCATGGTCTCTTCCTTTGTCAGGAGACGGGACGGCTGCCCCGCGTGAATTCCATGCTAAGGAACGCTGCAATTTTTTCTGAAACGAAAGATTCGCATGCAGGCATGCGCTGCACGCATGCGTCGCGCTCGGGGCATTCAGGCCCCGGTCTGTTGCTCCGCCTGTTCGAACAGCCAGCGGGTGAACAGGCGGGCGGCCTGGTTCTGCGCGCGGTCGTTCGGCGAGATCACGTAATAGCCGCCGCCGTGGCTCGCGGACGCTTCCGTCACGCGCACGAGCAGGCCGGCTTCGATGCATGCGTCGATCATGTAACGCCAGCCGAGCGACACGCCTTGACCGAGAATCGTCATCTGCACGATCTGCGGATAGGAGTTGATCGTGATGTCCTGCGGTTGCGCCTTCTGCCGGTCGACGTCGTTCATGTCGAACCATTCGGACCACGACATCCATTGGCGCTGGCCGTCCTCGAGGCGCAGCAGCGTTTCGTTCGCGAGATCGGCCGCGTCGAGCGTGCGGCCGGCCAGATAGCCGGGCGCGCAGACGGGGAACACTTCTTCGTCGAACAGCCGGCGTGCGGTGTATTCGGCCGGCGCCTGCTGGCGCACGTAGTAGACGCCGACGTCGAATTCCGCGGGCGACATCGATGCAAGGCTGTCGCGCACGATCAGGCGCAGCTTGATGTTGGGATACGTGGCGCGAAAGTTCGGTAGCCGTGGCGTGAGCCACAGCAGCGCGACGCCGGACGAGCACGCGATCGTCAGTTCGAGATCGCCGTACGGTTTCATCACGTCGTGCGTGGCTTGCGCGCATTGCGTGAGCAGATGGTGGACTTGTGCCGCGTATTGCTCGCCGGCGATCGTCAGCCGCAGCGAACGGTGTTCGCGAACGAACAGCGAGCGGCCGAGGAATTCCTCGAGTTGCTGGATCTGGCGGCTGATCGCGCTTTGGGTCAGGTGCAGTTCGGCGGCGGCTTTCGTGAAACTCGCGTGCCGCACGGCGGCTTCGAACGCGATGAGGCACTGAAGAGGCGGCAGAGGCGTGATGCGCATGGCGGGGAGGGGAGTCGATGGCGCTGCCGACATGATACGGGTGGACCGAAAGGAAATCACAAGGCGGAAAGGGCGCTGCCAGCCGCCGCATTCATGCGAAGATTGAACGCAACACGCGCCCGATTACGCCGCGTGGAATGCCCACCACCGCCATTTCACCCCACCAAACCACCATGGACCGTTTCGAGAGCGTGTCGGTGTTCGTCGAGATTGTCAGCACTGGCGGTTTGAGCACCGTGACCGAGCGGCTTGGTCTGTCACCGGGCATGGTCGATAAGCATCTGAACGCGCTCGAAATGCGTCTCGACGTGAAACTGCTTCACCGCACGACGGTGGCGACGTCATCTGGCAGAGGCCGGAGCGTTATATCTGGAGCTAAGCCTGATTATTGTCGAGCCCGTTACATCATTAACGGCGACAATCCGACAGGTTCGGGCCATCCAGGTAAGGCCGAAGAACATCAATTTTTTTGCAAAGAAGTCCAAGAGGCTTATCGGGGAAACAAAATGATTGCCAAATTTATCGTTGGAGTGAGCCTCGCATTGACATTGACGGCAAATGCAATGGCAGGTGGCTATGAAATTCCCGGTCTGGAGGTATGTGATGCCAACTCCGTTACAATTAATTGCCCCATCCGATTGGATGGCAATGGATTTTTCACTGATAGATTTAGTGGCGCGCGATTATATTATGGCGTCGATCTGAAAGGACTTTCGAGTGATGCCACGCTTTATGGAAGCATGACAAAGCTGATTCTGGAATACAGCAATGCCTCGTCATCAAAAAATTGGACCGTTTTGATTTTTTTCATACAAAAACGGTGTAATGCGGATGAAAAATTATATCTCGCTCTCAAGAGCGACACTGGAAAATGGTGAGCGTTGGGGTGGGCAAAGTTGTCGCGGTGATGTTGTGTTGCCCAAAGGAGAGGCAGTTCTGGAAAACGCTTTCAAGACTTTGTGTAATGGGAGTGTAAATAATAATTCTCTAACCTCACCCAACACGGCGGCAATCAGAGTTGCCAATCAGGTTGGCCTTGTTGTAACGGTACCGGCATACGATGCGGACACTAGAATCTGGTCGGAAGCAACATACGCGTTTCCTTCCAATAGCATGCCTGATGCAAGGGCATTGCTTTGTCTCGCGGGTTGCAAGGTGGATGCGGCATATCAGTATTTGGGTGGATGGATCGGAAAGAATTTCTGGATTAGCGCATTCTTTCCTGAAGATCGGAACGGTGCGGTCGATGGTACCTATATGTATCTGAAGAAGGAGACGCTCATCGACGTCAAGGGTTCGATAAAAAATGGGGAAATGAATTTAACGGAATATTCGGCGCAGGGGGATCGGCCTGTCGCGACGTTCAGGGGGAAGCAATTTGGTGATTCGTATGTTGGTACTTGGACGTCAAAGAACAAAAAATATGATTTTTTCCTGGCTACACAATTTTATTGATTACCCTGTCATGCGGCATCGCTTTTCCTGGGGCACTCGTCGCTATGTCATATTCATGCGAAGATTGAGCGCAAATCACACTCGCCCGAGAACGACGTGACCCGATCGAACCCTGAGAGCAAACCGGAAACGGCTCATCCGCCCTGGATGCCCGTCGCGCTGGCCGAACTCGGCATTCGCCGCCATCCGCCCGGCAGCATCAACCCGCGCATCGTCGAGTACAACAACCAGACGAACCTGGTTGGCTACGACGACAAAATTTCCTGGTGCTCATCGTTCGTAAACTGGTGCATGGCGCATGCCGGATTTCGCGGCACCGGCTCCGCGCTGGCGCGCTCGTGGCTCGAATGGGGCAAACCGCTGGAGCGCCCGGTCTACGGCTGCATCGCGATCCTGACGCGTGACGACCCGACGAGCTGGAAAGGGCACGTCGGTTTCTACCTGCGTCACGACGACGAACACGTGCACCTGTTCGGCGGCAATCAATTGGAAGAAGTGCGCGAACTCGCGTACCCGTTGAACGAAGTAATCGGCTATCGCTGGCCGGCCACCGAATGACCATGTAGTGGCAGCGCACACGAAACATCGAACAACACCTGTGCCGCCGCTGCTAATCTGTCGAACACGCCGCATTGATTCACCCGGAGCCCGTCGGCGCGCGAATCCGCAGTCGCCGACCTCCGCACCCACAAGGAGCCAGCAGTGCAAACCGGTAATCTCCGTCTCTACGTCGATGCGCAATACACGAGCCCTTATGCGATGTCGGTCTTCGTCGCGCTCGAGGAAAAATCGCTGCCGTACGAACTGGTGACCGTCGATCTCGGCAACCGCGCGCATTTCGCGCCGGACTATGCGGCGACGTCGCTGACGCAACGCGTGCCGACGCTCGTGCACGACGATTTTGCGCTGTCGGAATCGTCGGCGATTACCGAGTACCTCGACGAGACCTTCCCGGGCACTCGGATCTATCCGGCCGATCCTCGCCAGCGCGCGCGGGCGCGGCAGGTGCAAGCGTGGCTGCGCAGCGACCTGATGCCGATTCGCACGGAGCGGTCGACCGAAGTGTTGTTCTACGGGCCGTCGAGCGAGCCGCTGTCGAGTCTCGCGCAGGCCGCTGCGCAGAAGCTGTTCGCGGCTGCCGACAAGCTGCTCGCGCCGGGCGCGGCGAACCTGTTCGGCGAGTGGAGCATTGCCGACGTCGATCTGGCGGTGATGCTGAACCGTCTGGTGCTGAATGGGGATCCGGTGCCGCAGCGCCTCGCCGACTATGCGCGTGCGCAGTGGGAGCGGGCGTCGGTGCAGCGCTGGGTGAAGCTGAAGCGGCCGCCGTTGTAATTCGCGGAAGCACGAGGCATGTCGGCGGCGCGAAAAACGACGCAGCGCGCCGGCACGCCGTATGCACCGAAAATCGGCATGCTAGATTAAGTCGGCTTTTCCTTTTCACGACGAATTCACCCGAACCGCCATGAGCTATCTTCCCCAACTCGCCGCAGTCGGCGGCGTGATGTTGCTGGCGTGCGTCAGCCCCGGCCCCGACCTGATCGCCGTTTCATCCCATGCGCTCGGCAGTCGCCGCGCGGGCCTGCTGGCCGCGTTGGGCATTGCATCGTCGCATGCGGTCTGGGCGGCGATGGCGATTTTCGGGCTCGGGCTGATCGTCGCGAAGCTGGCCTGGCTATATGAGGCGATCCGCATTGCCGGTGCCGCGTATCTGATTTACCTCGGTATCAAGACGCTCTCAGGCTTGCGACAGTCGGCGCAGCAAGCGGAATCCCCGAGCCAGTCGGCCGTCCGCGGCGGCGTGTACGCGTATCGGAAAGGGCTGCTCGTCGGATTGACCAATCCGAAGGGCGCGGCATTCTTCGGCAGTCTGTTCGTCACGCTGTTGCCCGCACACGCGCCGGCATGGGTGCATGGCGCGACGCTGGCCGTGGTCGTCGCTGTCTCACTGACGTGGTTCTGCACGGTCGCCGTGCTGTTCTCGACGAACCGTGTGCAGACGGGTTACGCGAAGCTGCGCAAGCCGATCGACGCGGTGATGGGGACGATCCTTTTAGGGCTCGGCGCGAAGCTGGCGCTGGACCGGTAACGCAGCGATGAATCGATCCTCATCGTGCTCCTGCTGGCGGCAGGCGTGTTCGTTGCGACCCGATTCTGGCGCATGCTCATCACGCGGATCATCACCGTTATCGTGGGGCTGGCTATTGCGGTGATCGTGGATTACTCGATTGCGTTGATGACGGTCCAGTGTCTCGGATCGTGCGGCTGAATAGCGGGGCCGGCAAGTATCGAGGCCGGCGCTGCATCGCGATTCTCCTAGTTTTTCGCCACAGCCTGAGGGCCTGTCAGGAATTTTGTGTTTAAGGCATAACATGCTCCCAAGGAGAGTGTATGCCTCGCAAACCGAAAGCCCAGCCGGCAGTTCTGCCGGCGATTCCGGCCGAGCTGCTTGAACAGTTCGGCAACGGTCCGATGACGGCTGAAGCCATCAATGCCGCGACGCTGGCGCTCAAGAAGGCGCTAATCGAGCGTGCGTTGGGCGGCGAGATGAACCATCATCTCGGCTACCCTGCCGGAGCTGCCAGGCCGGCCAACGTCACGAATCAGCGCAACGGCAAAGGGGCCAAGACCGTTCTGACCGAAGACGGGCCGATCCGCATTGAGGTGCCGCGTGACCGCGACGGCAGCTTCGAACCCATCCTGATTCCCAAGCACGAACGGCGCTTCACCGGCTTCGACGACAAGATCGTCGCCATGTATGCCCGAGGCATGACCGTACGCGAGATCCAAGGCTTTCTGCTGGAACAGTACGGTACCGAGGTCTCGCCCGACTTCATCAGCTCCGTGACCGACGAGGTCATGGCCGAAGTGACGGCCTGGCAGGCCCGACCGCTCGAGCCGATGTATCCGGTCGTGTTTTTCGACGCACTGCGGGTCAAGATTCGCGAAGACGCCGTCGTGCGCAACAAGGCGGTGTACCTGGCGCTGGGCGTGCTGCCCGACGGCACCCGGGAGATCCTGGGCCTGTGGATCGAGAATACCGAGGGTGCCAAATTCTGGATGAAGGTGTTCAACGATCTGAAGACGCGCGGCGTTCACGACATCCTGATCGCGGTCACTGATGGTCTTAAGGGCATGCCCGAAGCGCTGGCGGTAGTGTTTCCGGCCACGACGCTGCAAACCTGCATCGTCCATCTAATCCGCAACAGCCTCGATTACGCCAGTTGGAAAGACCGCCGCGGATTGGCCGCCGCGATCAAACCGATCTACGCCGCTCCCAGCGCGGAAGCCGCTCAGGCCGAACTCGATGCGTTTGCGGATGGTCCGTGGGGTCAGAAATTCCCGACCGTCAGTAGCGCGTGGCGCAACGCCTGGGATCGCGTGATCCCGTTCTTTGCGTTTCCGCCGGGTGTGCGCAAGATTATCTACACGACGAACGCGATTGAAAATATCAACTCGCAACTGCGCAAGATCATCAAGACCCGTGGTCACTTCCCGACCGACGAGGCCGCCACCAAACTCATCTGGCTGGCCTTGCGCAACATCACCGCGAATTGGGGAAGCGCTGCTCATGACTGGAAGACGGCTATGAACCAATTCGCTATCCTTTACGCAGATCGATTCGTTCGGCCTTCCGTGTAATTACTCCACCCGCCTTGAACACGGAAATCCTGACACCCCCCAGCCTGAGTTTCCGGCTGCGTCCCACCCGCCCCATCATTCCTGCTCCACCCACCCCCCAGCGACCGATACAACGCAACCGCCGCCAGCGCGTGCTCGCGCTTGACCTGATTGAGCGAATCCGAATCGCGCAAATAAACCTCCTGCGCCGAAAGCACGTCGAGAAAATCCGTCGCGCCGCCCTTATAGAGCTGATTCGCCAACCCAAGCGCCTTATCGGAAGCCGCCAATGCATTACCCAGCCTCCGCGTCGCCTCATCGGAGCTAACGAGATTCGCCCGCGCATCCTCGACTTCCCGCAACGCTTGCAGCATCGTCTGCCGTAGCCCGAGTTCCGACTCGCGCATCCGGCTTTCGCTCTGCGAGATATCGGCGGTAATCCGACCCGCGTTGAAGATCGGGCTCGTCGCGCTCAGCGCCGCGCTGAACAGGTTATCGGTCAACGTCGGCAACCCGAGATAGGATGCCGCCAGAATCCCGTCCGTCAAATTCAACGAAAACTTCGGATAGCGTTCGGCCTTCGCCACGCCGACTTGCGCTGCACGCCGCTCGACCTGAGCGTAGGCCGTCAGCACATCCGGCCGCCGCAACAGCGCCTGCGAAGGCAACGTCCCCGGCGCGCCAACCGGCGGCGCCGGAATCTCCCCGGCCTGCGCCAACACGAGCCGATCGACCGATTCCGGCGTGCGCCCCGAATACACGGCAATGAGGTTGAGCTGATGCGATATCTGCGCCTGCGTCGGCGGAATCCGCGCTTCGAGCGCATCGAGCTGGTTCTGCGCGCGGGTCACGTCGAGTTCGGTCGACAGCCCGAATGCTTGCCGCTTGCGCGTGAGTTCGAGCGCATGCTGCCGGATCCTCGCGTTGTCCTGCAGGATCTTCAATTCCTGCTGCGCCCAGCGCAGATCGACATACGCGGATGCCGCATCGGCAGCAAGCGCGAGCCGCATCGCATCTTCCGCATGCTTCTGGCCAACCAGTTCGGCCTTTGCGGCCAGCAGATCGAGTCGCTCGCCGCCGAACACGTCGGGCGACCAGCTCAACGCGAGCCCCGCACCTGCCTGCCGCACATAGCCGAGTGGCGGCGGCGTGTTCTGCCGCGCGTCGGCCGCATGGGCGGTCGCGTCGAGTTCCGGCAGCAGCACCGAGCGTTTCTGCACGGTCAGCGCCTGCGCCTGCTTCACGCGCTCGGCGGCGGCTTGCAGATCGAGGTTGCCGTCGAGCACGGTCGCGATCAGCCGGTCGAGCGCGGGATCGCGGAATTGCGCCCACCATGCGGCGGCGTCGATGTCCGCGCGCGGCACGTCGGTATCCCAGGCGGTGGGCGCGAGCGTCTGAACGGAATCGTGCAGGGCGGGATGCTGCGCGGGCTGCACCGCACATCCTGCGGCGAACGCGCTGACGGCGAGGGCGACGAGTAGCTTTTTCATGACGAGGCCTCAGTGCGCGTCCGGCGGCGGCGCGTTCAATGTAATGGGTTTGGAAAACACGACGGCAAGCAGCGCGACGACGAAGCACAGCGACAGTGCGTAGTACGCATCCGCATAGGTGAGCGTCAGCGCCTCGCGATAGATCAGCCGATGCAGGTTCGCGAGGCCGGCCTGGGCGGTATTCAACGTATTGCCGGCCACCGATCCCCAGTACGCGGCCTGGCGATCGAGCAGCGATGCGACCTGCGGTTCGCCGGCGCTCACGTGCTCGTTCAGCCGCAGATAGTGAAAATTCAGCCGGTCGTTGAGCATCGTCGCGCTCACGGCGATACCGATCGCGCCGCCGAGGTTACGCATCAGGTTGAACAACCCGCTCGCCGATTTCAGCCGCGACTGCGGCAGCGAGCCGAGCGCCATCGTCACGATCGGCGGCACGCTGAACTGCTGGCCGATGCCGCGCAGCGCCTGCGGCAGCAGCAGTTCCCCCCAGCCCCAGTCGTGCGTGATCGGCGTGTACAGGTAGCAGCCGAGGCCGAAGCAGATCAACCCGAACACGAGCAGCGCACGCATGCTGACGTAGCGCGCGGCGAACGCATACGCGCACAGCGCGACCAACTGGAACGCGCCGACCGACAGCAGCGCGATGCCGATCTGCAGCGAACTGAACGCGCGCACCTGCGCGAGGAACAGCGGCGTCAGGAACACGGTCACGAAGATCCCGATGCCGGTCACGAACGACAGCAGGCTGCCGATTCCGAAGTTGCGCACGGCGAGCGCGCGCAGGTCGACGATCGGATCGTCGGCGGTCAGCGCGTGCACGATGAACAGGAAGCCGCAGATGCCGGAGATCCATGCGCAGATGACGATCGCGTCGTCGCCGAACCAGTTCTTGCGCGGGCCTTCCTCGAGCACGTATTCGAGGCAGCCGAGGAAGCCCGACATCAGCACGATGCCGAGATAGTCGCCGCGCTTGATGAGGCTGAGATCGGGCGCGTCGATATGCACGTAGCGCGGCACGAGCGCGGCCACCGCGATGCCCGGCACGAGGTTCAGGTAGAACAGCCAGTGCCACGACCATTGGTCGGTGATCCAGCCGCCGATCACGGGGCCGATCGCCGGGGCGAGCGACGCGAGCGCGCCGATGGTCGTCGATGCGATCAGCCGCTGCTTGCCGGGGAACAGCACGAACGCGGTGGTGAACACGGTCGGGATCATCGCGGCGCCGAGCGCGCCCTGCATCCCGCGGAACAGGATCATCGAGTTGATGTCCCACGCGAGCCCGCACAGCATGCTGGTGATCGTGAAACCGATGGCCGATGCGACGAACAGCCAGCGCGTCGACATCACCTTCGACAGCCAGCCCGACATCGGGATCACGATGATCTCGGCGATCAGGTAGGCGGTCTGCACCCACGACAATTCGTCCTGGCTCGCGGACAGCCCGCCGCCGATATCGCGCAGCGACGACGCGACGATCTGGATGTCGAGTGTCGCCATGAAGAAGCCGACGCACATCAGCGCGAACGCGAACACGCGCTGCCTGGTCGGTTGCGACGCCGGGTCGCCGGAAAACGCGGTGGTCATCGTCGGCTCCCGCTCAGTGCTTGCGGTCGGTATGCACGGTCACAACCGCGGACAGGCCGGGGCGCAGCACCTGCTCGATGCCGGGCTGCGGATCGAGATGTACGCGTACGGGCACGCGCTGGACGATCTTCGTGAAGTTGCCGGTCGCGTTCTCGGGCGGCAGGACGCTGAAGGTCGCGCCGGTCGCGGGTGCAAGGCTGTCGACGCGGCCATGCAGGCGCGTGCTCGACGCATCGAGCGCGACGTCGACGCGATCGCCCGCGCGCATCTTGCGCAACTGGTCTTCCTTGAAGTTCGCGTCGACCCACAGGCCGGCGGCCGGCACGACCGTCAGCAACGGCACGCCGACGTTCGCGAGCATCCCGACGCGGCCCGTGCGGTTGCCGACGTAACCGTCGACCGGCGAGCGGATCGTCGTGTATTCGACGTTGAGCGCCGCGACGCGCTGCGCGGCGAGCGCGGTGTTCACGCGGGCCCGCGCATCGGCGAGCTGGGCGCCGAGCACGTCGAGCTGCCGCTTCGAGGCGAGCAGCGCGGCGTCGCTGCGTTCGACGGCCGCGCCGGCCTTCGAATAATCGGCGTCCGCGCGCTCGACGATCTGGTTCGATACGGCGTCCGACTTAACGAGCTCGCGGTAACGCACGCGGTCCGATGCGGCGCGCGTCAGCTCGGCCGACGACGCGTTCTTGTCCGCCGCGTGCTGACCGATCACCGCGAATTGCAGTTGCTGCTTCGCCTCGAGTTCGGTCACGGCGGCGCGCGCGCTGTCGACTTCGGCGCCGGCCTGCGCGAGCTTCGCGTCGTAGTCGCGCGCATCGAGCTGCACGAGCACGTCGCCGGCCTTCACGCGCTGGTTGTCGGTCACGAGAATCTTGTCGACGAAGCCGTTGACCTTCGGCGCGAGCACCGTCACGTCGCCGCCGACATACGCATCGTCGGTGCTTTCCTGGAAGCGCAACACGAACAGCCAGTCGATCGCGGCGGCCGCGACCACGACGACGACGGCGCCCACCGCGATGCGCATCCACGGCACGCGGCGTTGCTGCTTCGCGGGCCGCTCGGTCGTGGCTGCTTCGCGTGACGAGGCAGCGGCTTGGGTCGTATCCATCGATTCACCTATGTATATGCACTGTTCAAAACGATCGACGGCACGGCATCGATCGGGGAAGGGGCTAGCGGTCCGGCAGGTTGTGCGTGATCCGGAACAATTCGTCTCTCAGTCGGGCCGCCTGCGTCGACCCGAAGCACCGCTCGAACGCCTCCTGCGCGGCGAGCCAGTGCACATGCGCGTCGGCGATCTTCGTTTCGCCGTGCGCGGTCAGCGCGAACGTCTGGCCGCGGCAGGGCGGCTCGATGCGCCCCGTCACCAGTGCCGCGCCGACGAGCGGCTTGAGCGCGCGCAGCAGCGCGGTGCGTTCGAGCACCAGCACGTTCGACAGTGTCGCCATCGTCAGGCCGGGCCGGTCGCGCAGCAGGGCGAGGATGCTGTACTGCGACGGCGTGACGCCCGCCCGCGACAGGTAACGCTCGTAGAACTGCGAGATCCGCCGGGCGGCTTGCCGGACCGCGAAGCAATCGTCGTCGTTGAGCGTGGTCTTGTGCATGTGCACATGTTAGGTGGCGAGACGACGCGAAGCGAGCGGCGCGGTGGGATCAGATTGGTGTCGTGGCTGTACCAATCGGCGCCGGAACGGCGCATTCGCGCGCCGGCTCAAGCCGCCGCCGGAACGCTCCAGCCTTCGCGGTCGCAATACGCGGCCGTGTAGTCGATGAACGCCTTCACCTTCGCGGGCAGCAGCGCGCGGTTCGCGTATGCGAGCTTGATTTCGACGAACGCATCGACGAGATCGGCGCCTTCCAGCAACTGCACGAGCGCGCCCGACGCGAGTTCGGCCTCGACGAGCGTTTTCGGGACGATGCCGATGCCGAAGTCGTGCATCACCATTTCGCGGTTGAACACGGGGCTGTTCGACGAGATGTCGAAGCGGTACGGCACGGTGAGCGTGTCGCCGTCGACCCGGAACGACAGCGCCGGGCGGCGCAGCGACGGCGAGATCGGCACGAACGGATGATCGGCGAGGTCGGCCGGCGTCTCGGGGCGCGCATGCGCTTCCAGATACGCGGGCGTCGCGACGATCACGACCGGAATGCGCTCGACCAGCCGCACGACGGTCGATTCGCTCGTCAGCATGTACGGCACGACGATGCCGATGTCGTAGCCTTCGCCGACCAGGTCGACCGGGCGCTCGGTCAGCGTGACGTCGAGGCGCACGTTCGGATGCGCGCGCTTGAAGCCGGCGATCAGCGGCACGAGCCGGTTCAGCGCGGCCGTCGTGTGCGCGACGAGGCGCAGCAGGCCCTCGGGCTCGCGCGTGTGCGTCTGCGCTTGCACTTCGAGTGCGTCGAGCTCGTCGAGCACGGCCGCGCAACGCTCGTAGATGCGCTCGGCCGTTTCGGTCAGCGATACCTGGCGCGTGGTCCGGTGCAGCAGCCGGCTGCCGAAGCGCGCCTCCAGATCCGCGACCGCGCGCGATACGACCGGCCGCGCGAGGCCGTGCATGTCGGCGGCGCGCGTGAAGCTGCGCATCTCCACCACCGACCGGAAGATGCGCAGCTTGTCGATGTAGTCCATGTCCGTCTCCTTGACGCGATGGCCGGCCGCCGGCCCCGTTACGGCGGAGTGTACATTGACTTTATGCATATGCACATATAGATTGCCGAACATGAACGACACCTCGATTGTCCATGCGTGCAACTGTCTCGCGCTGCGTCAGGCGGCGCGCTTCGTCACGCAACTGTACGAACGCCATCTGGCCCCGGTCGGCATCACGCCCGCCCAGTTCTCGATCATGGCGAATCTCACGCGCCAACCCGGCCTCCTGATGAGCGAACTGGCCGATATGCTCGTGATGGATCGCACGACGTTGCTGCGTGCGCTTAAACCGATGCAGCGCGACGGGTTTGTCTCGACGGCCGTGTCCGAGCACGATGCGCGCGCGCATGCGCTGCACCTCACGAAGCTCGGCGAGCGCACGTTCGCGCAGGCGAAAGTCGCGTGGCAGGCCGCACAGGACGAATTCGACACGCAGTTCGGCCGCGATCGCGCGAAGGCGTTGCGCGATGAGCTGTTCAGTTTGACGGCGGAGCGCTAGGCGAGGCTGGCGGTTCGGTGGGGCTGTGGTCAATTGGTGCGAAATTCTAGCCATTGGAGGCCGTCGGAGCTTTTGGTCGGGGCAATTGGTTTTATCGAGGCCCGGTTTTACCGTAATCTGGACAGTTTTTATTTTCCAGTTGTAAAGTCCACTGACGGATTTCACGGGCCGGCGCCGCCGGCACGCGTCAGAGGAGCAACCGATGCTGCAGTTGAGTGACCGCGACGACGCGATGTTGCGCGGGGATTTCGGCGACGGCGTCGCCCGCGCGATGCGGATCGTCGCGCGCACGGCGCACGTGATGTCCGCGCCGCACCTGATCGACATCACGTCGGCCCATATCGACGGCTGTCTTTACCACGGCCAGACCAGTCTGGATTTCGTCGACTATTTCGTCGAGACGGGCGCGAAGGTCGCGGTGCCGACCACGCTGAACGTCGGGTCGCTCGACCTGATCCATCCCGAGCTGTACCACGGCGACCGCACGATCCAGCGCGATGCGCAGCGCCTGATGGACGCGCATTTGCTGCTCGGCTGCGAATCGAGCTTCACGTGCGCGCCGTATCAGCTGAAGAATCGTCCCGCGATGGGCGAGCAGATCGCGTGGGCCGAATCGAACGCGATCGTGTTCGCGAACTCGGTGCTCGGCGCGCGCACGAGCCGCTACGGCGATTTTCTCGATCTGGCCGCCGCGATCACCGGGCGTGCGCCGTATGCGGGGCTGCATGTCGACGCGAACCGCGCCGCGCGGATCGTGTTCAATGCGCCGGATCTCACCGGCCTGCCGTCGCGCGACATCTATTTCGCCGCGCTCGGTTTGGCGGTCGGCAAGATCGCGGGCGCGGTCGTGCCGGCGATCGTCGGGCTGCCGGCGGATACCACCGAGGACGAACTCAAGGCGCTCGGCGCGGCCGCCGCGTCGAGCGGCGCCGTCGCGCTGTTCCATGCGGTCGGCGTGACGCCCGAGGCGCCGACGCTCGACGCCGCATTGCACGGGCACGCGGCGCAACGCACGGTCGATATCGCGATGGCCGATCTCGACGAGATTCGCCGCACGCTGAATCACGGCGCGGCCGGCGACGCGCTCGTCGCGGTCGCGCTCGGCACGCCGCATTTTTCACTGGCCGAATTCCGCACGCTCGATACGTTGCTCGACGCATTCGACGGCAAGCCGGCCTGCGATTTCTACGTGAACACGAGCCGTTTCATTCTGTGGGAGCTGGAGCAAGCCGGCCTCGCGGAGAAATTCGCCGCGCGCGGCATTCAGATCGTCGTCGATACCTGCACGTACATCACGCCGGTGATGAAGCAGTTGTCGGGGCTGGTGATGACCAACTCGGGGAAATGGGCGTCGTATGCGCCCGCGAACATCGGCGTGACGGTCGCCTACGGCAGCATGCGCGAATGCGTGCGGTCCGCGTACGAAGGCAAGGTGCGATTCGATGACTGAAGCGACGGGCAACTTCTTGACGGGCGACACGCTCGTGCCGGGCAGCGCGTGCGCGCGCCCGTTCATCCTCGACAAGCCGCTCAGCTTCTGGGGCGGCTACGACTCGGGCGCGGGCAGGATCGTCGATCGCGGGCATCCGCAGGCCGGCGCGAGCCTCGCGGGCAAGGTGATGGTGATGCCGCACGCGAAGGGTTCGAGTTCGAGCAGCAGCGTGCTCGCGGAAGCGGTGCGCAACGGCACGGGGCCGGTCGGGATCGTGCTGAAGGAGCGCGACCTGATCATCTCGATCGGCGCGATCGTCGCCGCCGAGCTGTACGCGATCGCGGTGCCGGTGGTGTGCGTGAGCGATGACGTGTACGACGCGATCGTCGCCGCCACGGGCAGCGTGCGGATCGAAGCGGGCGAGGGCGACGGCGGCGCGCGGATTTATCTGGGCGACGATGCGCGTTCCGGCGGTTCCGGTTTGACCTGAACGAGCGGCGCGCGTCGACGGCGAGTCGGGCGGTGGCTGCGGCGATGCGATTCCGGGCGTGCAGCGTCGTTCGCGCGCGCAGTGGCCGCGCGCGGCCCGATCAGATGAAGCGCACGTGCCGGGTTTCGTCCTGCGTGAACGAGAGTGCCTGCGTTGCCGCGTTCATTTCGCGTTTGCCGCCCGGCTGCGCCAGTCTTCTGATTTCGGGCCACAGGATCACGCCGAATAGGATGCGCAGGATCGCACTGAGCACGCAAAAACCGATTGCACTCGCGCTGATCAGCGCGAACACGTCGAACGTCGACTCCGTGCTGAGCGTCACCGCGGATACGATCCCGCTCATCACGGCGGCGGCGACCACGCAACCGAACATGACGACGAGATCGGTCCGGGCGCTGGCGACCTTGGCGGGGCGCAGCAGATAAGTCGAACCGTCGGTCATGTTGCGGATCCCGTAGACGATCGGGTGATCCTGGCCGTCGGCATAGGCGACGTTCAATCGATCGCCGGCGGCGATGAACAGGCGCGTCGTCCGGTTGGTCCTGAACACGAGCGGGGACGCGAGCGAATCGAGCTGAAGCGTGATTTCCTCGATACTTTGGGTGGTCGCGCCCAGGTTGTTGCTCCAGACCTTCGTCTCGATCGATTGCTGGCCGATTGCCGTCACGCGGCCGGATGCGGTCTGCATCGCATGGTTCGTCATGGGCGGCTCCGCGCCCCGTCGAAGCCGGACGGTTCGCATGACCAGCTATCCTGGGCTTCGCGTCGCTGTGGCTGGAAGATCAGGTCGGACAAGCCGCCGACGGCGAGCAGGCTGCCCGTCAGACTGACGATGGCGGCGACGGTGGACAGTGCCGAGACGAACGCCCAACCGGAATGAAGTGCCGCGGCAGCGATACCCAGGCTCAGCACGAGCAGGCACGACGCCCAGGCAAGAAGCGTCAGGTTCCGCCGTTTTTGCGCGATCACGTCGTACGGCGCGATGGCAAGGTTGCCGCTCCTGATCCAGGCGATCCGGCGACGGCCGCGATGCTCGAACGTGCAGGCGCGCACCGACATGCCGGGCCTCAGTTGCCCGATCTGCTTGAACGCTTCCGGGTCGAGGTCGTTGGCCGTGACGAAGTAGCAGACGTTCTGCATCGTCAGACGGTATGACGGGGTTTTCCTGACATCGGCCTTGACTCGGACGAGGTTGGTATCGACGCGGTCGATCGTGGCCTCGATCAGGGTGGTGCGATTGGGCATGGGTCGGGGAGGGCGCCGGTCCGTGCGGTGTCGTTTTGATGTGGCGCCCATCATACGCCAACGGCTTCGCCGACCCTCCGGTATTGCGGGCGACGGGTTGCGCGGCGTGCGACGCTGAAGACCGCGCGTAGCCGCAGCCGCCCCCCTTTCGTCGACGGCCCGGCGCTATTCGCGCACCCATGCTCCGGTTGCCGCCGACACGACTACGCCGGCCGCTGCTTCCCGATACGCGCTCGGCGTCTGCCCGGCCCAGCGTCGGAACGCGCGCGTGAAATTCGCCGGGTCGGTGAATTGCAGCCGTTCGGCGATCGTTTTCAGGTCGAGATCCGACGCGGCGAGCAACTGCTTTGCATCCCGAAACCGCGCTTCGTCGAGCAAGCGCCGATAGCTCGATCCGGCTTCCTCCAGCCGGCGCCGCAGCGTGCGCGTCGACACGAGCAGCGCGTCGGCGAGCGTGTCCGGCCCCGGATAATCGCCGGCTGCACGCGCCAGTTCCGCCCGCACGCGCTCGACCAGATCGCCTTCCTCCTGACGCACCTGCGCATATTCGTGCTCGACCTGCACGAGCGCCTGCCGGTGCGCGACTTCGTCGGCGAGCGGCAGCGGCCAGTCGAGCGCGTCGCGTGCGATCCACAGCGCATTCGCCGCGCAGCCGAATGCCACGGGCGGCAACTGGTGGCGATACCGCGCGAAATAAGCCGGCTCCGGCCACGCGAACCGCAGCTCGATCGGCGGCGCGTCGCGGCCGGACCATTGCGAGATGTTCTGCGCGAGCCCCGTCAGCACGAATTCGAACATCACGTGGTGCTGCAGCACGGGGTTCGCCTGCACGCCGTGCAGTTCGAGCGTCGCGCCGCGTTCGTCTTCCGCATAGGTCAGCCGGTATTGGCGATTGCGCATCCGGAAGTAGCGCTGCGTGACCGACAGCGCTTCGCGGATGTCCCGCGCGGTCAGCGTCGCGTAGCCGAGAAAGCCGTGCACGGTCGGCTTCAGCAGCAGCCCGAACGCGAGCCCGATGCCCGGATCGCCGCCGATTTCGATCGCGTTGAGCACGAGCCGCCCCCATTGCGACGGCGCGACGCGTGCGTCCGGTTCGGCCAGCACCGCGTCGCGCAGGCCCGTGCCGGCACGCACGGCGGCCAGATCGACGCCGCGTGCGGCCAGCGCCTGCAGCAGCAGGCGCGTATAGGCGACCGGAATCGTCGGCCGGCGCAGCCCGAGGCGGTCCTTGCGAGACGGGGAAGTCATGTCGATTTGGCCGGAAATGACAAGCATTATGGCTGTTTGCCCCCTCACGTTCAAGGCGGCGCGCGCCTACGATGGCAGGCATCGCTTATTGGCCGACATCATGACGACTCCCTTTCCCCACCTGCTCGCACCGCTCGATCTCGGCTTCACGACGCTGAAGAATCGCGTGCTGATGGGCTCGATGCATACGGGCCTCGAGGACAGCCGCAAGACGCTGCCGCGCCTCGCCGAATATTTCGCCGAGCGTGCGCGCGGCGGCGTCGGCCTGATCGTGACGGGCGGCTTCGCGCCGAACGTGGCCGGCTGGACCAAGCCGTTCGGCGGCACGCTGATGACGTCGGCCGCCGCGCGCCGGCATCGCGAGATCACCGGCGCCGTGCATGCGGAGGACGGCAAGATCGCGCTGCAGATCCTGCATACGGGCCGCTACGGTTATCACCCGTTCGCGGTCGCGCCGTCGAAGATCAAATCGCCGATCTCGCCGTTCGCGCCGCACGAACTGAGCGCGCGCGGCGTCGAGCGGCAGATCCGCGCGTTCGTGCGCTGCGCGAAGCTGGCACGCGAAGCTGGTTACGACGGCGTCGAGATCATGGGCTCCGAGGGCTACCTGATCAACCAGTTCATCTCGATGCACACGAACAAGCGCGCCGACCAGTGGGGCGGTTCGTACGAGAACCGCATTCGCTTGCCGATCGAGATCATCGAGCGCACGCGCGAAGCGGTCGGCCGCGATTTCATCCTGATCTACCGGCTGTCGATGCTCGACCTGATTCCGGACGGCAGCGACTGGAGCGAAACCGTGCAGCTCGCAAAGGCGGTCGAGCGGGCGGGCGCGACCCTCATCAACACGGGGATCGGCTGGCATGAGGCGCGCGTGCCGACGATCGCGACGTCGGTGCCGCGTGGCGCGTTCGCGTGGGTGACGAAGAAGATGAAGGGCGAGGTCGGCATCCCGCTCGTGACGACCAACCGGATCAACCGGCCCGAAGTGGCCGAGCAGATTCTCGCGGACGGCTGCGCGGACATGGTGTCGATGGCGCGCCCGCTGCTCGCGGATGCCGAGTTCGTCGTCAAGGCCGCACAGGGCCGTGCCGACGAGATCAACACCTGCATCGGCTGCAACCAGGCGTGCCTCGATCACGCGTTCAAGAACCGAATCGCGTCGTGCCTGCTGAACCCGCGCGCGTGCCACGAGACGGAGCTGAAATACACGCCCGCGCCGCAGCCGAAGCGCATCGCGGTGGTCGGCGCGGGGCCGGCCGGGCTTGCATGCTCGACGGTACTCGCGCAGCGCGGCCATCAGGTCGACCTGTTCGACGGCGCCGCCGAGATCGGCGGCCAGTTCAACATGGCGAAGCGGATTCCGGGCAAGGAGGAGTTTCGCGAAGCACTGAGCTACTTCGGCAGGCAGGTCGAGCTGACCGGCGTGAAGCTGCACCTGAACCGCCGCGTCGACGCGAGCGACCTGATCGCGGGCGGCTACGACGAGATCGTGCTCGCGACCGGCGTCGCGCCGCGCGACCCGAAGATTCCGGGGCAGGACGGGCCGAACGTGCTCAGCTATATCGACGTGCTCGCAGGCAGGCAGCCGGTGGGCCGGCGCGTCGCGGTGGTGGGCGCGGGCGGAATCGGCTTCGACGTCGCCGAATATCTGGTGCAGGACGGCGAATCGCCGGCGCTCGATCTCGAAGCATGGAAAGCGGAGTGGGGCGTGACCGACCCGGCCGCGACGCGCGGCGGCGTGACGCGTGCACAGGTGTCGGCGCCGGCGCGTGAAGTGACGCTGCTGCAGCGCAAGGCCGCCCCGCTCGGCAAGGGGCTCGGCAAGACGACCGGCTGGATTCACCGTGCGACGCTGAAAATGAAGCAGGTGAAGATGATCGGCGGCGTGAACTACGAGCTGATCGATGCGCGCGGGCTGCATGTGTCGTACGGCGAGCAGCGCACCGATCACGAACTGATCGAAGCCGACACGATCGTGCTCTGCACGGGGCAGGAGCCGCAACGTGCGTTGCTCGCGCCGTTGCAGGCCGCCGGGCGCTCGGTGCATCTGATCGGCGGCGCGGAACTGGCCGCCGAACTCGATGCGAAGCGCGCGATCGATCAGGGCTCACGGCTCGCGGCGCGGCTCTGACGGGGCGGATGCCCGATGATGCGATGACGCGGCGGCGCGTGGCCGCGATGGCGTGTGCTGCCCCGGGAATCCGCGTTTGCACCGGCGTGGCCCTGACCGGAAGGGAAGGCCGCGCCGGCCGTCGTTACTCCATCTCGACGCGTTGCGTCTCGGTCTCTTCCGCTTCGAGCATTGCCTTGACGATCAGATAGACGGCCGGCAGATCGTCGTCGTCGCGTTTCCAGTCGACGGCTTCCTCGATGTCCGCCGCGACCATCCGGCTGTCGCGCAGCCGGATGAACGCGTCGACGACGGTCGGATCGTTGCGGTTCAGGAAACCGGCGTTCGAGAACGCCAGCTCCTCGACATTCAACAGCGCCTGCCAGCTCATCGTGCGGACCGCCGCCGGATGGCTGCGCCGCCGCAGGCCGAGCGCCCGCTGGGCGGGCGCGCCGACGACGCGCTGAAGATCGACGACCGCCTGCCGCGCGGCGCGCTCGAAGTGGCTCGGGTTGAAGCCGGGTTGCTCGGGATCGAATGCGGATGACTGGAACATGGTCGCCTCACAAAAGTCCGTCCGTCGATGGGTGACGGAATTCGGGTCAAATGGTTCAAAAGCACTGTAAATATATACAGTGTTCGAGGCGGTTTCAAGTCGCCGATGAAGAATCGCATCGAAGGGCGACGCGGTCATGACGAAGCCGATCGACGCCGGCCGCCGGGCGCCGTCCAGCATGCCCGTTCCTTGCCGCGCCGGATCCGGCCGCCGGATTCGATCTACACCGCCGCCGCGATGGTTTCGCGCAGCCATCGATGCGCCGGATCGCGATGCACGCGCTCGTGCCACAGCATCGACATTTCATAGCCGGGCACCTCGACCGGTGCGTCCACCACGCGCAGCGCGGGCACGTCGCGCACCAGCCGCTCGGGCAGCATCGCGACGAGGTCGGTGCTCGCGACGGCCGACATCACGAACAGGAAGTGCGGCACCGACAGCACGACGCGCCGCGCGGCACCCACCTTCGCGAGCGCTTCGTCCGTCACGCCGAGGAAGCCGCCGCCGTCCGGCGACACGATCACGTGCTCGAGCGCGCCGAACTGCGCGAGCGTGGGGCGCCGCTTCAGCTTCGGATGACCGGCACGGCCGATCAGCACGTAACGCTCGACGAACAGCGGCAGGCGCCGCATGCCCGGCGGCGACGCTTCGGTCATATGGAACGCGAGGTCGATGCCGTTTCGTTCGGTATCCTGCTCGATGCGCGGCGGCACGAGCTCGATGACGGCCAGCCGCGTGCCGGGCGCGATCGAACGCAGCGTGCGCAGCGCGGGCAGCACGATCGTCGATTCGCCGTAGTCGGTCGCGGCCACGCGCCATGTGTTCGTCGCGGTCGCGGGATCGAACGGCGCGGCCGGGAGCACCATGCGCTCGACCGCTTCGAGCACGTCGCGCAACGGCTCGCGCAGCGCTTCCGCACGTGCGGTCGGCCGCATCCCGCGCGGCCCCGGCAGCAGCAGCGGATCGCCGAACACGTCGCGCAGTTTCTGCAACTGCACGCTGACCGATGGCTGCGACATGTTCAACTTCTCGGCCGCGCGCGTGACGTTGTGCTCGGCGAGCAGCACGTCCAGCGTGACGAGCAGGTTCAGATCGAGCCTTCTGAGATTATTCATGGCTATACCTGGAATATCGGAAATTCATTTCCAATATACCTGCGGCAACGGCATCCTGCAGTCAGTCAATTCAATCCACGGAGTACCGAACATGAATGTGCTGATCGTCTATGCCCATCCGGAGCCGCGTTCGCTGAACGGCGCGCTGCGCGACTTCGCCGTCGGTCATCTCGAAGCGGCCGGCCACGCGGTGCAGGTGACCGACCTGTATGCGATGAACTGGAAGGCGGCATTCGATGCGAACGACGTGACCGATCGTGCGCCCGACACACGCTTCGATCCGGCGCTCGATTCGAAGCGCGCGTTCGCGGCGGGCACGCAGAGCGAAGACATCGCGCGCGAGCAGGACAAGCTGAAGTGGGCCGACGCGGTGATCCTGCAGTTTCCGCTGTGGTGGTTCTCGATGCCGGCGATCATGAAGGGCTGGTTCGAGCGCGTGTACGCGTACGGTTTTGCCTACGGCGTCGGCGAACATTCCGATACGCACTGGGGCGACCGCTACGGCGAAGGCTCGCTGGCCGGCAAGCGGGCGATGGTGGTCGTCACGACGGGCGGCTGGGAGTCGCACTACAGCCCGCGCGGCATCAACGGACCGATCGACGACGTGCTGTTCCCGATCCAGCACGGGGTGCTGTATTACCCGGGGTTCGACGTGCTGCCGCCGTTCGTGATCTATCAGACGGGCAAGATGAATGCCGCGCGCTTCGACGAAACGCGCGCGGCGCTCGGCCGGCGTCTCGACGATCTGTGGACCACGCCGCCGATTCCGTTCCGCCGGCAGAACGCGGGCGATTACGAGATTCCGGCGTTGACGCTGAAAGAGGAGATCGCGCCGGGGAAGGTGGGGTTCGCGGTGCATTTGACCGCCTGATGGTGACTGCGCCTCCTGATGCGGGGCGGCACGGATGACCGCCGCCGAACACAAAACGCCAAGCGCAAAACGCAAAAGACCCGGGCGGCCTGCGTGACATCGCTGGCCGCCCGGGTCGTGCATCTCATGGCATCGCGCGGCCGTGGGTCGCGGCCGCGATTCGTCGTTGCTTACCGATCGTCTTCCCGCACCGACGAAGGATGCCGGCACAGCGCCCGCACCTCCATCTCCATATACGGAAACAGCGGCAGCTGACTCAGCACGTCATGCAGCTGCTGCACGCTTTCGACGTCGAAGATACTGACGTTGGCATACTGCCCGGCGATCCGCCACAGATGACGCCAGGTCCCGTCGTTCATCAGCCGCTGGCACATCGCCTTTTCTTCCGCCTTCAGCGTGGCGGCCTTGACCGGATCCATGTCCGCCGGCAGGCGAACGGTCATTTCCACATGAAACAGCATCCTGCACTCCTTGCGTTGTCGATTCGTCGAACGGGACGGGCGCTCACGCCTGCGCGCGGGGCCGCTCCACTTCGCTCCCCGGCACGTCCTGCTTTTCCTTGAGCAGCGAGAAATCGAAGTCGATCAGCGCGAACTGGCCGTCGACGCCGTACGGCTTGCCTTCCGCGCCTTCCGCCTGCCTGACCGGCGGGATCAACCCGTCGCGCGTCGCGAACGCGAAGTCGTCCCACAGATGCGGATCGCCGTCGATGTTGATCTGCGTCGTCAGCTTACGATAACCGTCCGCGGAAACGAAGAAGTGAATGTGCGCCGGACGATGGCCGTGGCGGCCGAGCTGATCGAGCAGTTGCTCGGTCTTGCTGCCCGGCGGCACGCTGTAGCCGACCGGCAGCACGCTGCGGAAGCTGTAACGGCCTTCGGCATCGGTGCGGATCGAGCGGCGCAGGTTGAACGCGGGCTGCGACGGGTCGAAGTACGAGTAATTGCCCAGGTGGTTCGCATGCCACACCTCGACCAGCGCGTTCGCGAGCGGCGCGCCGTCCTGGCCGAGCACCCGGCCGCGCATGATCAGCGTCTGGCCCGGATCGGTGCCGTCGTCCAGACGCGCATGGCCGACCGATTCCGGCGCGCCGGCGACGTACAGCGGCCCTTCGATCGTGCGCGGCGTGCCGCCCTGGATGCCGGCCTTTTCCTCGGCCTCGTCCATCCGCACGTCGAGGAAGCGCTCGAGGCCGAGGCCCGCGGCGATCAATCCGAATTCGCGGCCGGCTTCGTTCAGGTAGTTCAGGGCCGTCCAGAATTCGCTCGGCTGCACGTCGAAATCCTCGATCGTGTAGCAGAGGTCCTTCACGATCCGGTTGACGATCGCGCGTACGCGCGGGTTGCCGGGCTTCTCGGCGGCGTCGTCGAAGGTCTTCAGCAGTGCGTCGATGGCTTGCTTGTTCATCTGTGTCTCCGGTTTCGGTTGTCGTGTGGGGATCAGCGGGCGTCGCGTCGCATTCGTTCGATGCGGGCCCAGTCGAAGGTGAGGCCGAGGCCGGGCGTCGCCGGCAGATGCAGCTTGAAATCCTGGTAGCGCAGCGGCTCGACGAGGATCTCCTCGGTGAGCAGCAGCGGGCCGAACAGTTCGGTGCCCCATTTCAGCGAGTCGAACGTGCTGAACAGTTGCGCGGACGCCATCGTGCCGGCCGCGCCTTCGAGCATCGTGCCGCCGTACAGTTCGATACCGGCCGCCGCGGCGATCGACGCGACGCTCGCCGCGCCCTGCAGGCCGCCCGATTGCGCGATCTTCACCGCGAACACGTCGGCCGCGCGATCCTGCGCGAGCGCGAACGCGTCGACGGGGCCGTGCAGCGCCTCGTCGGCCATGATCGGCACCTGCGCGAGCTGAGTGAGGCGTCTCAGCCCCGCGCGGTTGGTCGCGGCGATCGGCTGCTCGACGAGACTCACGCCGGCGTCGGCGAGCCGCGCGCCGGCCCAGATCGCATCGGTTTCGCTCCATGCCTGGTTCACGTCGACCCGCACGTCGCCGCGCTCGCCGAGCGCGCGCTTGATCGCGACCACGTGGGCCACGTCGTCGGCGACCGCGTTCGAGCCGATCTTCAGCTTGAACGCGCGATGGCGGCGGGCTTCGAGCATCGCTTCGGCTTCCGCGATGTCGCGCTGCGTGTCGCCGCTCGCGAGCGTCCACGCGACGTCGACCGCATCGGTCCGGCGCCCGCCGAACAGTTCGGACAGCGGTACGCCGAGACGCTGCGCCTGCGCGTCGAACAGCGCGGTCTCGATCGCGCACTTCGCGAAGCGGTTGCCCTGGAACAATTTGCGCGCACGCGCCATCGCGGCGCCCGGGCGCGTCGCGTCCATGCCTTGCAGCAGCGGTGCGAAGTAGGTGTCGAGGTTGACCTTGATGCTTTCCGGGCTCTCCTCGCCATAGGCGAGACCGCCGATGGTCGTCGCCTCCCCGACGCCTTCGATACCGTCCGTGCATCGAATTCGGACCAGCACGAGGGTCTGGCAATTCATCGTGGCGACCGACAGTTTGTGGGGCCTGATCGTCGGCACGTCGACCAATAATGTCTCGATGCGTTCGATGGTGGCGGCAGTTGCTATCATGCGATTCCTCCTGTTGGTGCACATGGTAGGAATTCCCGCCCCGCGTCGTCCAACACTCTTTCCGACTACTTCCATACCTTTGAGGCATGAAATGGAATTACGTCAGCTCCGTTACTTCATCGCCGTCGCCGAGGAAATGAACATCACGCGGGCAGCGGAGCGGCTGCACATGACGCAGCCGCCGCTGAGCCGCCAGATCCAGGCGATCGAGGACGAGATCGGGTTGCCGCTGTTCGAGCGCGGCGCGCGGCCGCTGAAACTGACCGATGCCGGGCGCGTGTTCCATGCCCAGGCGAAACGTCTGGTCGACCAGGCCGACGAGCTCGGGCCGCTGACGCGGCGGCTTGCGCAACTGTCGGAGCGGATCGTGATCGGTTTCGTGCCGTCGACGCTGTACGGCGCGCTACCGGACGTGATCCGCGCGTTTCGCGAGGCGGAGCCGGACGTCGAGCTGTCGCTGATCGAAATGTTCACGCTGGAACAGCTGGGCGCGCTGAAGGGCGGCCGGATCGACGTGGGATTCGGCCGCTTGCGCTTCGACGACGACCAACTGGTGCGCGAGGCGCTGATCGAGGAGAAGCTGATCGCGGCGCTGCCGGTCGGGCATCGGCTCGCCGATCCGGCCCGGCCGCTGACGCTCGCGGATCTCGCGAACGAGACGATGATCGTCTATCCGAGCACGCCGCGGCCGAGCTTCGCCGATCAGCAGTTGTCGGCGCTGCGCGACGGTGCGGTCGTGCCGGCGGCCGTGCACGAGGTGCGCGAACTGCAGACGGCGCTCGGGCTCGTCGCCGCGCAGGTGGGCGTGTCGCTGGTGCCGGAGAGCGTGGAGGGCGTGCGCGTGAAGGGCGTCGTCTATCGGCGGCTGCCGGAGCCGGGCGCGACGTCGCCGATCATCATGAGCCGCCGGCGGCACGGCGAAAGCGCCGCCACCGCGGCGTTCTGCGCGATTGCGCGGGAGATGATCGTGCCGGCGGCATAGCGGGACGTCGCTTCGGCCTTGCGGTGCAACTAACGGTCTAGCTGCGCTACGTCCGCGGATGGAAATTCGGCATGTCGCCGCAGCCTCGTGTCGTCGACCGAATGATGCCAGCTCCATTAATGAGATAGATTATTAATGAGAAAAAGGCGGCCTCTAATATATAGAGAGATTTGTTAATGAGATATCGATCGCCAAAAAGCGCGGTGGATATTCGAATTCTTGCCATTTTCGATTTTGATTATTTCGGATCGAGATACCTAAATCGGCTCGTTTTCCTTCCGTAAACCCCGGTCATGGAACGGCGCTTGCCATTCCTCATCGACCTGACAAGCCGGAGGAGCGTGAAAATGAGTCGATTTACCAAAAGCATAAAATTCAGGATTTTTATCACCCTTGCGTCGTGCGTCGCATTAATGATCGCGATCGGGGTGTTCGGCGTATTCGGTTTGTCCCGGCTGAATTCGAATCTGCATCGCGCTTATCAGGGCAATACATTGCCGATCTGTGAATTGACCGAAATTCGCGCCATCTCGCTCGGGATTCAGCTTCAGATGCGTCGGATCCAGGCGGAGCGCGACCCGGTACGCACGCGAAGCGGCGTCGACGAGATGCGTGCCGAGCAAAGCCGCCTCGATACGCTCTGGAACCGCTATTACACGGAATCGATCACGAGCGACAAGGAGCGCGCGATCGCCGAGCGCATCCACGCCGTGCTGCCGCGCTTCAGGGCAGGCGTCAATGACGTCGTCGCGGCGATGAGCGGCTCGGCCCCCGATGCGATCAACGCGGCGATCGACCGGCTGCCGGCCGCGGGCGAACTCAGGCAGGTGCTCGAAGACGACATCGCGCTGAACGCCGAGCAGGCGAAGTCGTTCGTCGACGACAGCGAGTCGACGTTCAGGACCATTCTGTGGATCGCGATCGGCTTGATCGGCGCCGGCGTGCTGATCGCGGCGTGGGCGTCCGTGCACCTGCTGCGACACATTTCGACGCCGCTCGGCCAGGCCGTACGCGTGGCCGACGAAATCGCGGGCGGCACGCTGGACAACCGGATCGACATCGATTTGCACGACGAATTCGGCCAGTTGCTCGGCGCGCTGGCGACGATGGACCGGCAGCTCGGCACGACGGTGCGCGGCATCAAGCGCAGCGCGGAGTCGGTCGCGATCGCGTCGCACCAGATCGCGAGCGGCAATGCGGATCTGTCGGCTCGCACGGAGGAGCAGGCCGCGTCGCTCGAGGAGACCGCATCGAGCATGACGCAACTGACGGAGACCGTGAAGCAGAACGCCGACAACGCGCAGCAGGCGAATACGCTCGCGACGCGTGCGACGGGCATCGCGAATGCGGGCCACGACGCCGTGCAGCACATGGTCGCGACGATCGAGCAGATCAGCGACCGCTCGAGCCAGGTGTCCGATATCACGGGCGTCATCGAGGGGATCGCGTTCCAGACCAACATTCTCGCGCTCAATGCGGCCGTGGAGGCGGCGCGCGCGGGCGAGCAGGGGCGCGGCTTCGCGGTAGTCGCGAGCGAAGTGCGCAACCTCGCGCAGCGTTCGGCGGCGGCGGCGAAGGAAATCAAGGAGCTGATCGGCGCGTCGGTGTCGATGATCCACGACAGCGCGCAGCAGGCCACGGACGTGGGCGCGACGATGGGCCAGGTGAAGCAGGCGATCAAGCAGGTGTCCGACATCGTCGCCGAAATCGCGGCCGCGTCGCGCGAGCAGAGCCAGGGGATCGAGCAGGTCAACGTGGCGATCGGGCAGATGGAGGGCGTGACGCAGCAGAATGCGGCGCTCGTCGAGCAGGCCGCCGCCGCCGCGCATTCGCTCGAAGAGCAGGCCGGCCATCTGCAGGCGGCGATGTCGGCGTTCAGGCTGGCGGGTGCCTTCCCGGACGCGCCCGCCGCGCCGGCGGTTGCGTCGCCGGCGCGGGCGTGGCCGCCCGCGGCAGTGCGGCCGCCGAGCGTGCCGGCAGCTGTGGCTCCAGTGGGTGGGTCCGCCGAATGGCATGCGCTTTGAACGCGACGCGATCCGCCCCTGTGGCGACGTGCATGCCGGTGCGCCAGACACGCCGGCGCGCGCGTTCGCCGTTCACGTTCACGATCCGTCCGCGGCGATGCGGGCGGTGGATCTGCCGATGACACCCATGACGAACCTGACTCAGGCAGTACTGACGCTCGACGCGCTCGTCGACATGTGCGCGCGTTTCGATCCGTCGGACGCGGATCAGCGGCTGATCGTGCGTACGATGGTCGTGCCGATGCTGGCGCGGCGGCTGAAATGGCTGGAACTGCTGCTACGCGCGTGCCCGCATAGTCCGGCCACGCGGGCGATGTTCGAACAGGTCGAACGCGCGCTGGCCTGCGCGTCGTCGCGACTGGATGGTCCGGGATTGCCGTCCGCGGGCGCTGCGGAAGCGGCGCAAACGGCACAGCCGACGCGAGCGGCACCGGCGTAAGCACAACCGGCGCAAACTGCTCACGCCGCTCACGCTGCTCGGGCCATCGCAACAACCCGTGCCGGGGGCGGCCCCGGCCACAGCAGCGGTCAGCAGCCGTGCTGTACCGCAGTGATCGTCGGCCCCGCCGGTCGTCGTGCGCGCCTGCCACGTAACGGGCAATTGCCTGCGCAGCCGCGGGCGAGTCCGCCCGGAAACGCACGGGCGTGCGCTCAACGCTTCGCGTCGAGCGTCTCCGACGGCGATTCGCCGAACCTTTCCCGATACGCGATCGCGAACCGCCCGAGATGGGTAAACCCGCAGTCGAGCGCGATATCGGCGATCCGCCGATCGGATGCCGCGCCGCGCAGCAGTTCGCGCGCGTGCGCGAGCCGCGTCGCGCGCAGGTATTGCATCGGGCTCATCCCGCGAAATTGCAGGAACGCGTCGCGCAGCGTCCGTTCGGGCACGTTGGCGGCCTGGACGATATCGGCGAGCTGCAGTGGCTGTGCGTAGTGCGCATCGACGAAATCCTGTGCGCGCCGTACGAAGCCCGGCGCCGGGTCGCGATGCGACGCCTGCAGCACGGACGGCGGATGGCCTTCGATCAGCAGGTCGATCAGCAGATGCTCGAGCTGCGACGCGACCCGCGGGTTCGCGTTCGCGCGTTCGAGCAGCTCGGGCGACCGCGCGACGAGCATCAGTTGCTGGTGCCACGCGGCGAGCGCGGCGTCGCTGATGTGCAGCACGGGGTCGAGCGTCGCGCGTGGGTCGCCGGTCAGCGAGCCGACGGTCGCCGCGTCGATGCGCAGCACGAACTGCTCGCAATCGGCCGACAGCACCGCGTCGAAGCGCTCGCCGGGCGCGCATAGCACGCCGGTCTGCCCGTCGACGCCGAGCTGCCGCCCCATCGCGCGCACTTCCGCCTGGCCCGACAGGCAAAACATCAGCAGGTAGTAGCCGTCGACCGCATCGACCTGCACGCGCATCGCGTCGCCGAACGCGATCGTGCCGATCCCGAGGCCGCCCAGCTTGACGAAATCCATGTGCGACGCCCCGTGCACGCGGCCGCTCGGCAGCAGCGCGTGCGGCTGCATCACGCGCGAGATCCGCTCGCGCGTCTCGTCGAGATCGCGGGATTCGAACAGCCGGTGCGCGCGTAGCGCGAGCGGCTCGAACGACGTTGGGGACATGGGCCTCAGCCTTGGTATGAACGACGTGCGCTTCGATCCGACGAATGGGTCGCGATCGTGCGCCGGGTCGCGTGTGCCGTCATGCTAGCGCAGAAATCCGCCGAAAGTGGATATTGCGCCGCCGCAATCGCACTTTCCGGATAGACGCCGAATATTAGCTTTTCAAAAATCGGCTCCATGCATTCAACGCAACGGATCGACAAGGAGTCCGACATGGAGCAGACAGAATCGCCCGTCGTTTTCGCCGCACGCGGCGACGCATCCGACGTGACCTTCCCGCACGACGACGGCTCGCGCGTGCCGTACAAGGTGTTCAGCTCGCAGGCGGTCTACGAACGCGAGCAGGAACGCATCTTCCGCGGGCCGACGTGGAATTTCGTCGCACTCGAAGCGGAAATCCCGAACGCCGGCGACTTCAAGAGTACGTTCGTCGGCGACACGCCGGTGGTCGTCACGCGTACCGAGGACGGCACGCTGTCCGCATGGGTGAACCGCTGCGCGCACCGTGGCGCGCAGGTGTGCCGCAAGTCGCGCGGCAACGCGAGCTCGCACACGTGCGTCTATCACCAGTGGAGCTTCGACAACCAGGGCAACCTGCTCGGCGTGCCGTTCCGGCGCGGCCAGAAGGGGATGACCGGGATGCCGGCCGATTTCGATCCGAAACAGCACGGGCTGCGCAAGCTGCGCGTCGACAGCTATCGCGGGCTCGTGTTCGCGACCTTCAGCGACGACGTGATGCCGCTGCCCGACTACCTCGGCGAGCAGATGCGCCCGTGGATCGACCGGATCTTCCACAAGCCGATCGAGTATCTCGGCTGCACGCGCCAGTATTCGAAGTCGAACTGGAAGCTGTACATGGAGAACGTGAAGGACCCGTATCACGCGAGCATGCTGCATCTGTTCCATACGACCTTCAACATCTTCCGCGTCGGGATGAAGGCGCGCTCGATTCCGGACGCGAACCACGGGCTGCACAGCATCATCACGGTGACGAAGACGGGCGACGATACGTCGGCCGCGTACAAGCAGCAGAACATCCGTTCGTTCGACGAGGGTTTCCATCTGGAAGACGAATCGATCCTCGATCTCGTGTCGGAATACGACGAGGACTGCACGAACCATATCCAACCGATCTTCCCGCAGCTCGTGATCCAGCAGATCCACAACACGCTGGTCGCGCGCCAGATCCTGCCGAAGGGGCCGGACAACTTCGAGCTGATCTTCCACTTCTTCGGTTATGCGGACGACACGCCCGAGCTGCGCGCGCTGCGCATCAAGCAGGCGAACCTCGTCGGGCCGGCCGGCTATATCTCGATGGAGGACACGGAAGCGACCGAGCTCGTGCAGCGCGGCACGGTGCGCGATGCCGACGCGACGTCGGTGATCGAGATGTCGCGCGGCAACCCGGAACAGCAGGACACGGTGATCACCGAGAGCCTGATCCGCAAGTTCTGGGTCGGCTACCAGAAGCTGATGGGCTATTGAGGCAGGAGCAAGAAAATGACGGAAGACATGAAGACGTGGTTCGAGATTTACATGCTCCAGAACCGCTACATCGGGCACCTCGACAACGACCGGCTCGAACACTGGCCGGAAATGTTCACCGAGGACTGCACGTACGAAATCGTGCCGAAGGAAAACGCCGATCTCGGGCTGCCGGTCGGGATCGTTCACTGCACGAACCAGCGGATGCTGCGCGATCGCGTGGTGTCGTTGCGGCACGCGAACATCTACGAAGAGCATACGTACCGGCACATGACGTCGGGCCTGACGATCGTCGCCGAACGCGACGGCGAAATCGACACCGAGAGCAACTACGTGGTCGTGCAGACCCGTAGCAACGGCGAATCGAACGTGTATCAGGCCGGGAAGTACTACGACACGGTCGTGCGCACGCCCGACGGGCTGCGCTACAAGACCAAGCGCGTGATCTACGACACGTCGCGCGTGCAGACGCTGCTCGCGACGCCGATCTGACCGATCTGACGAAGCAAGGAATCGACATGACAGAAGCAACGCTGGCCGAGTGGCATCCGCTCGGCGCTTTCGACGAATTCTCCGAGGACGAACCGGCCGCGCGCGTCGCCGGCCAGAAGCCGATCGCCGTGTTCCGGATCGGCGACGAACTGTTCGCGATGCACGACCTCTGCACGCACGGGCATGCGCGGCTGTCAGAAGGCTATGTGGAGGACGGCTGCGTCGAGTGCCCGCTGCACCAGGGGCTGATCGACATTCGCACCGGTGCGCCGAAATGCGCGCCGATCACCGAGCCGGTGCGGACCTATCCGATCCGGATCGTCGACGGGCAGGTGGAAGTCAATGTCGGCTGATCCGTTCGTGATCGTCGGCGCCGGCCACGCGGCGCGGCGCACGGCCGAGGCGCTGCGCGAACGCGACGCGGCCGCGCGCATCGTGATGATCGGCGCGGAGCGCGAGTTGCCGTACGACCGGCCGGCGCTGTCGAAGGATGCGCTGCTGAGCGATGGCGGCGAGCAGCGTGCGTTCATCCGCGATGCCGCGTGGTATGACGCGCAGCGCATCGAACTGCGGCTCGGCACGCGTGTCGATGCGATCGAGCGCGATGCACGGCGTGTGCGGCTCGACGGCGGTGCGACGTTGCCGTACGCGAAGCTCGTGCTCGCCACGGGCTCGCGCGTGCGGATGTTCGGCGGTCCGGTCGACGAAGGTATCGTTCCGCATTACGTGCGTACCGTTGCGGATGCGCGTGCGTTGCGTGCGCAACTTGTGCCCGGGCGCCGCGTGGCGGTGCTCGGCGGCGGCTTCATCGGCCTCGAGGTCGCGGCGGCCGCACGCCAGCTCGGCTGCGACGTGACGGTGATCGACCCGGCGGCGCGCTTGCTGCAGCGTGCGTTGCCGGAAGTCGTCGGCGCGTATGCGCGGCAATTGCACGACGCGCGCGGTGTGGTTTTTCAGATGGCGACGCTGCCGCGCGCGATCCGTCGTGCGCCGGCCGGTGGAGCGATCGTCGAGACCGACCGTGGCGACGTGCAGGCGGACATCGTCGTGGTCGGTATCGGCGTGATGCCCAACGTCGAGCTGGCGCAGGCGGCCGGGCTCGACGTCGACAACGGGATACGCGTCGACGCAGGTTGTCGCACGGCCGATGCCGCGATCTTCGCGGCGGGCGAGGTGACGATGCACTTCAATCCGCTGCTCGGGCGTCATGTGCGGATCGAATCGTGGCAGGTGGCCGAAAACCAGCCGGCCGTCGCGGCCGCGAACGTGCTCGGCGCCGACGAGACCTATGCCGAGTTGCCCTGGCTGTGGTCGGATCAGTACGACTGCAACCTGCAGATGCTCGGGCTGTTCGGCAGCGAACGCACGATCGTCGTGCGCGGCGATCCGGCGAGCGGGCCGTTCACGGTGTTCGGGCTCGGCGACGACGGCAGGATCGTCGCGGTGGCCGCGGCGAACCTCGGGCGCGACATCGGCGCGTCGCGGCGGTTGATCGCGGCAGGCGCGGTGCCCGATCCGGTGAAGCTGGCCGATCCGGCGGTCAGTCTGAAGACGTTCATGTAGCGTCGGCACGCACGGCGCGTGTGCGCCGCGCGTGCCGACGCCGTCGGCGGGTTTGTCGGTTGCGGCGAAATCGGGGATATTAACGACATCGCCGATCCGCCCGTCCCTCATGACGCCAGACAAAGCCCTCGAACTGAAACGAAGCAAGCGCCGCGCGCTGTGGCTGCTGCTGGCCGCGGTCGCGGTATTCGTCACGACCATCCTGCTGCCGCGCGGCCCGTGGGTCGACGGCTTCAAGGCGGTGGCCGAAGCCGCGATGGTCGGCGCGCTCGCCGACTGGTTCGCGGTCGTCGCGCTGTTTCGCCGCGTGCCGATCCCGTTCGTGTCGCGCCACACCGAGATCATTCCGAAGAACAAGGACAAGATCGCCGACAACCTCGCGGTGTTCGTGCGCGAGAAATTCCTCGGCCCCGACGCGCTCGCCGCGCAGATCCGCCAGCACGATCCCGCGCAGAAGCTCGGCGCGTGGCTCGGCGAGCCGGCGAACACCGACGCGCTCGGCGGCTACGTGACGAAGCTGATGAGCTTCGCGCTCGACATGACCGACGACGCGCGGATCCAGTCGTTCGTCCACGATGCGTTCCGCGCGGTGATCGACCGGGTCGACCTGTCGCAATCGGCCGGGGCGATCCTCGACACGCTGACGAAGGACGGCCGCCACCAGGCGCTGCTCGACGACGCGATCGACCAGGTGGTCGACGTGCTCGACAAGGAAGAGAACCGCGAGGTGATCGCGGGCTTCATCGTCGAATGGCTGAAGACGCAATACCCGAAGGTCGAGAAGATCATGCCGACGCAGTGGTTCGGCGAGAACGGCGCGCGGATGCTCGCGAGCGCGGTGAGCCGCGTGCTGGAGGGTGTGGCGGCCGACCCCGAGCACGAGCTGCGGCAACGCTTCGACCGGACGGTCGTGCGGCTGACCGAGCGGCTGAAGCACGACCCCGCGTTCATCGCGAAGGGCGAGGAGATCAAGCGCTATATTCGCGACGGCGATGCGTTCAACGAGTATGTGCGCGACTTGTGGGACCAGTTGCGCGCGTGGCTGAAGGCCGATCTCGCGCGCCCCGATTCGGCGCTGCACCGGCAGGCCGCGACGCTCGGCGGCTGGCTCGGCGCGCGGCTCGCCGAGAGCCCGGCGCTGCGTGCGTCGCTGAACGAGCACGTCGAGAAGGCCGTGCACGAGATGGCGCCCGATTTCGCCGATTTCCTGATGCGTCATATTCGCGACACGGTGCGCAACTGGGATGCGCGCGAGATGTCGCGGCAGATCGAACTGAACATCGGCAAGGATCTGCAGTACATCCGCATCAACGGCACGCTGGTCGGCGGGCTGATCGGGCTCGGGTTGTATCTGGTGTCGCTCGCGCCGCGCTGGGCGGCCGGGTGGCTGCACTGACGCGGCCACGCGAACGAACGGCGGACCGCGTGCCTACGCGTGCGTGCGCTCGCGCGGTTCGACCTTGCGGTCGATCTCGCTGCGCGTCGGCAGCGTCTTGAGGTCGTACGCGGCTTGCAGGTTCAGCCAGAATTCCGGCGACGTATCGAAGTAGCGCGCGAGCCGATAGGCCGTATCGGCCGTGATGCCGCGCCGTTCCTTGACGATTTCGTGCAACCGCGTCGCCGGCACGTTCAATGCGAGCGCCAGCGCGTTGACGCTCAGTTCCAGCGGAACGAGGAATTCTTCCCGCAGGATTTCGCCCGGATGAATCGGGCGCATTCCATTCTCGAGCATGCGAAGCTCCAGTCAGTGATAGTCGACGATCTCGACCTGGGCGGGGCCATCGTCGCTCCATTCGAAACAAATCCGCCATCGCTCGTTGATGCGGATGCTGTGCCGGGTGGCTGCACTGACGCGGCCGCCGGCATCGCAAAGGGCGCGATGCCGTGCACCCGCACGTCACGCGTGCGCTTTCGCGCCGTGCAGTTGCAGGCCGAGCGCCTTGATGACCTTCAGGATCGTGCCGAAGCTCGGGTTGCCGTCGTGCGACAGCGCCTTGTACAGCCCTTCGCGCGACAGGCCCGTGTCGCGCGCGACCTGCGACATGCCGTGTGCGCGGGCGATGACGCCGAGCGCGTGCGCGATGAAGGCCGGATCGTCGCCGGCTTCCTGCAGACACGCTTCGAAGTAATCGGCCATGTCGTCCGCGGTTTTCAGGTGTTCGGCCGAATCCCACGGCCGGGTTCTGATCTTGTCCATCGATTACTCCATGTCGAGATGCGCGAGCATCGCGTGCGCGGCGCGTATGTCGGCCTGTTGCGTCGATTTATCGCCGCCGCAGAGCAGGATGACCCAGATCGTTCCGCGCCGGACGTAGTAGACGCGATAGCCGGGGCCATGGTCGATACGCATTTCGACGACCGGCGAGCCGGCGGACTTCCAGTCGCCCGGATTGCCCATCGAGAGACGGTCGATGCGTGCCTGGATGCGGCGCTTTGCGACGCGATCCGGCAGGCCGGCAAACCATGCGTCGAAGACGTCGGTGGTTCGGATACTGAATGCTGGAGCACTGTATGTCATCGATAGCGGCTTGTCAACCATGGTTCACAGTCGTCGGGCGGTTTCC
The DNA here is from genome assembly GCF_902833095.1 of Burkholderia sp. BCC1208. Taxonomy (NCBI): domain Bacteria; kingdom Pseudomonadati; phylum Pseudomonadota; class Betaproteobacteria; order Burkholderiales; family Burkholderiaceae; genus Burkholderia; species Burkholderia sp. BCC1208. The sequence continues at coordinate 555,916 of NZ_CADFDY010000002.1, read as the reverse complement.
ATGGCGCTCACCATAAGGCCGCGCGCGTCATTTGTCGGCTCAATGGCCGTCAGGCCGATGCATGCCCGGCGCGCGAGCCTGGCGGTCAATGAAAGTCGGTATTTCCCGAATCCGTCTACAATCAAAAACGTCTTTGCCGCCCGTGTGTGCCCGCCGCATGCGGGCGGATCCGTTCGTCCTCCCGTATCGGGAGGCGGCACCGTGCATCGCGCGGTGAGCAGTGCCGTGGTCTGTGTCCAGTAGGTAAGGCGTCCGCGTGCCGTAGGCCGGCGCGCGTCCTGAACGCCGCGTGTCCGTAGGCCGGGCAGGCGGCATAACCGAGAGTCCCCATGAAAGCATCGGATCTGTTCGTGAAGGCGCTGGAAGCCGAAGGCGTCGAGTACGTGTTCGGCATTCCAGGCGAAGAAAACCTCGATCTGCTCGAATCGCTGCGGCGCTCGAAGATCAAGCTCGTGCTGACCCGGCACGAGCAGGCGGCCGGGTTCATGGCCGCCACCTACGGCCGCCTTACGGGCCGCACCGGCGTGTGTCTCGCGACGCTCGGGCCGGGCGCGACCAATTTCGTGACGGCCGCCGCGTATGCGCAGCTCGGCGGGATGCCGATGCTGATGATCACCGGGCAGAAGCCGATCAAGTCCAGCAAGCAGGGTCACTTCCAGATCGTCGACGTGGTCGACATGATGCAGCCGCTCACGAAGTTCACGCGGCAAATCGTGTCGATCGGCAACATCCCGTCGGCCGTGCGCGAAGCGTTCCGCCGCGCGGAGGAGGAGCGCCCGGGCGCCGCGCACCTCGAACTGCCCGAAGACATCGCGCACGAGGAGGGTGACGGCAAGCCGATCCCGCGCAGCTACAGCCGTCGGCCGGTCGCGGAGGAGAAGGCGGTCGCGCACGCGGTCGACGCGATCCAGGCCGCGCGTCATCCGCTCCTGATGATCGGCGCGGGCGGCAACCGCAAGACCACCTGCAAGATGCTGCTCGAATTCGTCGACAAGACGGGCATCCCGTTCTTCACGACGCAGATGGGCAAGGGCGTGATCGACGAGACGCACCCGCTGTGGCTCGGCAACGCGACGCTGTCCGACGGCGACTTCGTGCATCGCGCGATCGAGCATGCGGATTGCATCATCAACGTCGGTCACGATGTGATCGAGAAGCCGCCGTTCTTCATGCGCACCGACGACAAGACCGTGATCCACGTGAACTTCCTCGGCGCGCAGGTCGACCCCGTCTATTTCCCGCAGATCGAGGTGGTCGGCGACATCGCGAACGCGGTGTGGCAGATGAAGGAGGCCATGTCGCCGCAGCCGCACTGGGATTTCACGCGCTTCACGATGATCAAGTCGCATTTCGACGCGCATCTGGAAAAGGGCCAGCACGATCCGCGCTTCCCGATGTATCCGGTGCGGATCGTGAACGACCTGTACAACGCGCTGCCGCTCGACGGCATCGTCTGTCTCGACAACGGGATGTACAAGATCTGGTTCGCGCGTTACTGGCGTGCGCACGAGCCGAATTCGCTGCTGCTCGACAACGCGCTCGCGTCGATGGGCGCGGGCCTGCCGTCGGCGATCGCGACGAAGATCGTGCATCCGCAGCGCAAGGTGATCGCCGTGTGCGGCGACGGCGGCTTCATGATGAATTCGCAGGAGCTCGAAACGGCCGTGCGGTTGAAGCTCGACATCGTCGTGATGATCCTGCGCGACGATGCGTTCGGGATGATCCGCTGGAAGCAGGAAAACATGAATTTCCCCGATTTCGCGATGACGCTGCAGAACCCCGATTTCGTGTCGTACGCGCAAAGCTACGGCGCGCACGGGCATCGCGTCGAATCGGCCGACGATCTCGAGCCGTTGCTGCGCGAGTGCTTCTCGTCGCCGGGCGTGCACGTGATCGACGTGCCGATCGACTACTCGGACAACGAGCGCGTGCTGAACCGCGAGATCAAGCGCCTGTCGGCGCAACTCTGACATCCCCGTTCACAGGAAGGAGTCGTTCCATGTTGAAGGAAACCTATCCGTACTACCTCGCCAACGAAGCCGTCTACGCGAACACCGATCTGGAAGTGACCGACAAGTTCAGCGGCAAGGTCGCCACGCGCGTCGCGCTGGCCGATGCGAAGGCGATCGATGCGGCGATCGCCGCGGCAGTCGACGCCGCGAAGCCGATGCGCGAGATGCCGGCCTACAAGCGGCAGGCCGTGCTCGATCATTGCGTCGCGCGGTTTCGCGAACGTTTCGACGAGCTGGCCGAGGCGCTGTGCATCGAGGCCGGCAAGCCGATCAACGATTCGAAGGGCGAAGTCACGCGGCTGATCGATACGTTCCGCGTCGCATCCGAGGAATCGGTGCGCATCGACGGCGAGATCGTCAACCTCGAGATCTCCGCGCGTGCGCAGGGCTATACGGGCTACACGAAGCGCGTGCCGATCGGCCCGTGCTCGTTCATCTCCCCATTCAACTTCCCGTTGAACCTGGCCGCGCACAAGGTCGCGCCCGCGCTCGCGGCCGGCTGTCCGTTCGTGCTGAAGCCGGCGAGCCGCACGCCGATCGGCGCGCTGATCATCGGCGAGGTGCTCGCGGAAACCGACCTGCCGAAGGGCGCGTTCTCGGTGCTGCCCGCGCATCGCGACGGCGCCGACCTGTTCACGACCGACGAGCGCTTCAAGCTGCTGTCGTTCACCGGTTCGCCCGCCGTCGGCTGGGCGCTGAAGGAGAAGGCCGGCAAGAAGAAAGTCGTGCTGGAGCTCGGCGGCAACGCGGCCGCGATCGTCGACGCCGACCAGCGCGAGCGGCTCGACTACGTGGTCGAGCGGCTCGCGTTCGGCGCGTACTACCAGTCGGGCCAGAGCTGCATCGGCGTGCAGCGGATCCTCGTCCATGCCGGTCTTTACGACGCGCTGCGCGAGAAGCTGATCGCGAAGACGCGTTCGCTGAAGATGGGCGATCCGAAGGATCCGTCGACGTTCGTCGGCCCGATGATCTCCGAATCCGAGTCGCGCCGGCTGTCGGGCTGGATGGGCGCGGCCGTCGCGGCGGGGGCGAAGATCGTCGCGGGCGGCAAGGTCGACGGCGCGATGTTCGAGGCGACGCTGCTGGAAAACGTCGGGCGCGAGCAGGACCTGTACCGGAAGGAGGCGTTCGGCCCGGTCGCGATCCTCGAGAAGTTCGACCGCTTCGACGACGCGCTCGCGCGCGTGAACGACAGCGACTTCGGGCTGCAGGCCGGCGTGTTCACCGATTCGCTCACGCATGCGCAGCGCGCGTGGGAGGAACTGGAGGTCGGCGGCGTCGTGATCAACGACGTGCCGTCGTTCCGCGTCGACAACATGCCGTACGGCGGCGTGAAGGATTCGGGCCTCGGCCGCGAAGGCGTCCGCTACGCGATCGAGGACATGACCGAGCCGCGGCTGATGGTGGTGCGGCGTCGGTAACGCGCGACGGGCGGTGCGGTGCGGTGCCGCGACGGCACGCGGGCGGGCGATCGGGCCGGCCCGCGTGCCGTTTTTTCATGGTGGCGCAGAGCGGCACGGCACCACACCGCACGCGTCCTGCGCAGCCGCCCGGAAACAGGCTCGACTATGGGCCTCGCCTCGTGATGTAATCGCGCGAAACTGCCGACCGGGGTACGACGCCGGAAAGCGCGAATTCATTCTCCACGAGGTCGATTCATGTCCCCCGTCTCGGCATTCAAGCTGGTTCTGTTGTCATTCCTCGCGATCGTCGCGCTCGAATACATCGCCAAGCGGCTGCGGCTGCCGCCCGCGGCCGCGCTGCTGATCGGCGGCATCGGCATCGCATTCATCCCCGGTCTGCCGCCGGTCAACCTCGATCCCGAGCTGGTGCTGCTGGTATTCCTGCCGCCGCTGTTGATGGACGGTGCGTACTTCTCCGTGTGGGAAGAATTCAAGCGCAACGTCGGCGGCATTCTGATGCTGGCGATCGGCGCGGTCGTGTTCACGACGTTCGCGGTCGGCTTCGCCGTGCACTGGGTCGTGCCGGCGCTGCCGTGGGCCGCGTGCTTCGCGCTCGGCGCGATCGTGTCGCCGCCCGATGCGGTCGCCGCGAAGGCCGTGCTCGAACGCGTCGCGCTGCCGCGCCGGCTGATGGTGCTGCTCGAAGGCGAGAGCCTGCTGAACGACGCGGCCGGCCTCGTGCTGTTCCGCTTCGCGGTCGCGGCCGCGCTCACCGGTGCGTTCAGCCTGGAGCACGCGGTCGTGCGCTTCGCGGAGCTCGGGCTCGGCGGCGTGGTGGTCGGCTTCGTGGTCGGCAAGCTCGTCGTGTGGTTCCTGAAGCTGCTCGACGACGACTACCTCGTGATCACCGTCGCGGTGATTGCCGGATGGATCGCGTACATCGCGGGCGAAATGGTCGAGGTGTCGGGCGTGATCGCGACGGTCACGGCCGGCATGATCGTCGGCTGGCATCAGCACGAGGTGTTCTCGGCGGCCGTGCGCACGCGCGGCACCGCGTTCTGGCAGGTCATCGTGTTCCTGCTCGAGGCGATGGTGTTCGTGCTGATCGGGCTGTCGCTGCGCGGCGCGATCCACCGGCTCGGCGGCTTTGAGCAGGTGCTCGGCACGATGGTGCCGCCCGTGCTCGCGGTGCTGGCGGCGGTGATCGTGTCGCGCTTCGTGTGGATCTACGCCGTCGAGGCGCTGAAGTGGCCGGTGCGCGGCCTCGCGCGGCGCGGGCCGGCGCCCGACTGGAAGGCCGCGACGATCATGAGCTGGGCCGGCATGCGCGGCGTGGTGACGCTGGCGATCGCGTTGTCGTTGCCCGAGGCGCTGCCCGGCCGCGACGTGATCCTGGTCGCGTCGTTCGCGGTGATTCTCGTCACCGTGCTGCTGCAGGGTACGACGATCGGGCCGCTGATCCGGCTGCTGCGCCTGCCGCAGCGCGACGAGCGCGCCGCGCACCACCTGACCGAGCCGCAGACGTGGGCGTACGTCGAGGCCGCGCAGCTCGCCGCGATCCAGCCGCTCGTGCATGACGAGAACGGCGTCGTGATCCATCCGCGCCTGCTCGAGCAATACACGTATCGCGCCCAGTTGACCGAACGGACGAAGAACGAGCCCGCGTATCCGGCGGAAGTGCGCGTCGCGCACTACGACGTGGTGCTGGCCGCGATCCGGGCCGGGCGCGCCGAACTGTTGCGCCTGCACCGGTCCGGGCGCATCCACGACGAGATGCTGCATACGCTCGAACGCGACCTCGACCTGCAGGAAGTATCCGCGCAGCACGCGCGCGGCTAGCCGGCTGTCGAAAAGCGCCTCGTTTCGACAGCCGGCACGGTGTTCGAGAGGATTTCGTCTGCGATTGGCCGCCGAGGGGCAGACGTATCGTGCCGGATGCCCGGATGCCCGGATGCCCGGATGCCCGGATGCCCGGATGCCCCGATGCCCCGCTGGCGGGCCGGCGCGTTGCCACGTGACGATTGCGCTCGGCGTCATCGCGCCGCTCCGTGCAGCACTGCTGCCGGTATTCGGCCATTCGAGTCGGATGGTTCGCAAGCGTCGTCGGATCGAGGTGCGGGCCGACCTGTCGGGCATCCGAATCCGGCCCCAATAGGACGCTGGATGCCAGCCTTGCAGCGCATGCAAACCTCATCGCGGCGGTCCCGCAAACGTTATCGTCTTTCGAATCCGGAAATGATCTGATTTATCTGTTTCCGTCTCTTTCCGCATATTCGGCAAAACTAAACCGGAAGGAGATAGATGCTGTGTTCTAATTTCATTTAGAATCAGCCGGTTATGTTTATTGAGAGAAAGAATGCGGAGGTAATGCGGTCGTCGACGGGGAAACAAGCGGCGTCCGAAGCCCTGCAAGGCAGTGCCGACAGGCCAAATCGGCGAAATCAGGCGGGTTTTACAACTGCCAATATAAGATAGTGTCCAAGTCGGATAAACAACTCCTATGAAAGAATCGATTGGAGATTCGGCGTTTGAAACTGTATTTATGAAAGAATCGAGCAGTGATAATGCCTCGGATTGCCTCGAACCGGGGTTATCGGTCCTCCTCGTCGACGACCAGCCGTTCGTCGGCGAGGTGATCCGCCGCGCGTTGCGCAGCGAGCACGACATCGACCTGCACGTGTGCACCGACGCGCATCGGGCGATGGCGGTCGCGCGCGACGTGAAGCCGACGGTCATCCTGCAGGATCTCGTGATGCCGGAAATCGACGGCCTCGATCTCGTGCGCGCGTGGCGCGCCGACGCCGGCACCGCACGCGTGCCGATCATCGTGCTGTCCGCGAAGGAGGAGCCGATCGTCAAGCGCGAGGCGTTCATCGCCGGCGCGAACGACTATCTGGTGAAGCTTCCCGACGCGATGGAGCTGACCGCGCGCATCCGCTATCACTCGAGTTCGTACCTGATGTCGCGGCAGCGCGACGAGGCGCTCGATTTCCTGTCGCACGACATGCGCTCGCCGCAGACGTCGATTCTCGCGCTGCTCGACGTCTACCGGACCGAACACGGCGACATGCCGGCGATCATGGAGCGCATCGCCGGCCATGCGCGGCGCGCGCTCGCGCTCGCCGACGGCTTCATCCACCTGACCCGCGCGCAGTCCGAGCGCCGCGCGCACGAGGTCCTGAGTCTCAACGAGATCGTGCTCGACGCCGTCGACCAGCTGTGGGAGAAGGCGGCCGGGCTCGGCTGCCGGGTGATCGCGCACGTGCCCGATACCGAGTGCGTGACGATGGGCGACCGCATGATGCTGACACGCGCGGTCGCGAACCTGATCGACAACGGGCTGAAGTACGGCCCGGCCGGGATGGACGTACATTGCACGCTGAGCGGCGACGACGGCGCCTGGCTGATCGGCGTCGAGGATGCCGGCGCCGGCATCGCGCCGGAACAGCGCACGGCCGCGACCGAGTCGTTCGTGCAGCTCGAATCCGCGCACGGCGCGGCGCGCGGCGGTTTCGGCCTCGGCCTCGCGTTCGTCCGCGCGACGGCGGCGCGGCATCGCGGCAAGATCCTGATGCGCAATACGGCGCGCGGCTTCATGGTCGCGCTTCGGCTGCCGGCGCAAGCGGAGCAGTGATGTCGCGGCGCGGCCTGCCGGCGCCGCGCCGCCCGCGAGACCCCGATGCGCTCGTGGCGCGCCACCCGGCGCGCACGCGGGCGCGGATTTTTTCAACGCTGAATCTAGAAAGCCCATAACGAACATGGCCACCGTGACGCCCCGCGCGACCAATGAAAGCCTGCATCCGACGATCGGCGCTGCCCGGCTGACGCTCGGCAATCGCATCCTGCTCAGCTTCGGCGTGCTGTTCGTGCTGATGCTGGTGACAGCCGGCGTGTCGTACGAGCGCCTGCGCGCGATCAACGCCGAAGCCGTCAGCATCGAGCGCGACTCGTTGCCCGGCGTCTATCTCGCGTCGTCGCTGCGCGGCTCGGTCAACGAATCGTTCATGCTGCTGCAGCAGGCGACCTTCGTCGACACCGGGCCAGAAGCCGTGCAGCGCGATCTCGCGAAGATCGCCGACGCGCTGAAGGAAACCGAATCGCTGTCGGTGGACTACCAGAACACGACGTTCCGCGACGACGACCGGCAGCGCTTCATGGCGTTCCGCGGCGCCTACGATCACTACGTGCCGTTGCTCAACGACGCGATGCAGAAGAGCCGCGCATCGCACGACGAGGCAGTCGCCGCGTACGCGAAAGCGCTGCCCGCATGGACCGAGGTCGTGCGCAACGCGAACGTGCTGGTGCAGGAGAACCGCAAGTTCGCGGAGCAGTCCGCGAAGCTGATCCGCGAATCCGTGCAGGACACCGAGATCGTGCTGGCGACCGCGCTGGCGTTCATGCTGCTGTCCGCGCTGGGGCTCGGCTACATGCTGTACCGCTCGGTCACCGTGCCGATGGCGCGGCTCGTCGAGGTGCACGACGTGATGCGCACCGGCAACCTGACGCGTCGCCTCGACCTGCGCCGCCGCGACGAATTCGGCACGCTCGAGACGGGCTTCAACCGGATGGCCGACGAACTGACCGAGCTGGTCTCGCGCGCGCAGCAGTCGTCGCTGCAGGTGACGACGTCGGTGGCCGAGATCGCGGCGACGTCGCGCGAACAGCAGGCCACCGCGAACGAGACCGCGGCGACGACGACCGAGATCGGCGCGACCTCGCGCGAGATCTTCGCCACGTCGCGCGACCTGCTGCGCACGATGAACGAGGTGGCCGGCGTGGCCGAGCAGTCGGCGACGCTCGCGGGCGTGAGCCAGAGCGGGCTCACGCGGATGGGCGAGACGATGCGCAGCGTGATGGACGCGGCCGGCTCGGTGAACGCGAAGCTCGCGATCCTCAACGAGAAGGCGCTGAACATCAACCAGGTGGTGGCGACGATCACGAAGGTGGCCGACCAGACCAACCTGTTGTCGCTGAACGCGGCGATCGAGGCCGAGAAGGCCGGCGAGTACGGCCGCGGCTTCGCGGTCGTCGCGACCGAGATCCGCCGCCTGGCCGATCAGACGGCCGTCGCGACCTACGACATCGAGCAGACGGTGAAGGAAATCCAGTCGGCCGTGTCGGCGGGCGTGATGGGAATGGACAAGTTCTCCGAGGAAGTGCGCCGCGGGATGCTCGACGTGCAGCAGGTCGGCGGGCAGTTGTCGCAGATCATCTCCGAGGTGCAGACGCTCTCGCCGCGCTTCCAGATGGTCAACGAGGGCATGCAGACGCAGGCGAACGGCGCCGAGCAGATCACGCAGGCGTTGTCGCAGCTGTCGGAGGCCGCGCAGCAGACGGCCGAGTCGCTGCGCCAGTCGTCGCAGGCCATCGACGACCTGACGCTCGTCGCGAACCAGTTGCGCACCAGCGTGTCGCGCTTCAAGGTCGACGCGTGACGCGCGCCGACACGCAGAACGGCGCTCACGCGCTGTTCCTGATGTTCGAGCTCGACGGCGAGCGTTACGCGCTCGACGCGGCCGGCATCGAAGAGGTGATGCCGCTCGCCGTCACGAAGGCGGTGCCCGGCGCGCCCGACTGGATCGCCGGGCTGCTGATGCGCGGCGGCGAGCCGGTGCCGGTGATCGACGTGCCGATGCTGGCGCTCGGGCGGCGCGCGCAGGCGCTGCGCTCGACGCGGCTCGTGATGGTCCGCTATCGCTCCGGTCACGCCGGGGGCGAGCGCACGCTCGGCCTGATCGTCGAGCGCGCGACGCAGACGATGCGGATCGACCGCGCGGCGTTCCGCGCCAGCGGCGTCTCGACCGCGCGCACGCGCTGGCTCGGGCAGGTCGCGAACACGCCCGACGGTGTCGTGCAGCAGATGTCCGTGTCCGACCTGATCGACGACGTTGCACGCCTGTATCTGTTCGACGGCCTGTCGGGCCACGGGGGGGAATCCGCATGAACGTGTCCGAATCGCGATTTCGCGGCTGGCTGCTGCGCGAGACCGGCATCGACCCCGATTCGCTCGGCAACGATTTCCTGATGCGGGCGCTGATGGATCGCGTGCATGCGTTGCAGGGGGACGGCGAGCGCGTGCCGTCGGCCGCGCGGCTGCCCGTGACGCCGGAAGCGCTCGACGCGTACTGGCAGCAGCTCAACGCGTCGGCCGACGAACGGCGCGCGCTGATCGAGCTGTTCGTCGTCCCGGAGACGTGGTTCTTCCGCGACCGCGAAGCCTTCGCCACGCTCGCGCGGGAGGCCGCCGAACGGCTCGCCGCGATGCCCGGCCGCGTGATTCGCGTGCTGAGCGCGCCGTGCTCGACGGGCGAGGAGCCGTATTCGGCGGCGATGGCGTTGCTGGATGCGGGGCTCGAGCCAGCCAGCTTCGCGATCGACGCGATCGACCTCAGCGCGCGCGCGATCGAGCAGGCGCGGCTCGGCTGTTACGGACGCAATGCGTTCCGCGGGACGGCGACGGAGTTTCGTACGCGGTACTTCACGCCGACCCGCGACGGCTGGCTGCTCGACGAGCGCGTGCGCGCGTGCGTGCAGTTCAGCCACGCGAACCTCGTCGAACCGGTTGCCGACAACGGCATTCGCTACGACTTCGTGTTCTGCCGCAACGTGCTGATTTATTTCGACCGCGATGCGCAGGATCGCGTGATCCGCTCGCTCGACGCGCGTCTCGCCGACGACGGCATGCTGTTCGTCGGGCCGGCGGAGACGGGTGTCGCGATGCGGCAGGGGATGCGCTCGGCGCGCGTGCCGCTGGCCTTCGCGTTTCATCGCGAGTCGGCCGGTGCTGCGGCGGCCGATGCATGCGCTGCCCGGCCGGTTGCGCCGCTGCCCGCGGCGGCGCCGTCCCGGCGCGCGGAGCGCTTCACGGTCGCACCGCTCACCGCGCCGCGCCCGGCGGTGGCCGTCGAGCCGTCGGCCTGGCTCGGCGACGTGCGTCAGCCGTTCGCGGCGGCGCCGGTCGTGCGGACGGCCGCAATCGACGCACGGGCCGCGCTGGCGGTGGCAACCGCCGTGGCGGCCGCGCCGGCCTACGACGGCATCGCGCCGGCGATCGACGATGCCCCGACGCTGGAGGATGCACAGGCTCTGGCGAACGCGGGCGCGTTCGACGAGGCCGAGCGCGTGCTCGCGCAGTTCTCGGCGCGCGTCGGCCCGCATGCCGATGCGTTCTACCTGAACGGACTGATCGCGGATGCGCGCGGGCGCGCCTCGGAAGCGGGCGACTTCTACCGGAAGGCGCTGTACCTGCGCCCAACGCATCATGAGGCGCTGACGCATCTCGCGACGCTGCTCGACGTCGGCGGCGATCGTGCGGGCGCGCAATGGCTGCTCGAACGCGCCCGGCGTTCGGCCGGCTGACACGACGGGAATGGGACCGACACCGCGATGACCAGAGAAACTCATGAACCGCGCCGCCGCTGCCACTGACGACGCGACGCTCGACGTCGACGATTGCTGGAACCGGATCGGCACGCGCGGCGACCGCTCGTGCGAGCGGCTGAACGACTGCCTGCGCTGCCTGAACTGCCCGGTCTACGCCCGTCACGCGGCGAAGCTGCTCGAGCGTCCGCTCGACGTCGCCGAAATGGCGGACGTCACGTGCCGGATGAGCGCGTTCGGCACCGCGCATGCGCGCGACGACGACGGCGATACGCGCCATGCGGCGCTCGCGTTCCGGGTGGCCGACGAATGGCTCGCGCTGCCGATCGGCGTGCTGCGCGAGATCGCCGGCACGCGTCCGATCCATTCCCTGCCGCATCGCCGCCATTCGGCCGTGCGCGGGGTGGTCAACATCCGCGGCACGCTGCGCATCGCGATCTCGATCGGCGCGCTGCTCGGCCTCGATGCCGGCACGACCGGCAACACCGGCAGCGGCAGCGGCGACGGCCGTTTCACGCGGCTGCTGGTGGCCGCGCACCAGGGCGAACCGATCGTGTTTCCGGTCGACGAAGTCGAGGGCGTGCTGCGCTTCGGCGCCTCCGACTGGGTGCCGGTGCCTGCCACGGTCGGGCGCGCGAGTGCGGGCCTGTCGCGCGGCGTGCTGTCGTGGCGCGGCAAGTCGGTGGGGCTGCTCGACGACGATCGTCTGTTCGACGCCGTGACACGGAGCATGCGATGAGCGGCGATGACGACCTGAGCCACCTGTCGCTGCTCGAGCTGTATCGCGAGGAGACGCGCACGCAGACCCAGGCGCTGTCGGAGCGGCTGCTCGCGCTCGAATCGGGCGAGCCCGACTCCGTCGCGCTCGAGGCGTGCATGCGCGCCGCGCATTCGCTGAAGGGCGCCGCGCGCATCGTCGGCGTGCCGCTCGGCGTCGAGATCGCCGGGCGGATGGAGGAATGCTTCGTCGCCGCGCAGGCCGGCACGATCGCGCTGACGGCCACGCACGTCGACGTGCTGCTGGCCGGCGTCGATTTGCTGGTGCGCGTCGGCGATCCGCAGGGGCAGCCCGTGTCGCAGACCGAGATCGACGTGTTCGCCGCGGCGCTGACGGGCGCCGACGGCGCGCGGACGATGCAGGCGCCGGCCGCCGTGCCGCCGCCGGTGCCGCCGTCGTTCGTGCCGTATCGCGAACACGACGGCGCCGCCAACGAGCCGGTCGGCGCGAGTGCCGCGGTGCCGCCGCTCGCCGTATCGGGCACGGTGCCCGATCCGGCCCAGGCCGGCCGCATGGCGGGCGCCGGTGCGATGCGCCGCGTGCGCGCCGACACGCTGAACCGGCTGTTGAGCCTGTCCGGCGAATCGCTGGTCGAATCGCGCTGGCTCAAGCCGTTCGCGGAATCGATGCTGCGCGTGAAGCGCGCGCAGCGCGACGCGGCCCGTTCGCTCGACCTGATGTACGAGCAGTTCGCCGACGATCTCGACGCCGGCATGCTCGCGTCGATGAACGAAGTGCGGCACATGCTCAACGACCTGCAGCGCTCGCTTGCCGAGCGCATGGACGAATTCGACCGCTTCGAGCGGCGCAGCACGCATATCGCCGAGCAACTGTACGACGAGGCGCTGCAATGCCGGATGCGGCCGTTCGGCGACGCGACGCGCGCGTATCCGCGCATCGTCCGCGATCTCGCGCGCTCGCTCGGCAAGCAGGTGCGTTTCTCGATCGTCGGTGAAGGCACGCAGGTCGATCGCGACATCCTCGACCTGCTCGACGCGCCGCTCGGCCATCTGCTGCGCAATGCGATCGACCACGGCGTCGATTCGCCCGACGCGCGCCACGCGCGCGGCAAGCCGGCCGAGGCGAGCGTCACGCTCGAGGCGCGCCACAGCGCCGGCTCGCTGCTCGTCAGCGTGATCGACGACGGGCCGGGCGTCGACATGGATGCGCTACGCGCGGCCGTCGTCCGCCAGCGCCTGACCGACGACGAGACGGCCGCGCGGTTGTCCGATCCCGAGCTGCTCGAATTCCTGCTGCTGCCGGGCTTCTCGATGCGCGATGCGGTGACCGACGTATCGGGGCGCGGCGTCGGCCTCGACGCGGTGCAGGAGATGGTGCGCGGCGTGCGCGGCGCGGTGCGGATCTTCAACGAGCCGGGTGCCGGCATGCGCTTCGTGCTGCAGTTGCCGCTCACGCTTTCGGTGATTCGCAGCCTGCTCGTCGAGGTCGGCGGCGAACCGTATGCGTTCCCGCTCGCGCATGTGCGCCGCACGCTCGAACTCGCGCACGACGACATCGACGTGCTCGAAGGGCAGCCGCATTTTCCGTTCGACGGCCGGCGCGCGGGCCTCGTCGCCGCGCACCAGTTGCTCGACGCGGGCGAGCCCGATGCCGCGCGCGCCACCACCGCTGTCGTGGTCGTCGGCGGCGAACCCGAGCTGTACGGCGTCGCGGTCGACCGCTTCCTCGGCGAACGGATGCTGGTCGTGCAGCCGCTCGACAGTCGTCTGCACAAGATCCAGAACATCGCGGCCGGCGCGTTGCTCGAGAATGGCGACCCGGTGCTGATCGTCGACGTCGAGGATCTGATCCGCTCGGTCGACAAGCTCGTGCGCGGCGGGCAACTCGCGCGGCTCACGCGCGATCCGCAACTCGCGCTCGCCGACCGGCGCCGCCGCGTGCTCGTCGTCGACGATTCGCTGACGGTGCGCGAGCTCGAACGCAAGCTGCTCGAAAAGCGCGGCTACGACGTGACGGTCGCGGTCGACGGCATGGAAGGGTGGAACGCGGTGCGCAGCGATGCGTTCGATCTCGTCGTGACCGACGTCGACATGCCGCGCATGGACGGCATCGAGCTCGTCACGCTGATCAAGGGCGACCCGATGCTCAAGCGCGTGCCGGTGATGATCGTGTCGTACAAGGATCGCGACGAGGATCGCCGTCGCGGGCTCGACGCCGGCGCCGATTACTACCTCGCGAAGAGCAGTTTTCACGACGAGGCGCTGCTCGATGCCGTGCACGACCTGATCGGGGACGCGCGCAGATGAACATCGGCATCGTCAACGACCTGCCGCTGGCCGTGGAGGCGCTGCGCCGCGTGATCGCGCTGCGCGCGGACCATCGCGTGCTGTGGGTGGCGACCGATGGCGACGAGGCAGTGGATTTCTGCGTCGCGCATCCGCCCGACGTCGTCCTGATGGATCTCGTGATGCCGAAGGTCGACGGCGTCGCCGCGACGCGCCGGATCATGGCGCGCGCGCCGTGCGCGATCCTGATCGTGACGGCGAGCGTCAGCGCGAACACGTCGTCGGTGTACGAAGCGATGGGCGCCGGCGCGCTCGACGCGGTCGACACGCCGACGCTCGCGCTCGGACTGTCGACCGATGCGCCGCCGCAGGCGCTGCTCGCGAAGATCGACCAGATCGGCCGACTGCTCGAAAGCCGCACCGCGGCGCTCGTGCCGCCGGGGCCGGCGCCCACGCGCGGACAGCCGACGCTCGTCGCGATCGGTGCGTCGGCGGGCGGACCGACCGCGCTCACCGCATTGCTGCGCGCGCTGCCGGCCGATTTTCCGGCCGCGATCGTGATCGTCCAGCACGTCGACCAGGCATTCGCGTACGGCATGGCCGAATGGCTCGACGGCTATACGCGGCTGCCGGTGCGCGTCGCGCGGCAGGGCAGCGTGCCGGAAGCGGGCGAGGTGCTGCTCGCGGCGACCAACGACCATCTGACGCTGTCGCCGCGCGGCGTGCTCGGCTATACGCGGCATCCGGCCGAAACGCCGTATCGGCCGTCGATCGACGTGTTTTTCAACAGCGTCGCGGACGGCTGGCAGGGCGATGCGCTCGGCGTGCTGCTGACGGGCATGGGACGCGACGGCGCGCTCGGCCTGAAGGCCATGCGTGCGAAGGGCTGCTATACGATCGCGCAGGACGAAGCGACCAGCGCCGTGTACGGGATGCCGAAGGCGGCCGCGGCGGTCGGCGCGGCGTCGGCGATCCTGCCGCTCGAACAGATCGCGCCTCGGTTGATCGCGCGAATCGCGCTCGCGCCGCGCGACTGACGGCGGCGCATCGGGCAGGCGCCGTCGTTTCGTGGCGCATCGGCGTCCGCATTGCGTGCGTGGCGCGGCGTCGCGTACAATCGCGGCCTGCGGAGATGGCATGCCTCCCTGTGGTCGTTCGCGGCGCATGACGCGCGCGGTGCGGCCCTCAACCGCCGGTTCGCCCGGCTGATGATGCCTGCGTGTTCCTGGGTCGTCAGGAGGTCGCAGGCCGTCCATCCGGTATTCTGCCGCCCAGGTTTTGATGTTCCGTCGAATCTGGAAATCATGTTCTTCACGACTTCTGCCGATCTTTTCGCGACCGTGCGCTACGTGTGCCGCTGGCTCGCGCTTTCAGCGCTGCTCGGCGCGCTGGCCGGTACGGCTTCCGCATTGTTCCTGATCGCGCTCGACTGGTCGACCGATACGCGCGTCGCGCATCCGTGGCTGCCGTGGGGGCTGCCGGCCGCCGGTTTCGCCACCGGCTGGGTCTACCATCGCTTCGGCCAGTCGGTCGCGCGCGGCAACAACCTGCTGATCGACGAGATTCACGACCCGAAGGCGCTCGTGCCGAAGCGGATGGCGCCGCTCGTGCTCGTCGCGACCGTCGTCACGCACCTGTTCGGCGGGTCGGCCGGCCGCGAGGGCACGGCCGTGCAGATGGGCGGCGCGCTCGCCGATCGCGTCACGCACCTGTTTCGTCTCGATCGCGAGCATCGCCGCGTGCTGCTGATGGGCGGCATCGCGGCCGGCTTCGCGTCGGTGTTCGGCACGCCGCTCGCGGGCGCCGTGTTCGGGCTCGAGGTGCTCGCGATCGGACGCGTGCGATACGACGCGCTGCTGACCTGCGTCGCGTCGGCGATCGTCGCGGACGTCGTGTGCCGCGCGTGGGGCGTCCATCACACGGCCTATGCGATTCCGTTCGTGCCGGCCGTATCGGCGACGGGGCTGGCCGTGACGATCGTCGCGGGCATCGCGTTCGGCGTGGTCGGGCGGCTGTTCGCGTTTGCGACGCATGCGCTGACCGCGTGGTTTCGCCGCGTGATCCGCCATGCGCCGCTGCAGCCGGTGCTCGGCGGCCTGGTGGTCGCCGTGGCCGCGACCGTGCTGAACGTGCCGCAGTATCTCGGCCTCGGCATCCCGACGATCGAGGCCGCGTTTCACGGCCCGCTGCCGCTTTACGATTTCGCGGGCAAGTTCGCGTTCACCGTCGTCACGCTCGCGTCGGGATTCAAGGGCGGCGAGGTGACGCCGCTGTTCTACATCGGCGCGACGCTCGGCAATGCGCTCGGCCAGGTGCTGGCGCTGCCGGTGCCCGTGCTCGCGGGGCTCGGCTTCGTCGCGGTGTTCGCGGGCGCGGCGAATACGCCGATCGCGTCGACGATCATGGCGATCGAACTGTTCGGCGCGGATATCGGCGTGTATGCGATCGTCGCCTGTGTCGTCGCGTATCTGTTCTCCGGACACGCGGGGATTTATCGCGCGCAGCGCGTGGCGGTGGGGAAGGGGGCGCGGGTGGAGGCGGAGTGAGTGTGCGGCCACGCTTGACGTCGTTCGATCGCAGCGGCGCGATACGATACCCGGGACGCTCGAACAGGAGAGGCATCCAATGACACTGGACGACTTTCTGACCGAAGCGAAGCGCCTCGCCAGGCCATGCCACGCGTACCGCTTCGCGGCCGACGGCGAAGCCGTCACCGGCTACTGGCATGGGGTCGACGCCGGCGCGTTGTGCATCTCCGTCGAGCGCGACGGCATCTGGCTGAACGTGTATCTCGACGAAAGCGGTACGGGCGGCCGCGTGGAGACTGCCACGCAACCTGTTCGTTCGGATCGCCCGCTGTGCCGATCCGATGCAACGTCGCTTCCGCCGGTCGACGCGGTGTTCCGCTTCGGCTCCGCCGCGATCGACGCCTACCTCGACGCATGCGGCTGGCAGCGCGACTGGGGGTTCAACGACAACTTCAAGGGCACTGCCGCGCACGACTACGCGCGCGCGTGGATGGCGCAATGCCCGCTCTACACGGGCGGGGTGGTGGCCGTCGCGGGCGGATGGAACATGCCGTGGCCCGACGACGGCGATGAGCCGATCGATCTCGATCTCGTCCTCCGGACGTTCGAGGAATCGGAGCCGTGGATCGAGGTGTTTTCCGACGGCACCCGGTACTCGGTGATCCAGCGGATCACCTAGCACGCGGGTAATTCCCCTTTACTGCTTCGGCAGCCGCGCGACATTGCGCGCCAGCAATTCCTCGATATCGATGCCTTTTTCCGCCAGCAGCGCGGTGACGACGCCGTTCAATTCGCCGAGCGTTTCCTTGACCGCTTCCCGGATCGTATCCACGACGACCTGCGTGCTGCGCTCGATCTCGATGTTGACCTTGTCGTTGACGCCCTTCGCATCGAACGTGGTCGCGCGGCGCGTTTCGGGAATCAGCCAGACGTCGAACCAGCCTTCGTCGCGATTGACGTCCGAAACCGTGAGGCTGCAGCCGTTGATCGCGATATAGCCCTTCGCGAACACATAGCGCTTGAACTCGGCAGGCACGCCGATGCGGATCATCCGGTTGTGTTCGGACGACGCGATGTGCAGGATGGTCCCCGGGAAGTCGACATGACCGGACAGCGGATGCCCGCCGATCTCCGCGCCGTCCTTCGCGGCCCGCTCCAGGTTGATCCGAGAGCCGATCGCCAGATCGGCCAGCGTGGTGATTTTCAGGCTCGGCAACATCACGTCGAAGTCGATGAGCTCCGGCGAATGGATGGTCGTCACCGTCAGGCACACGCCATCGACCGACACGCTTGCGCCGATCTCGATATCGTCGGTGAACCGCTCGGGGAATGCGATGCTGAAGGTCCTCAGCTCGCCGTGATCCTTGATGGCGTCGATGGTGCCGACACCCTGAACAATGCCTGTAAACATGGTCTGCCTTTCGTCGCGAATTGCCTGGCCGACATGATAAGTGATCCCGGCGGCGGACACGCGGCGGCGCGCGGTTCGGTGCCGCCGAGCCCGTGCCGCGCACACGAAAAAGGCCGTGCGCGGGGCACGGCCTCGATCCGGAACCGATTGCACTCGACACGGCGCGGCGGCGATGACCGCGCCGCCGGCTCGTGTGGCGACGCGCTCGCGTCAGACCTCCGCCGGCTCTCCCAGCGGCCCGGCATTGCGATCCGCCATGCGCCGCGGCGAATCGGCGAGCCCCTTCGCCAGCTCCAGCGCCTGCCGCTCGAACAGCCGGCGGTAGATGCCGCCGTCGATGCGGATCAGCGCGTCGTGGTCGCCTTCCTCGATCACCTTGCCGCGATCAAGCACCAGCAGCCGGTCGAGCGCGCGCACGGTCGACAGCCGGTGCGCGACGACGAGCGTCGTGCGGCCGACCATCAGCCGCTCCATCGCCTGCTGGATCAGCAGCTCGCTTTCGCTGTCGAGGCTCGACGTCGCTTCGTCGAGGATCAGGATCGGCGCATCCGCGAGGAACGCGCGCGCGATCGCGACGCGCTGGCGCTCGCCGCCCGACAGCTTGATCCCGCGTTCGCCGACGAGCGTGTCGTAGCCGTCCGGCAGCGCGACGATGAAGTCGTGCGCGCTGGCGAGACGCGCGGCGCGCTCGATGTCGGCGCGGCTCGCGTCGGGGCGTGCATACGCGATGTTCTCCGCAAGCGTGCGATGGAACAGCACGGGCTCCTGCTGGACGATCGCGATCTGGCTGCGCAGCGACTCCTGCCGTACCTGCGCGATATCCTGGCCGTCGATCGTGATGCGGCCGCCCGACACGTCGTACAGGCGCTGGATCAGCTTGATGAACGTCGTCTTGCCCGACCCCGAATGGCCGACGAGCCCGACGCGTTCGCCGGGCGCGATCCGCATCGAGAAATCGTCGTACAGCGGCACCGGATGGTTGCCGTAGCGGAACGTCACGTGCTCGAAGCGGATTTCGCCTTGCCCGATCCGGATGGCCGGCGCGCCGGGGCGATCGTCGATGCCGAGCGGCTGGCGTTCGAGCGCGACGAGTTCTTCCATGTCGTTTACCGAGCGCTGCAGGTTGCGGATGTGCATGCCGACGTCGCGCAAGTAGCCCTGCAGCATGAAGAACATCGTCAGCGCGAACGCGATGTCGCCGACGCTCGCTTCGTCGTTCGCCCACAGCCGCAGCGCGACGCCGATCATCGCGGCCTGCATCGCGACGAGCATCGCGCCCTGCAGCCCGCCGTTGAACGTGCCGCGCACCCAGGTGCGGCGCGTACGCTGCCGCCATTTGCCGATCACGCGCGCGAGCCGCGCTTCCTCGCGCGTTTCCGCGCCGAACGCCTTGACGACCGCGTTGCAGCTCACGGCATCGGCGAGCGCGCCGCCCAGGCGCGTGTCCCACAGGTTGCCGAGCCGGGCGGCCGGCGCGACGATGCCGAGCGACACCGCGACCGTCACCGCGATGTACAGCAGCGAGCCCGCGCCGACGACGAGCCCCATCACGGGCCAGTGCGCGCCGAGCAGCACGGTCGCACCGACCAGCATCGCGACCGACGGCAGCAGCGCGATCAGCACGGTGTCGTTGAGCAGGTCGAGCGCCCAGATCCCGCGCGTGATCTTGCGCACGGTCGAGCCCGCGAAGCTATTCGCGTGCCAGTCGGTCGAGAAGCGCTGCACGCGGTGGAACGACGCGGCGGCGATCTCGCTCATCATCTTCAGCGTGAGCGTGATGATGTTCAGGTAGACGCCCTGGCGCAGCACCGTCGCGCCGATGCCGAGCGCGGCGAGCGTGCCGAACGCGACGAGCGCCGAATGCCACGCGGCCGCGCGGTCGGTCAGGCCGGTCGACAGCGCGTCGACGAGGCGGCCGGCGAACAGCGGCGTGAGGACGTCGGCGAGCGCGGCGAGCAGCGCGAGGCTCGCGACGGTTGCGATGCGCGCCGGCTGCTTGCGCCAGTAACGGACGGTGAAGCCGAAGACGGCCCGGAACGCGTGGCCGCCCAGATGGGAGGTTTTTCTGGTCATGTATCGTTGCCCGTCGCATCGCGCGACGGGACTTTCCGGTTCGGAGAACGTCGAAAACGCAACAGCCGGGCCGCGCGAAACACGCGGGCGGAACGAAACGGGCTGTCGGGAAAGCGCGGCTGACGGGTCAGCGGAAAACTCGGGAGCCGGCGCGGACGGCGGGCTGGATCAGCTGGGCCGTGGGACCACGTTCGGGAAGGCTGCTGGCATTCGGAACATCTGCACCTCCCCTGAAGTGAACGGTTGAAAGGACGCCGAAAAGACGTGCAATGATTTTATCAGGAGTGTCGCGCGCGCCGCAATGTCTGACGAATGCGACGTTGCGGCGTCGATACGGTTAGTATTCGAGGTTTTGGCCCCTTTTCGCGTACGTTCCGCGATGGCGGGCACGGGCCGGCGGGCGCATCGATTACACTTCGGCGTCCGCGGCGCGCGACGATGCGCGCCCGCCCGGATTCATTCCGAACCATTCCCGAGGAAACGATGAGCGACGTTCAGCAAGGCATCCTGGCTCCGATCGATACGGCAGCCCGATACCTCACTTTCACGATGTCGAATGACGGCAATATCGCCGCGGCGCTGACCGCGCTGCGCGAGATCGCCGACGGACGCGACACGGTCGTCGGCTTCGGGCACGCGCTGGCTGCCTATCTCGGGCATCCGGTGCCGGGTCTGACCGACTATCCGGCGTTCGCGGTGAACGACCGCACGCTGCCGGCGACGCCGGCCGACGTGTGGGTCTGGCTTCGCTCGGACGACCGCGGCGAGATCGTGCTGCGCGCGCGGGCGATCGAACGCGCGCTCGCGCCGGCGTTCGCGCTGCAGGAAGCCGTCGACGGCTTTCGCTATTCGAACGATCGCGACCTGTCCGGCTACGAGGACGGCACCGAGAACCCGGAAGGCGACGACGCGGTGGCCGCGGCGATCGTGACGGGGCAGGGCGCGGGGCTCGACGGTTCGAGCTTCGTCGCGGTGCAGCAGTGGGTGCACGACTTCGACCAGATGGAGCGTATTGCGCCGGGCGACATGGACCACATCGTCGGGCGTCGCCGTTCGGACAACGAGGAACTCGACGACGCGCCCGAATTCGCGCACGTGAAGCGCACCGCGCAGGAGAGCTTCGAGCCCGAGGCGTTCATGCTGCGCCGTTCGTCGCCGTGGTCGGATACGCGCCGCGCGGGCCTCTATTTCGTCGCGTTCGGCTGCTCGTTCCGCGCGTTCGACGTGCAGATGCGCCGCATGAGCGGCGCGGACGACGGGATCGTCGACGGCCTGTTCCGCTTCACGCGGCCGCTGACGGGCGCGTACTTCTGGTGCCCGCCGATGAAGGACGGCAAGCTGGACCTGTCCGCGCTCGGACTGTAAGCGCCGAACCCCATCCGCAAACGGGCGGGCCGCGCATCGTGCGCGGCCCGCCCGTTTTGCTTGTTGCGTGCCGATGCGTGCGGACCGCCACGGCCGGCACGCCAGGCACGCCGGGCACGCGGCGTGTCAGGTCAGCGTCGTTTCGATGCGCGTGCCGCGCTTGATGAACAGCGTCACCGGCGTCTTCTCGCAGATCTCCGCGAGGCGCTGGCGCTGCGCGTCGTCGAGCGGGCCGTCGAGCGTCACGATGCGGCGCACGTATTGCTGGCCGTCGCGATCGGCATGCAGCTCGGTGTGCACGTCGATGCGCACGGCCGGCCACGTCTTGCGCTGCATGTACATGCGCAGCGTCGCGGCCGTGCACTGCGCGAGGCCGGCGAGCACGAGTTCGAACGGCGCCGGCCCGAGGCCCTGGCCGCCTTCGCGCAGCGCTTCGTCGCCGGTCAGCGCGTGCGTGCCGGCCTGCAGCTGGACGACGTAGTTCGGCGCGTCGGCGGCGAGGGTGGCGGCAGCGTGGATGAGCGGCATGGCGAATCTCCGGTAAGCGGGAAAGAGGGGCCGCGTCGACGCGCGGCATGTCGACCGTCAGCATACCGTCTTGCCGGAAAGCGCGGGCGCAGCGTGTTGCGACGACGTTCGACGCAATCAGTCGGCCCTGACGCCGGCACTCCGGCGCACGAGCGCCGCGACGCGTTCGCGCACCCACTGGTGCGCACGGTCGGTTTCGCGCGATTCGTGCCAGTACGCGAGCAGCGGAAACGGCTTCAGCCGCAGCGGCAGCGGCTGCACGGCGATCGGCAGCATCGCGGCCATGCGCAGTGCATACGTGCGCGGCAGCGTCAGCAGCAGATTGCCCGCCGCGGCGATCTGACATGCGGCGAAATAGTGCTGGCAGACGAGCTGGATATGACGCAAGCGTCCGTCGTTGCCGAGCAGCACGTCGAGCGATTGCGGTTCGCCGTGCGACGACACCGCGACGTGCCGGGCGGCGAAATAGTCGCCGCGCCGCAGCGGGCCGCTCGTCAGCGGATGATCGTGCCGCATCGCGACGACCAGCGAATCGTCGAGCAGGTGTTCGGTCGCGATGCGCGGGCCGGTCTGCACGCGGCGATCGACCGCGAGATCGAGGTTGCCCGACGCAAGTTCGCGCTCGATGTCGTGCACCGCGACGCGGCGGCTTACGAAGCGCAGGCCCGGCGCTTCGTCCGCGAACGCGGCGACGATCTGCGGCAGCGCGATCGATTCGAGCACGTCGCGGATGCCGACCGCGATGCTCAGGTCGAGCGTCGCCGGATCGAACGCCGCCGGGTCGCGCGCGGTGCGTTGCAGGCCGGCGAGGTGGAGCTGCACGTCCGCGATGATCGCGCGCGTGCGCTCGGTCGGCACGATGCGGTTGCCCTGGCGCACGAACAGCGGATCGTCGAAATGCGCGCGCAGCCGGTTGAGCGCATGCGTGACGGCCGGCTGCGTCAGATGCAGCGCGCGGGCGGCCGCACCTATGCCGCCGTGCACGTAGACGGCGTCGAACACGCGGAACAGGTTCAGGTCGAGACGGTGATCGGCGGGCACGGAGCGCGGGCGGCGTGGTGAAGGACGGATCGATTCTAAAGGATGCGCGGGCAACGGATGCGCGGGTCGGCATACGCGGCGCTCGCTCCTGTTCGATGGATGTCGATGCGTGTCGATGCCGTTCGCGCCGATACGCGAGCGTCCGCTTGACCGCTGCGCAACGCCATCGAACACGCACGTCATTAAGCATGACCGTCGCAATAATCTACCGTATCGCATACGCGATTCCATGTCGGCATACCGGCGGTGCGCGGCAGCCTGTAGTAATCCGCCATCATGCTGTCCCCGTCGGCCATTTCGCGCCAAAGGCACTACCCGTTCGGCTAAGATGCCGTCGCTTCATATTTCGGGATAGCCGTCCTGTCGCACGCATTCAAACCAAATATAAGCCTGACAGTTCGACGGTATTAGAAGAAGTCGAACAAGTCGGGGGCTTGGCCAGTGAATGCAGCAGATCAGCGGTGGGTCGTTATCTATTTGAGTACGGGGTTTTCGTTGGCCCAGGCCGCGCGTCTCGGCGAGGCCTTCAATCTGGCGAATCGCCTGCATGGATACGGCGTGGATTACCAGCTTAAGTACGTGTCCGAAAGCGGGGGGCTGTTGCAGTCGTCGTCTGGCGTGAGAATCGCGGCCGATCCGCTCGGCGACGAACACAGCCGCCGTGCGCTCGCGTTCTTTCATCTTCATGGCGACCGCGCGGCCGTCAACTGGGACGACGCATTGCAGCGACGCCTGGCCGACATTCGTCAGCATGCGCGCTGGATCGTCGACGCGATGGATCTGCCCGCGCTCGCCGCCACGCGGCGGCCGTCGTCGTCGATCGACGTGCGGCCGGGCAGGGCCGGGCGCGCCGCCGCCACGACGATCGAATCGCGGCCCGGCGAGACCGACGTGTTCGCCGCCGCGCTCGACATGTTCCGCGCCGACCTCGGCGACGGCGCCGCGCAGGAGATCGCCAGCAACATGATGCGGCCGGTCGAGCAGCGCTACGTGCAGTCGATGTGGGCGTTCCGCGAACTGAGCGCGAGCCCGTCGATCCGGATGTCCGCGCAGCGGCTGCGCGCGCAGAGCGTGAACCGCATCTCGATTGCGAACGCCGCGCACGCGGCCGCGATGAGCGAGCGCAATTTCCTGCGGCGCTTCAAGAAGGAAATCGGCGTGACGCCGACCGAGTTCGTCCAGCACGTGCGGCTCGAACGTGCGTGCCACATGCTGATCCATACGACGCTGCCGGCCGACAAGGTCGCGCGGCGCACCGGGCTCGGCAGCGGCGAGCGGCTCGCGAAGCTGTTTCGCCAGCGCCTGTTGATGTCGCCTACCGAATTTCGCGTCACCGAACGGGAAAAAATCCTCGCGCACGGCGCGGCGTCGCCCGATTCGAACGACGGGCGCGCCGCCGCGTGTTGCGACGCGTGCGTGACAGAGCGCGGAAAAACGGGCCGGATACCCGTAGAATCGTCGTGTCGCGATCTCGATTCCCGGTTTCCATGCCCTTCCTCCCCACCACCGCCACCGCCCCTTTCTGCCCGTCGGAAGTAAAGGGCAGCATCACGATCGACGCCGCCGCGCCGCGCTGGCAGAAGCTCAGGCGTTTTTTCGGCCCCGGCCTGCTGGTCGCGATCGGCTACATGGATCCCGGCAACTGGGCGACCGATATCCAGGCCGGCTCGCAGTTCGGCTATTCGTTGCTGTGGGTCGTCGCGTTCTCGAGCCTCGCGGCGATCTTCCTGCAGATGCTCGCGGCGCGGCTCGGCCTCGTCGCGGGCAAGGATCTCGCGCAAGCCAGCTACGACCGTTACGGCCGCCTTGGCCGCGTCGTGCAGTGGATCACCGCCGAAGTGTCGATCATCGCGTGCGACATCGCGGAAGTGCTCGGCTGCGCGCTCGCGTTCAAGCTGCTGCTCGGCGTGCCGCTCGCGTGGGGCGTCGTGCTGACCGCGCTCGACACGGTGATCGTGCTCGGCCTGCAGGGCAAGGGGGTCCGGCAGATCGAGGCGATCGTGCTCGGGCTGATCGCGACGATGGCGTTCTGCTTCGTCGCGCAGGTGGCGATCACGCCGCCCGACTGGCATGCGGTGGTGGGCGGGCTCGTGCCGGGCGATCCCGGTCACGACCGCAAGGATGCGATCGTGCTCGCGCTCGGCATCGTCGGCGCGACGATCATGCCGCACAACCTGTACCTGCATTCGTCGGTCGTGCAGACGCGGCACGTGGTCGGCGGCGCGCGCGGCGTGATCCGCGACACGCTCGCCATCGTGCGCATCGATACCATCGTGTCGCTGTTCGTCGCGATGCTCGTCAATGCGGCGATCCTCGTCGTCGCGGGCGCGGCATTCCATGCGACCGGCCAGCACAACGTGACCGACATCGAGCAGGCGTACCGGCTGATCACGCCGATCGCGGGCGGCGCGGCCGCGCTGTTGTTCGGTATCGCGCTGCTCGCGTCGGGGCAAAGCTCGACGCTGACCGGCACGATCGCCGGCCAGGTCATCATGGACGGTTTCCTGCATACGAAGATCCCGTGCTACCAGCGTCGACTGATCACGCGCGGGCTCGCGCTCGTGCCGGCGCTGATCGGCGTGCTGTGGCTCGGCGACGGCTCGGTCGGGCAACTGCTCGTGTGGAGCCAGGTGCTGCTGAGCCTGCAGTTGCCGTTCGCGATGTGGCCGCTGATCCGCTCGGTCAGCGACCGCGGCACGATGGGCGAACATGCGATCGGGCGCGGGATGCAGGTGGTCGCCTGGGCGCTGTTCGCCGTGATCACCGGCACGAACCTGCTGTTGATTACCGGTGTCGCGGGTTGATACAGCCTGTCACAGGCTGACACAGGTGCGCCGCGCGCATGCGGTAAACTGCGGCCTTTCGATCGTCCCCGAAGTCCGTCATGTGGAGTGAAATCAGCAACATCGGCGATGCCGCGCTGACCTTGCCGATCGCGCTGACCTGCGCGGCATGGCTCGCGCTGACCGACTGGCGCCTCGCCGCCCGCTGGGGCGTGCTGCTGGCCGCCGCCATGGGCGTCGTCGGCGCCACGAAGATCCTGTATGCCGGATGCGGCATCGAGTTGCCCCAGTTCGATTTCCGCGTGATCAGCGGCCATACGATGCTGTCGACGTCCGTGTGGACAGTCGCGCTGTCGATGCTGTGGCAGGCGTTCCGGCCGGGCAAGGCGCCCGGTATCGCGGCCGGGCTGGCCGTCGGCGCGATCACGGCCGTCGCGCGCGTGTTCGATCATTCGCACACCGTGCCGGAAGTCGTCGTCGGCTGGATGCTCGGCGCGCTGGTCGCGCTGGTGTTCCTGCGCGGCTACGACGGCGCGCGGCAGCGCGCGTTCTCGCCGCGCGTCGCGGCCGTCTGCCTGCTGCTCGTGTCGGGCATCGCGTACGGGCACCGTGCGCCGTTCCAGCAGATGATCGACACGCATTCGCCGCAACTCTGCGCATTCGTGCGCGCGCCGTCGGGCGACGGATTCTGACGGTCGCCGACGGCGGACGCTCCGGCGCCGCCTGCCTGGCGCCTTCTTGCCTCGGCGTTCGTCCGGCGCTTTCCGGCGGGTCGCACGATTCCACGCCGGATCCTCTTCCCGATTGCGTTCTTCCCCGTGCGCAACGCAACACCCGTTTTCCCGCTAATCGACTAGCCGACGCAGCCCATCCGACGGGCCGCGCCGAGCGGTTTGCGCATGGGCGCCGGCACGTGCAAGTCATGAACGACGCCTATGACTGGGCATAACGAATATTCATTTCATCGATTGGCGGCATTCGCGTACGCTGGCTGTCGTTTCACCGCGGGCAAGCCGCCCGGCCGGTTCGGCGTGCGTCCAGGTTATCTCGATATACTCGCGGGAACCGTGCGTTGCGTCGCCATGTCGGCACACCCGCGACCGGCACACGTCGGCTGGAAGATGCACGGCAACCCCGTCGCGGCAGCGTTCCGCGACGACGATTCACGACAGGAGGAGGTCACATGACAATCGTTTTTCCGCGCCTCGCCGGCAAGTGCGCCTACATCACGGGCGCCGCGGGCGGCCTCGGCCGTGCGATCGCGCGCCGGATGGTCGAGCAGGGCGCGCGCGTGTTCCTGACCGACATCGCGGAAGCGGCGGTGCTCGATGCGTTCGCGCAGGAACTCAACGCGGGCCATGCGACGCCGGTCGCGTTCGCCGCAACCCAGGACGTGCGCGACGAAGCGCGCTGGCAGGCGCTGCTCGCGCAGGCGACCGATGCGATGGGCGGGCTGTCGGTGCTGGTCAACAACGCGGGCGTCGGCTCGATCGGCTCGCCCGCGCAAATCGAGCTGGACGAATGGCGGCGCGTGATGGCGGTCAACGTCGAGAGCATCATGCTCGGCTGCAAGCATGCGCTGTCGTATCTGGCCGAGAGCCATCCCGCGTCGATCATCAACATTTCGTCGGTCGCGGCGTTCAAGGTCGAACCGGACTTCACCGCGTACAACACGTCGAAGGCGGCGGTCGCGTCGCTGACGAAGTCGGTCGCGATCGACTGCGCGCGCCGCGAGATCGACGTGCGCTGCAATTCGATTCACCCGGCGTTCATCCGCACGGGGATCGTCGAGCCGCTGTTCCAGTCGCTCGGCGAACGCGACGCGACGCGCAAGCTCGCGCGCGGCATTCCGCTGCGCCGGCTCGGCGAGCCGGACGACGTCGCGCACGCGGCCGTGTATCTGGCGTCCGACGAGAGCCGCTTCGTGACGGCCGCCGAACTCGTGATCGACGGCGGCATGTGCGCGGTCTGACGCGTATCCCGAACCATAACGATTGGAGGAGAACATCATGTCGACACCCGTGAATCGCCAGCTGCTGCTGAAGACGCGCCCGGAAGGGCGGGTCGGCCGCGAACACTTCTCGCTCGTCGAGACGCCGGTGCCGGCGCTCGCCGACGGCGAGGTGCTCGCGCGCGTGCTGTATCTGTCGATGGACCCGACCAACCGCGTATGGATGAGCGACGTGCCGCAGTACCTGCCGCCCGTCGCGATCGGCGAGGTGATGCGCGCGCTCGGTATCGGCCGCGTGGTCGCGTCGCGCCATGCGGGTTTCGCGGAAGGCGATCTCGTGCAGGGGCTCGTCGGCTGGCAGGACTATGCGGTCGTGCCGGCCGAGCAGGCCGCGCAGCTCGTGAAGCTGCCCGCGCAGTCGGGCCTGCCGCTGCCGACGCTGCTCGGCGCATGCGGGATGAGCGGGCTGACCGCGTACTACGGGCTGACCGACATCGCGCCGGTGCAGCCGGGCGAAACGCTCGTCGTGTCGGCGGCGGCCGGCTCGGTCGGCTCGATCGCCGGGCAGATCGGCAAGATCCACGGCGCACGGGTGGTCGGCATCGCGGGCGGCGCGGACAAGTGCCGCTACCTGACCGAGACGCTCGATTTCGACGCGGCCGTCGACTACAAGGCCGACGATTTCCGCCAGCAACTGAAGGCGGCGACGCCGGACGGCGTGCACGTGAACTTCGAGAACGTCGGCGGCGAGGTGATGCGCGCGGTGCTGTCGCGGATGGTGATCGGCGGACGCGTCGCGCTGTGCGGCGTGATCTCGAACTACAACAGCGGCCGCGCGGCCGACGACGTCGGCGTGCTGATCTCGAAGCGGCTGACGATGCGCGGCTTCCTGATCCTCGACTACCGCAAGAGCCGCGAAGCCGTGCAGACGCTCGCGGGCTGGCTGCGCGACGGCCGCCTCAAGGCCGAGGAAACCGTGGCCGACGGTCTCGAAAACGCGCCCGACGTGCTGAACCGCCTGTTCGACGGCGACCATCGCGGCAAGCTCGTGCTGCGCGTCGATCCGGACGCGTGACGGGCATGCGACATCGGTCGCGTCGGGCCGCGCGGCCGTGTCGACCGCGCTGAGTTCGATCCATCCGGCTGAAGTTTAGGACTTGTCCCATATATTGTCCGGGCCGCTCTCCCTACAGTGATTGCCAGTACACAGGCGGCGTGACCGACGCGTCACGCCGCCTGTTTTTCCGGTAACGCGGCAGAGGAGAGGGAACATGCGCGACAACGCGAAGCGATCGGCAACGGCAACCGCCACGGCCACGGCCACGGCCACGGCCACGGCAGTGGGCGCCGCAGTCGTGCGGAGGATGGTGTTCGGGCTCGGTGTCGTACTCGCGATGTCGAATGCAATGCCGAACGCGATGGCGGCTGGACAGCCCACGCCGGATGGCGTCGTGCGGTTCACCGGTTCGCTCGTCGATCTCTACGACGTGACGCTCGATGCGCCGGCGGGCGTGCAGATCGACGCGCTGGCGGCGGCCGACGGCGCGGCAACGGCCACGCTCCGGTTCGATGCGCATGGCCGGCATCTGGCCGGTGCGCAGGTGGCGCTGGTCGGGCCCGACGGCGCGCCGTTCGCGTCGGACGGCGGCGCGGCGGTGCGTGTGACGTGGCGCGATGCGCGCGACGAACGAAGCGTGCGGCTGGCGCCGGGCCGGGTTCATCGCGTCGGGCCGTACGGCGGCGTGATGACGGTCGCGGCGGATGAAGCAACGGGCGCCGCGGCGCCCGTCGTGATCCATATCCGTCATCCTTGATCGGCGCTTTCCGCATGCGTGCGGATCGCCGGCGGCCGGCCGCGCGTCATTCGCCCTGTTCGGCGCGCGCGTAGATATCCCAGCTCGCCATGAACAGCGCGGCGACGAGCGGCCCGATCACGAAGCCGTTGATGCCGAACAAGGCCATCCCGCCGAGCGTCGAGATCAGCACGACCCAGTCGGGCATCTTCGTGTCCTTGCCGACGAGGATCGGGCGCAGCAGGTTGTCGACGAGGCCGATCACGCCGACGCAGAACACGACGAGGATCACGCATTTCCAGACCGCGCCGATCATCAGGAGGTAGAGCGCGGCCGGCACCCACACGAGGCCCGCGCCGATCGCGGGCAGCAGCGACAGGAACGCCATCAACGCCCCCCACAGCACGACGCCCTCGATCCCGAGGATCCAGAAGATCAGGCCGCCGAGCGCACCCTGCACGAGCGCGACCGCGATGTTGCCCTTCACGGTCGCGCGCACGACCGTCGTGAATTTCGCGAGCAGCAGGTTCTTGTGCTCGTCGTCGAGCGGCAGCGCGCGGCGCACGCGGCGGCCGATCTCGCCGCCGTCGCGCAGCAGGAAGAACACCATGTACAGCATCACGCCGAAGCTCACGATGAACTGGAACGTGTTCTGGCCGATGCTGAGCGCCTGGGTGGCCGCGAACTGGCTGATCTGCGCGGCGCCGTCTGTCAGCTTCTTCTGGATGCCCGGGATGTTGGTCAGCCCGTATTTCTGCAGCAGATGCTGGATCGACGACGGCAGTGCGTGAATGATGTCCTGGAAGTACTGCGAATAGTTCGGCTGCGCGGTCTTGATTTCCTGGTACACGTACGCGATTTCCTGCACGAGCGTCCCGGCGACGAACACGAGCGGCAGGATCACGATCAGGATGATCAACGACAACGTGACGAGCGCGGCCAGATTGCGCCGCTTGCCGAAGCGCGCGGCCAGCCAGCGCTGCACGGGCTGGAACAGGATCGCGAGAATGGTGCCCCAGAACACGGCGCCGAAGAACGGTGCGAGGATCCAGCAGAGTCCGACGGTGACCGCGAACAGCAGGAAATATAAAAATTTTTGGTGGTCTTGTCCGCTATCCATGGGAGACATTCGCGCAGATTGATGCGTGGTTTGATTGAATCGCGTTGCCCTGTGCGCGATCGGTTCGCGAACGTCACGGGTTCGCGGCCAAATGCGCGGCGGGGCGGCCCATGCGGAGTATGCCCGCAAAGGTGCCGCCATCATAGCCGCTGCGTGAGACACATGCGAAAACGCCGCGGCCGGGGCCGCGGCGCTGCCGGGAAGCGAACGCGGCGCGAGGCCGCGTGCCGCGTCGTCAGATGTGGAGCTTGGTGACCTTCGTGCCGTTCACCGACAGGTCACCCATCAGGCCCGCGTTGGTCAGGACCAGCACTTCCACCGGTGCGGTGGCCGTGGTGGTGTCGACCGCGCCGTTCGCGCCGACCTTCACGACCGCGACCGACGCGTCGGCGCCGGCCGACCAGCCTTCCGACTTGCGGAACGAGTCGAGCGCATCCTGCGTCATGAACAGGAACACGACCGCCTTCGACTGCGCGCCGGCCTGCAGCCCGACCGACAGCGACGACGTGTTGTAGTAGCCGACGGTACTGCCGCCGACGCGCAGCGCGCCGTTGCCGGACTGGGCGCCGACGATGAAGCCGGCCTGCAGCACGTTCGGGAACACGAGGACGCCGCGTGCTTTCGAGACCAGATCGCGCGAGCCCGGGACCGTCGAATACAGGCGCGACAGCGTTGCATTCACGCTGGCGTCGATCGACTGGCGTTTCGACGCACTGGCCGCCGCGCTATCGGGTTTGTCGGACGTGGTCGTGCAACCGGCGAGGGCGAGGCTGCCGAGCATCACGGCAGCGGCGGCTTTCATGGCGAGGGATTTCTGCATGGCGGTTTCTCCTTCGTTGTCTGATTGAGGACGGACGGTGCGGGCAGCGGGGCGGGCGGCGGTGCCGGTAGCCCCGTTCAACGGCGGGAAAGGAGCAGCCCTGCGACGAACGCGAGGCCAGCGACGACGCCGGCGGTCTGCCACGGATTCTCGTGCACGACCTGCGACATGCGTTCGGCCGAATCGCGCAGCCGGGCGGCCGCGCTGCCCGATGCGTAGTCGAGCGCGCCGCGCGCTTCGTCGATCCGGGATTGGATGCGCTTGCGCAACGCGGCGATATCGCCATCGCCATCGTTTTTCAGCAAATCTTCCAGTTCATCGACCAGCCCGCGCAGATCGTCGCTCACGTCGGTTTGCAGATCGCGGGCGGCGGAGCGGGTCGTACGGCCAACGCGTCGGCCGGTGCGGCGGATGTCGGACAAGCCGCGGTCGAGCTTGTGTTCGATCGAGTCGGTAAGCGCCATGGTGTTTATCCTCCTTTGATTCCAGGCTAATTTGAAGATAAGACGAATCCCAGCAACTAGTGTGATTCACTTGATCCGCCCGAGTTTCGAGACAAATTTTCAATTCGTCGGCGGGATCGCCGGAAAGCCCCGTCACGCGGGGCGGGGCGGTGGTTGAAAAAATTTCGCGTCTCGGACGAGGCAGCATGTCGAGCAGCGGATCGCAGTGAAGGCCCGGTAAATATGGCGTTGCCGGCCCATCAGGTAAATAGTGCCGTTGCAGGTCGCGTACTGATGCAATTGCACTAATCCACACCGGATCGAGGCGCACGATTCGTGCCCGGAGCCGATTGCACCCCGCTGCCGTCCAGCGCGACGTCGATGACGACGGGATCGTGGTCCGACGAGCGGTAGGCGTCGGGCGCGTAATAAGCCGACCGTCGCGCGGACGTTTTGTAATCGGGCACGGGTTGCAGGACGAGCGGTTCATCCGCGTTGATGTGCCAGATCTGCACGGCCTTCACGCGCGCGGCGAGGGGCGGCGTGGCAAGCGCATGGTCGAGACTGCCGGCTTCGCCGCGAAATACGTAGCTGTACGCAGCATCGCCGACGAAGCGCGCAACCAGGTTCGCGTAGCCGCGCGCTTCCAGCGCGCGCACCGGGTCTTCCTTCGCATAACTGTTCAGGTCGCCGATCAGCAGCACGCCATTGGCCGCGATGCCCGTCGGCGAGGTGGCGAGCCAGTCGGCGACGCGCGCGGCCGCCTCGGTACGCGCCGCATTCCAGCAGCCCTGGCCGTCGGACTGGTCGAGATCGGCGCCGCTCGCATGCGGGCAGTTCTTCGACTTCAGGTGATTGACCGCGACCGTGAACGCGCGCGTGCCGCCGATGCGCCGGAACGTCCGCGCGAGCGGCGGGCGGTGCCGGCCGCCGAGTGCGACGGTGGCGGCGCGCCCGACCGGCTCGACCGTGCGGCTGTCGTACAGCAGCGCGACCGCGATCGCATCGCGGCCCAGCCGCGCGGTGCCGGGATCGACCGCGCGCCAGCCGTCGCCGAGTTGCGCGGCGAGACGCCTCGCGGCGCTCGCGTCGCCGTGGCCGTTGTTCGCGATTTCCATCAGTCCGATCACGTCGGCGCGCAGCGCGCGCAACGCCGCGACGATCTTCGCTTCCTGCCGCGCGAACGCGGCAGGCGTTTTCGCGCCGCGGTCGGCCGGCGCGCCGAATCCGCCGCCACGGCCGTCGCCGTTGAAATAATTGAAGACATTGAACGATACGACGCGCACGTCGGCATCGGGATGCCGGGCCGGTGCCGCGGTACGCGGGTTCGCGGCGGCGTCGAATACCGGTGGCGTGCCGGCCACCGGTTGCAGCCGCCATGCGCCGTAGCGCAACTCGAGCACGCCTTCGACGCCGCGTACCGTGTAGCCCGCGCGCAGCGTGTTGGCGGCGCTCAGCGCGGGCGGCGGATAGCGGACGGTCGCCGGGTCGCGGCGGCTCGAACCGTCGTCGAGCACGATGCGGTTCAGCGCGTTGGCTGCCGCCTGCGCGGCAGCGTCGGCCGGCAGCGCGACCTGGGTCGGTACGCGCAGCCGGCCGTTGCTCAGCACGATGCTGCCGTAGCGGCCGAGTTCGTGGGTATCGCTGACCGTCAGCGTTTGCGGCAGGCGTACGCGCATGGCTTCGTGCGCGGCCAGGACGGCGGGCGACGAGACCGGCAGCGCGAGCACCGCCGGCGTGACCGTCTGCCCGCGCGCACACACGGTCACGCGGCCTGACAGCGTGAACTGCGTGCGGCCGTATTGCTCGTCGACCCTGCCGGTCAGATGCACGAGATCGCCGGGTTCGGCGCGCGCGCTCGGCGCGTGGACGAACAGGCCTTCCGAAACGCCCGGCCGGCGTTGCCGCTGCGCGTCGGCCTGCTGGACGAAGAAGCCGCCCAGGCCGTCGGCGCCGCCGAACGCCGCGGTGACGACCGCTTCGATCGACGTCGTTTGCCCGGCGAGCGGCGACGGCCGGCCGGCGCGGCGGATCTCGGTAATCGCCGTGGCCGCGCCGCCGCAGCCGCTGCTGAGCGGCGGTGCGGCGGCCAGCCGGGCGAAGAGGGGCGCGCAGAGCACGACGGACAACGCCACGAGCAGCGCAACGGCAAACAGGGGGAGCGGGCGTGACATGAGACGGTCCACGGGATGAGAATCCGACAGTTCGGGACCGCATCTTGAAGGCAAAATGTCAGGCTGCGGCCGAAATGGCCGTCCGGCCAGTGCCGGTTGGCCAACGATGCGGCAAGCCGCCCCGCGGCTGTTACGCTTTCGCATCGAGCGTCGCATGCCGCTCACCCGGCGCATGCCGCAGCACCCCGTCCCCACAGGAGAAATCCATGTCTTACATGCTGTTGATTGTCGAACCGACCGAACAGCGCGCCGAGCGCACGCTCGACGAAGGTCAGGCGCTCTACGCGCGGATGGTCGATTTCGCCGAGTCGTTGAAGGCGCGCGGCGTGCTGCGCGGCGTCGAGTCGCTGGAGCGGTCCGAGCGCGGCACGCGCGTGCAGGTGCGCGACGGCGAGACGCGCCTGCTCGACGGCCCGTTCGCGGAGGCGAAGGAGATGATCGGAGGCTTCTTCCTCGTCGACGTCGACACGCGCGAAGAAGCGATCGAGATCGCGCGCCAGTGCCCGGCCGCGCAATGGTGCACGGTCGAAGTGCGCGCGGTCGGCCCGTGCTTCCTGTGAGCATCACGACTCGGTATTTACCCTGATTCGTCGTGGCGCGTGTCGATCCGGCCGTCTTCCGCCCGTCGTCCGGGTAAGGCGCCGCGGAACGGGCGCCGCCATCCACCGACGACAAGGAGTGAACGATGCGATTCATGATCATGATCCGGGCGAACGCCGTCAGCGAATCCGACGCGTTGCCGGACAACCGGCTGGTCGAGGCCATGACGGTCTATCACGAGGAACTGGCGAAGGCCGGCGTGCTGCTCGACGCCAACGGCCTGAGGCCGAGTGCCCACGGCTGGCGCGTGCGCTATACGGGCGGCAAGGGCACGGTGATCGACGGCCCGTTCGCCGAAACGAAGGAACTGATCGCCGGCTATACGCTGATCCAGGTGCGTTCGCGCGACGAAGCGCTCGAATGGACGCGCCGGTTCCCCGCGCCGTTCGGCGCCGAGCTCGATTGCGAGATCGAGGTGCGGCCGCTGTTCGAGCTCGACGACCTCACGCCGAGCGAGGCGGTCGAGCGGTTCCGCGATCTCCACGTCGGCCGTAGCCACGCCTGAATCCACCCTCACTGGGAGCACCCCGTCATGCACAAGATGGTTTTCATCAATCTGCCGGTAGCCGACTTGCCGCGCGCGAAGACGTTCTATCAGGCGCTCGGCTTCGAGGTCGTGCCGGCCTATACCAACGATCAGGCCGCCTGCATCCGGATCAGCGACACGATCTTCGCGATGCTCCTCGTGCGGCCGTTTTTCCAGACCTTCACCGACAAGACCATCATCGATCCGGCGACGCACATCCAGGTGTTGTCGTGCCTGTCGTGCGACAGCCGCGCCGAAGTCGACGCGATCGTCGCGAAAGCGCTGGCGGCCGGCGGGACCGCGCCGCAGGCGCCGCGCGAGTACCCGAACATGTACGGCCACGGGTTCACCGATCCGGACGGCCACACGTGGGAACTGATGGCCATGCCGCTGGATGCGTCCGCCCAGGGGCAGGCGTCGTGACGCATGAGGCGACTCATCGTGCGATCGAAGCGGTCTGGCGAATCGAGGCGCCGAAGATCATCGCGCGCGCCGCGCGCGTGGTGCGCGACGTCGGCGTGGCCGAGGAACTGGCGCAGGACACGCTCGTCGCCGCGCTCGAGCACTGGCCCGTCGACGGCGTGCCCGACAATCCGGCCGCCTGGCTGATGACGGCCGTGAAGCGTCGCGCGCTCGACCGGGTCCGGCAGGAGTCGCTTCATGCGGCGAAGCGCGACCAGCTTGGTCACGAGATGGACGCGCTCGACGCGCATGTCGTCCCCGATATCGCGGATGCACTCGCCGACGCGCGCGACGACGACATCGGCGACGACCTGCTGCGGCTGATCTTCACGTCGTGCCACCCGGTGCTGTCGACCGACGCGCGCGTCGCGCTGACGCTGCGGCTGCTCGGCGGGCTGACGACGGGCGAGATCGCCCGGGCGTTCCTGACGCCCGAGCCGACGATCGCGCAGCGGATCGTGCGCGCGAAGCGCACGCTCGCGGCGGCGCACGTGCCGTTCGAGGTGCCGGCCGCCGATGCGCGGCCCGCGCGGCTCGCCTCGGTGCTCGAAGTGATCTACCTCGTGTTCAACGAAGGCCATGCGGCGACGGCGGGCGACGACTGGATGCGTCCGTCGCTATGCGACGAGGCGTTGCGGCTCGGCCGCGTGCTGGCCGGGCTCGCGCCGGACGAAAGCGAAGTGCTCGGGCTCGTCGCGCTGATGGAGCTGCAGGCGTCGCGCATGCATGCACGCGTCGACGCGCAGGGCCGGCCCGTGCTGCTGCTCGACCAGGACCGCAGCCGCTGGGATCCGTTGCTGATCCGGCGCGGCCTCGCGGCGCTGGAGCGGGCGACGAAGCTCGGCGGCGTGCGCGGACCGTATGCGCTGCAGGCCGCGCTCGCCGCGTGCCACGCGCGGGCGCGGCACGCTTCGGACACGGACTGGGCGCAGATCGTCGCACTGTATGACGCGCTCGCCGAAGTCGCGCCGTCGCCGGTCGTCGAGCTGAATCGCGCGGTCGCGGTGGGGATGGCGTTCGGGCCGGCCGCAGCGCTCGAACTCGTCGACGTGCTGCGCGACGATCCGGCGCTTGCGCGCTATCACTGGCTGCCGAGCGTGCGCGGCGATCTGCTCGCGAAGCTCGGCCGCGCCGACGAGGCCAAGCTGGAGTTCCGCCGCGCGGCGGAACTGACGCGCAACGAGCGTGAGCGCGAACTGCTGCTCAGGCGCGCGATGGATGCGTGATGCCTGGCGCATGACGATCGCGGTGCCCGCGGCGCCAGTCTTCCGGCCATTCGCCGCGTTGCGCCCCGACACTATCGTCCGCATTGAAAAAGCCTATTGGGGGATGCGAGCGCGAGCGCCTAGATTGAAGAGCACGATGCGCACCCGGCACACGCATCGTTCCCCACATATCTGATCGGCCCGGCGTCATACGCGGCCGCGCCGACTCGAACGGAGGCGCAAATGGCTCAACTCAAGGGCAGCAAAACCGAAGAGAACCTGAAGGCCGCATTCGCGGGCGAATCGCAGGCGAATCGGCGCTATCTGTATTTCGCTTCGAAGGCCGACGTCGAGGGGCAGAACGACGTCGCTGCGCTGTTCCGCTCGACCGCCGAAGGCGAAACCGGCCATGCGCACGGCCATCTCGAATACCTGGAAGCCGTCGGCGATCCGGCCACGGGTTTGCCGTTCGGTTCGTCGCGGCTGAATCTCGAATCGGCGATCGCCGGTGAAACGCACGAATACACCGACATGTATCCGGGCATGGCGAAGACCGCGCGCGACGAAGGTTTCGACGAAATCGCGAACTGGTTCGAGACGCTCGCGAAGGCCGAACGCAGCCACGCGAACCGCTACACGAAGGCGCTGGACAGTCTCGTCGACTGACGGGCCGCCGGCCGGCCGCACGGCAGCGCCGCGCGACCGGCACGCGGCCGGCTGTTCGTTCATCGCCGCCCGCACCGCGCGGGCGGTGCGCGCACATGCGCGCCACGCGGGAGCGCCCCATGCCCCACAAGGAAGGCAGTCTCGAAGCCCCGACCCGGCATCCGCTCGACTGGCAGTCCGAAGCGTTCTACGACCAGGCCGCGATCGATGCGGAAATGACGCGCGTCTTCGACATCTGCGCCGGATGCCGGCGCTGCGTGTCGCTGTGCGGCGCGTTTCCGGCGCTGTTCGACCTGGTCGACGACACGCCGACGGGCGACATCGAGGAAGTGCCGAAGGCCGCGTTCGGCAAGGTCGTCGACCAGTGCTATCTGTGCGACCTCTGCTACATGACGAAATGCCCGTACGTGCCGCCGCACGCATGGAACGTCGACTTCCCGCACCTGATGCTGCGCGGCAAGGCCGCGCGTTACAAGCGCGGCGAAGCGACGCTGCGCGACAAGGTGCTGTCCAATACCGATGCGCTCGGCCATTTCGCGGGCATCCCGGTCGTCACGCAGACGGTCAACGCGGTGAACCGCACGCCGCCCGCGCGCCACGCGCTCGAAGCGGCGCTCGGCGTCGATCGCCATGCATGGCTGCCGGAATTCGCGCCGCGCACGTTCCGGCGCGCCGCCCGGCGCTCGGACGATTCGCCCGTGCGCGACGGCGAACGCACGCCCGGCAAGGTCGCGATCTACGCGACGTGCTACGTGAATTTCAACGAGCCCGGCATCGGCCACGACCTGCTCGCGATTCTCGCGCACAACGAGATCCCGTACGAACTCGTCACGCGCGAAGCGTGCTGCGGGATGCCGCTGCTCGAGCAGGGCAATCTCGAGGGCGTCGCCGCGAAGCAGGCCGTCAACATCCCGGTGCTCGAACGCTACGCGCGTGAAGGCTATGCGCTGATCGGCGCGATCCCGAGCTGCGTGCTGATGTACAAGAGCGAGCTGCCGCTGATGTTCCCCGGCGACGCAGCCGTGCGCGCGGTGGCCGATGCGTTCTGGGATCCGTTCGAATACGTGATCGCGCGGCATCGCGACGGGCTGCTGAAGACCGATTTCAAAAC
Organism: Burkholderia sp. BCC1208; assembly: GCF_902833095.1. Lineage (NCBI taxonomy): Bacteria > Pseudomonadati > Pseudomonadota > Betaproteobacteria > Burkholderiales > Burkholderiaceae > Burkholderia > Burkholderia sp. BCC1208. The sequence goes on along the minus strand of NZ_CADFDY010000002.1, from coordinate 517,497 downwards.
CGGCCTCGGCACCGTGTCGTATCACGTGCCGTGCCATGCGCGCGTGCAGAACATCGGCCGCAAGACGGCCGATGCGCTGTCGCTCGTGCCCGATACGCGCGTGAACGTCGTCGAGCGCTGCTCGGGCCACGCGGGCACGTTCGGCGTAAAGAAGGCATTCCATGCGGACGCGATGCGGATCGGCGCGCCCGTGTTCAAGGCGATGGCCGAGCCGCAGCCGGATGTCGTGTCGTCCGACTGCGCACTCGCCGGCCATCACATCGTGCAGGGCATCGGCGAGAAGGGGCTGCCGCAAGCGCCGCTCGCGCATCCGCTGACGCTGCTGCGCCGCGCGTACGGCATCTGAGCCGCCGCGGCCGACTCACGAGGACATCCCATGACGCTGACCCGCGACTCCCTGCTGACGCTCGAAGCGTACGCGAAGATCCGCAAGGCCGAACACGCGCGGCTCGTCGCGTACAAGCGCCGCCGCGCGGTGGCGCTCGGCAATCACCTGCGGTTCCTGTTCGAGGACGAGACGACGATCCGCTACCAGATCCACGAGATGCTGCACATCGAGAAGATCTTCGACGAAGCCGGCATCGAAGGGGAGCTCGACGCGTATCTGCCGCTGGTGCCCGACGGCACCAACCTGAAGGCGACGATGCAGATCGAGTACGAGCACGAGATCGAACGGCGCGCGGCGCTCGCGCGGCTGATCGGTGTCGAGGATCGCGTGTACCTGCAGGTCGACGGGCACGCGAGCGTCTACGCGATCGCCGACGAGGATCTCGAGCGCGACAACGCCGAGAAAACGTCGGCCGTGCACTTCGTCCGCTTCGAGTTCGATGCGCCGATGCGCGCCGCGCTCAAGGGCGGGGCTGCGCTGTCGATCGGCTGTGATCATCCGGCCTATACGATGCCGCCGCAGCGCGTCGACGCGGACGTCGCCGCGTCGCTGGCCGGCGATCTGCGCTGAGGCGGCGCACGCTTCGCCCGGCGGCTCCGGCTTTTCCGTTCCGACCCGAAACCGGCGCGCCGCACACGTCGCGGCGGGGCCGTACGTCTATTGCGCCGAAAATGTAACAAGCGTGACGGATTTGCATGCGGGGACACATTGGGCGCAATGCGTCAGTGTGTTTTCATTACTCGCAGAGAAACAATAAAAAGATTGTGCATGGAGATAATTCGATTCACTGCAAATCGAATGATTTACCGATTCGTGAATATCTTGTTACGAATTTTTCCCTGATTTACCGATTCCGGGAAACCATGCCGGCGATTGTTGCCGGCAGGGGTCGGAGCAGGCCGCAACGGCCTGTTTACAAGCATTCTTCAGACGCTGCGGAGCCCCGCTGGACGGGCCTTTGCAGCCGTCGGCATAAAGATCTCGCAAAAAAATTCAAGCGTAAATGGATTGCCCGCCCATGGCAGGTTGTTTCAGTGCGTAACATTAAGTCATTGTCATATTGAGATAAACCCTGAGGATGGTATGCTTCGTGCACAAAAATTCCCACATTGGAGTGAGACCGCGATTTGTGCGCCATTGCCGGGAATCGCGGCACCGTGAAAGTGCGGTGTCGCCCGGTATGCACAACGCCGGATAACCATAATGTGCAACCTGGCCGCCCTGCGACGCGATGTGTCGCGACGGCGCCGCCAATCGCAGCCCCGGCCTGGCTGCGTGGAGAGATCGACTATGTTCTTCGATGAGCTTAACGATGAAGAGTGGTTTCGCCTTTCAGCGCTGATCGCCGATGAACCCATCCGGCTGAACCGTCGTGGGCGTCCACGCGCCGAACCGCGCGTCGTCGCCAACGCGGTGCTGTGGATCCTGACGACCGGGGAAGCCTGGTCAAAGCTGCCCGGTCGCTATCCGTCCGGGCCGACGTGCCGCCGCCGCTACGAGGAGTGGCTTGCGAATGGCACGCTGCTGAAGATGATCGACGTGCTGACGCAGTTCAGCGGGCGCACGTTCGCGTATATTCCGCCGCCGCCGGTGGCGGTCGTGCCGGCCCGCCGCGCGGAGCCCGTGCCCGACAACGACCGTCTGCGCGGCGTGTTCTGGCAGAACCCCGAGTCGTGGCAATTGCCTGTTGCGCAGGCAAACGTTTGGGCGGGCGAGGGTGCGTCGCTGAGCACGATGCCGGACGACCGGATGGACGGCCGCGCCGACGTGTCGTTCACGGTGCCCGGCGCGCCGGGCACGGAGCCGCGCCATGTGCGGGCGTCGTCGGCGAGCTTCGCCGCGGCCGAGCCGCAGGTCGACGAGTATCGCGGCTATACGATCAGCGGCATCGCGCAGCCCGTGCAGAACCTGATGTATCGCGCGTGGGCCGAGATCTCGCAGGACGACCGCCGCGTCGAACGCTCGGGCCTGATCGGCCCGCGCTTCACCGATGCCGAGGAAGCCGAGCAGTACGCGCTCGACTGGGCGCGCCAGTGGATCGATCGCCACGGTGCGAGCGACGCGCCGGCGCGCGAGCCGCAAGGCGAAGTGCTGGCCGGCCTGTCGGCGCTGGCGCGCGCGGAATCGGACATCAAGCGCTTCATCGCCGAGCGTCGCGCGGGCGCGTTGTCGGAAAGCCGCAACGATCCCGTGCAGTCGGAGCGTCGCGAATACGAGTACCGCGTGGGCTGATCGCCGTTCCCGTGCAACGCGCGGGCCGTCGTATGCCACGACGCCCGCGCGCAACTCCAGTGTCTCCATGTCTGCCTCGCCCGGGCGCCGCTGTCGAAGCGGCGCCCTGTGGTGCATGACGGTATGACGCGTTACTGTCTGCCGTAGGTATCGTCGAAGCGGACGATGTCGTCCTCGCCGAGATACGCGCCCGACTGCACTTCGATCAGCTCGAGCGGCATCTTGCCCGGGTTTTCCAGGCGATGCGACACGCCGAGCGGGATGTACGTCGATTCGTTTTCGGACAACAGGAACGTTTCGTCGCCGCGCGTGATGCGCGCGGTGCCGCGCACGACGATCCAGTGCTCGGCGCGGTGGTGGTGCATCTGCAGCGACAGTTGCGCGCCCGGCTTCACGACGATGCGTTTCACCTGGAAGCGCTCGCCCATGTCGACCGAGTCGTAGTGGCCCCAAGGACGATGCACCTTGCGGTGGTCGGTCGCTTCGGAGCCTTGCCGCGCCTTGATGCGCCCGACGATTTTCTTCACGTCCTGCACGCGCGATTTATCCGCGACGAGCACGGCGTCGGGCGTTTCGACGACGACCAGGTTCTGCGTGCCGACGCAGGCGACGAGCCGGCTTTCCGAATGCGCGAACGTCGATTCGGCGCCTTCGAACAGCACGTGGCCGCGGCCGACGTTGCCGGTATCGTCCTTCGGCGAGATCTGCCAGATCGCATCCCACGAACCGACGTCCGACCAGCCCGCGTCGAGCGGCACGACGACGCTCTCGCACAGTTCCGGCAGGCTCGCGAGCGGTTCCATCACCGCGTAGTCGATCGAGTTCGACGGCGACGCGGCGAATGCGTCGCGATCGACGCGGAAGAAATCGCCGTCTTCCTTGCCCTGCGCGACGGCCTGTTCGCAGGCCGCGTAGATCTCGGGTTCGAGTTGCCGGATCGCCTTCAGCCAGACCGACGCGCGCACGATGAAGATCCCGCTGTTCCACCAGTATTCGCCCGACGCGACGTACTGCTGCGCGAGTTCGAGGTGCGGCTTCTCGACGAAACGGTCGAGGCGGCGTACGTCGAGGGGGCCGGTTCCGGCGTCGCCGAGCGGCGCGCCGACGCGGATGTAGCCGTAGCCGGTTTCCGCGTGCTTCGGCACGATGCCCATCGTCGCGATCTTGCCTTGCGCGGCGCAGTGCACGCCGGCCGCGACGGCCGCGTGAAAGCGCGGCACGTCCGCGACCGCATGGTCGGCGGGCATCACGGTCATCACCGCGTCGTTGCCGTCGGCGACGAGCCGCAGCGCGGCGAGCGTCAGCGCGGGCGCGGTGTCGCGACCGAGCGGCTCGAGCATGATCGTCGCGTTCTTGGCCGTCAGGCGCAGTTGTTCGGCGGTCGTGAAGCGGTGATCCTCCCCGCAGACGATCAGCACCTCGTCGTTGAGCGGGTGATCGGCCGTCAGGCCGTCGAGGCGCAGCGCGGTGGACTGCAGCAGCGAGTGATCGCCGAGCAGGCCGATCAGCTGTTTCGGAAAGCGCTCGCGCGACATCGGCCACAGGCGCGTGCCGGAACCGCCGGCGAGAATCACGGGCTGTACGGCGAGACGCATACCGGCGCCGGGCGTGCCGGCGGCGGGTGCGGCGGAAGAAGAATGGCGCGTTTCGGCGGCCACTGCCGGAGCATTCATGATGACACTCTCCACGGTTGAAGTCAGTGCCTGTCGTTGTAGCATGAAGTAAATCGACAATAAAACCGGACCCAATGCCGAATATCCGCCAGGCATTGATCCGGGAGAATTTTCCGCGATAGCACCGGCCGCAAATAAAAAAATAAAAAATAATTCCGGGCGCTGGCCGGACATGGCCGCCCGCAAAGGGCGCCCGGCAAGCGTAACGATTCCGAAAAAATCCCATTTCACGACCGATTCGGGAAAACCTGCCGATTTAATTAAAAAAGATCGCGGCAAGAATTTCCGATTATTTTTCGAAATACTTGTGCGCTTGAGGAGGAATTTTCTTGTCGCTTCAATAGCGTCATGCAACGTTTGAATCGAATGTGCGGCACGGGCTGCACAAGGCGCTGTTCGGCAAACGCCTGTTCAAAGAAGAGGAAACAGACATGTTGAGCGTGCTGGCGAGAGTCATCGATATCGCGATGGTCGTGACGGGCGCGCTGATCGCGGCCGTATTGCACGACGGCAGCATCGGGCTCGGCGACCTGCAGCGCACGACGGTGCTGTTCGACTGCCTGCTGGTCGTCGTGTTCTTTCCGGCCGTCGGCATCTACCAGTCGTGGCGCGGCAAGCGTCTCGTCGGGCTGGTGGTCCGCGTTGCGTTCGCGTGGCTCGCGGTCGAGCTCGCGGGCATCCTGATGAGTTTCAGCTTTCACCAGTCGGGCGACCTGTCGCGGCTGTGGCTGGGTTACTGGGCGCTCACGACGACGGCGCTGCTCGCCGGCTCGAAAGCCTGCGTGCACGTGGTGCTGCGGCAATTGCGCCGCGGCGGCTACAACTTGAAGGCGGTCGCGATCGTCGGCGGCACGCCGGCGGCGCGGCGGCTGATCGCGCAGATGCGGGCGCGGCCGGAAGCCGGCTTCAACCCGGTGTGCGTGTACGACGAAAGCGAGGCGCCGGGCGAAGTCGCGCTCGACGACGTGCGTATCGAGCGGCAGTTCGAATCGCTGGTGTGGCTGGTGCGCAGCCGCGCGATCAGCGAGCTGTGGCTCACGCTGCCGATCACGGAGGAGCGCCGGATTCACCAGATCGTGACGGTGTTCCGCCACGACTTCGTGAACATCCGCTTCATTCCGGACGTGCGCACGCTGTCGTTCTTCAACCAGGAAGTGGTCGAGGTGCTCGGCGTGCCGGCGATCAACCTCGCGGCGTCGCCGATCACCGACGTGCGGATCCTGCCGAAGTTCGTGTTCGACCGGCTGTTCGCGCTGGCGGCGCTCACGGCGCTCGCCCCGGTGATGGTGCTGATCGCGGCCCTGATCAAGCTGACCTCGCGCGGGCCGGTGTTTTTTCGGCAGAAGCGCAAGGGCATCGACGGGCACGAGTTCGAGATCTACAAGTTTCGCTCGATGAAGGTGCACGAGGAAGTGGCCGGGCAGGTCACGCAGGCAACGAAGAACGACTCGCGCGTGACGCCGGTCGGCCGGTTCCTGCGGCGCACGAGCCTCGACGAACTGCCGCAGTTCATCAACGTGCTGAAGGGCGAGATGTCGGTGGTGGGCCCGCGCCCGCATGCGCTCGCGCACGACGACATCTACAAGGATCTGGTCAAGGGCTACATGTTCCGCTACCGGATCAAGCCCGGCATCACCGGGTGGGCGCAGATCAACGGCTTTCGCGGCGAGACCGATCAGATCGAGAAGATGATGGGGCGCGTGAAGCTCGATCTGTACTACATGCAGAACTGGTCGTTCTGGCTCGACATCAAGATCGTCGTGCTGACGCTGTGGAAAGGCTTCACCGGCAGCAACGCGTACTGACACCGACGCGCCGCGTCACGCAGGCATTCCGGTTTTTCCGAATTTCGAATCATTGGTCAAGGGGTCCGACACATCATGAATCTGACTATCATCGGCAGCGGTTACGTAGGGCTTGTCACCGGCGCCTGTCTCGCCGACATCGGGCACGACGTGTTCTGTCTCGACGTCGACCAGGCGAAGATCGACATCCTGAACAACGGCGGCGTGCCGATCCACGAGCCGGGCCTGAAGGAAGTCATCGCGCGCAACCGGTCGGCCGGCCGCCTGCGCTTCTCGACCGACATCGAGGCCGCGGTCGCGCACGGCGACGTGCAGTTCATCGCGGTCGGCACGCCGCCCGACGAGGACGGCTCGGCCGACCTGCAATACGTGCTCGCGGCGGCGCGCAACATCGGCCGCTACATGACCGGCTTCAAGGTGATCGTCGACAAGTCGACGGTGCCGGTCGGCACGGCCGAGCGCGTGCGCGCGGCGGTCGCCGAGGAGCTCGCGAAGCGCGGCGGCGAGCAGATGTTCTCGGTCGTGTCGAATCCGGAATTCCTGAAGGAAGGCGCGGCCGTCGACGATTTCACGCGGCCGGACCGCATCGTGATCGGCTGCGACGACGACGTGCCGGGCGAGCGCGCCCGCGAGCTGATGAAGAAGCTCTACGCGCCGTTCAACCGCAATCACGAGCGCACGCTGTACATGGACGTGCGTTCGGCCGAGTTCACGAAATACGCGGCGAACGCGATGCTCGCGACGCGCATCTCGTTCATGAACGAACTGGCGAACCTCGCCGACCGCTTCGGCGCGGACATCGAGGCCGTGCGCCGCGGGATCGGCTCCGATCCGCGCATCGGCTACCACTTCCTGTACGCCGGCTGCGGCTACGGCGGCTCGTGCTTCCCGAAGGACGTCGAGGCGCTGATCCGCACGGCCGACGAGCACGGCCAGTCGCTGCAGATCCTGAAGGCGGTGTCGTCGGTCAACGCGACGCAAAAGCGCGTGCTCGCCGACAAGATCGTCGCGCGTTTCGGCGAGGACCTGAGCGGCCGCACGTTCGCGCTGTGGGGCCTCGCGTTCAAGCCGAACACCGACGACATGCGCGAGGCGCCGAGCCGCGAGCTGATCGCCGAGCTGCTGTCGCGCGGCGCGCGCGTCGCGGCCTACGACCCGGTCGCGCAGCAGGAAGCGCGCCGCGTGATCGCGCTCGATCTCGCCGATCACCCGAGCTGGCTCGAGCGTCTCACCTTCGTCGACGACGAGGCGCAGGCCGCGCGAGACGCCGACGCGCTCGTGATCGTCACCGAATGGAAGGCGTTCAAGAGCCCCGACTTCGTCGCGCTCGGCCGCCTGTGGAAGACGCCCGTGATCTTCGACGGCCGCAACCTGTACGAGCCGGAGACGATGAGCGAGCAGGGCATCGAGTATCACCCGATCGGCCGGCCGGGCTCGCGCCAGGCCGTCGCCGCCCGCGTGCCGGGCGCCGCGCGCGCCAGCGCGTAACCCGTTTTTCGTTACTCGTTACGAGACGCCATGTTCCGGAACATCCTGATCGTCTGCCATGCGAACGTCTGCCGCAGCCCGGCGGCGGAAATGCTGTTCAAGTCGCATGCCGCGTCGCGCGGCGGCCCGCGCCCGACGTTTCATTCGGCCGGCGTGTACGCGAACGACGGCGACGGCATCGATCCGGTGATGCGGCAACTGCTCGCCGAGCGGGGCGTCGATGCGACGACCCATCGCTCGCGGCGGCTGTCGCGCCGGATCGTGCGCGACGCCGACCTGATTCTCGTCAGCGAGCGCGATCAGATCAAGGCCGTCGAAACGGTCGATCCATTCGCGCGCGGCAAGGTCCACCTGCTGGGCAAGTGGGAGGACGCCGAGATCACGGATCCGCATGGCGGCCCCGAGGCCGACTATCGCGAGAGCTACTCATTGATCGAACGTCTGGTTCAAGGATGGCTGCAAAAACTATGCTGAAACGTCCCATGCGCCCGCTGGCGCTCGCCGTCGCGCTGACGACATTCCTGTCGGCCTGCGCGACCGCGCCCGGCAACTACCTCGACTCGTCGAACCTGAAGGACGAAGGCCGGCAGGAAGCGGCCGAAACCTATCCGGTTCATTACATCGACGCCAAAGTGGTGATGGATCAGCTGCAGAAAGCGCAGGTCGACCATCCGCTGCCGCCCGGGCGCTATACCGATCCGTCGCAGTACACGTATCGCGTCGGCCCGCAGGACATTCTCGGCGTCACCGTGTGGGACCACCCGGAGCTGACGACGCCGCAGGGCCAGTCGTTCTCGAGCGGCGGCAACACGACGCAATCGGTCGCGGGCGCGCTGCAGCAGCCGTATACGACCGCGCTGCCGGGTCAGGCCGATCCGTACGGCCAGACCGTGTCCTCCGACGGCACGATCTTCTTCCCGTTCGTCGGCCGCATTCGCGTGGCGGGCAAGACGGTCGCGCAGATCCGCGACCAGATGGCGTCGAGCCTGTCGCGCTACGTGAAGAATCCGCAGCTCGACGTGCGCGTGCTGTCGTTCCGCAGCCAGAAGGTGCAGGTGACGGGCGAGGTGAAGCAGCCGGGCCCGCTCGCGGTGAGCGACGTGCCGCTCACGCTCGTCGACGCGATCTCGCGTTCGGGCGGCTCGACCGCCGAGGCCGACCTGCAGCGCGTGCGGCTCACGCGCGACGGCAAGCTGTACACGCTCGATGCGAACGGCGTGCTCGATCGCGGCGAGGTGAAGCAGAACGTGATGCTGCAGCCGGGCGACATCGTCAACGTGCCGGACCGCAGCGACAGCCGCGTGTTCATCATGGGCGAGGTCAAGACGCCGGTCACGGTGCCGATGCTCAAGGGCCGGCTGACCATCGCCGATGCGCTGACCGCGGGCGGCGGGATTCTCGACACCGACGCGAACCCGCGCAAGATCTACGTGATGCGCGGGATGCGCGACAACCCGACGAAGCCCGAAGTGTTCCGTCTCGACATGACGCAGCCCGATGCGCTGATGCTGTCGAGCCGCTTCCCGCTTCAACCGCTCGACGTCGTCTACGTCAGCACGGCCGGCTCGGTGCAGTTCAACCGTGTGCTGCAGCAGGTGCTGCCGACGATCCAGACGATCTTCTACATGCGGCAAATCACGCGCTGATAGCCCGCCGGGGCGGCGTCCGCCCCCCGGCACCACTCAAGCGGGAACGAATGGTGAACACGCAAGCGAAACACTCCTACGCGGATCTGACCGCGAAAACCGAGGAAGAGGACGTCGTTCTCGGCCAGTTGCTCCAGGTCATCATGGACGACATCTGGCTGCTGCTCGGCATCGCGGTGACGGTCGTCGCGCTCGCCGGCCTCTATTGCTTCATCGCGAAGCCGGTCTATCAGGCGGACGTGCACGTGCGGGTCGAGGGCAACGACAACACGTCGCAGGCGCTCACGCAGACGCAGACGGGCGCGTCGATCAACAGCGGCCCGCAGCAGGCGCCGACCGATGCGGAAATCGAGATCATCAAGAGCCGCGGCGTCGTCGCGCCGGTCATCGAGCAGTTCAAGCTGAACTTCTCGGTCGCGCCGAAGACGCTGCCGGTGATCGGCAGCCTCGCCGCGCGCCTCGCGACGCCCGGCGAGCCGTCCCGGCCGTGGCTCGGCCTGAAGTCGTATGCGTGGGGCGGCGAACTCGCCGACGTCGACTCGATCAGCGTCACGCCGGCGCTCGAAGGCAAGAAGCTGACGCTGACGGCCGGCCCGAACGGCACCTATTCGCTGGTCGACGAGAACGGCACGCGGCTGCTGGCCGGCCGCGTCGGCGAATCGGCGCAGGGCGGCGGCGTGACGCTGCTCGTGCAGAAGCTCGTCGCGCGCCCCGGCACGCAATTCACGGTGGTTCGCTACAACGATCTCGACGCGATCAGCGGCTTCCAGGCCGGCATCCAGGTGACCGAGCAGGGCAAGCAGACGGGCGTCGTGCAGATTTCGCTCGAAGGCAAGGATCCGGACCAGACCGCCGCGATCGCGAACGCGCTCGCGCAGTCGTACCTGAACCAGCACGTGGTCGCGAAGCAGGCGGAAGCGACCAAGATGCTCGACTTCCTGAAGGGCGAGGAGCCGCGCCTGAAGGCCGACCTCGAACGCGCGGAAGCCGCGCTGACGCAGTACCAGCGCACCTCAGGCTCGATCAACGCGAGCGACGAGGCGAAGGTCTACCTCGAAGGCAGCGTGCAGTACGAACAGCAGATCGCCGCGCAGCGCCTGCAGCTCGCGTCGCTCGCGCAGCGCTTCACCGATTCGCACCCGATGGTGATCGCCGCGAAGCAGCAGCTCGGGGAACTGCAGGCCGAGAAGGACAAGTTCAGCAACCGCTTCCGCAGCCTGCCGGCGACCGAAGTGAAGGCGGTCCAGCTCCAGCGCGACGCGAAGGTCGCCGAGGACATCTACGTGCTGCTGCTGAACCGCGTGCAGGAGCTGTCGGTGCAGAAGGCCGGCACGGGCGGCAACATCCACCTCATCGATTCGGCGCTGCGTCCGGGCGCGCCGGTCAAGCCGAAGAAGGTGCTGATCCTGTCGGCCGCCGTGTTCCTCGGCCTGATCCTCGGCACCGGCGTCGTGTTCCTGCGTCGCAACCTGTTCCAGGGCATCGAGGATCCGGACCGCATCGAGCGCACGTTCAACCTGCCGCTGTACGGGCTGGTGCCGCAAAGCGCCGAACAGGTGAAGCTCGACGCGGCGGCGGAGAAGGGCGGCGGCCGCGCGCGGCCGATCCTCGCGAGCCTGCGTCCGAAGGACCTGAGCGTCGAAAGCCTGCGCAGCCTGCGCACCGCGATGCAGTTCGCGATGATGGACGCGAAGAATCGCGTGATCGTGCTGACCGGCCCGACGCCGGGCATCGGCAAGAGCTTCCTGACGGTCAACCTCGCGGTGCTGCTCGCGCATTCGGGCAAGCGCGTGCTGCTGATCGACGCCGACATGCGTCGCGGGATGCTCGACCGCTACTTCGGCCTGACCGTGCAGCCGGGCCTGTCCGAGCTGCTGAGCGATCAATCGCCGCTCGAGGAAGCGATCCGCGAGACGCCGGTGCAGGGTCTGTCGTTCATCGCGGCCGGCACGCGCCCGCCGAACCCGTCGGAGCTGCTGATGTCGACGCGCCTGCCGCAATACCTCGAAGGGCTCGGCAAGCGCTACGACGTCGTGCTGATCGATTCGCCGCCGGTGCTGGCGGTGACCGACGCGACCATCATCGGCCGCATGGCCGGCTCGACGTTCCTCGTGCTGCGCTCGGGCATGCATACCGAAGGCGAGATCGCGGACGCGATCAAGCGCCTGCGCACCGCGGGCGTCGATCTGGACGGCGGGATCTTCAATGGCATGCCGCCGAAGGCGCGCGGCTATGGCCGCGGTTATGCGGCCGTGCACGAATACCTGAGCGCTTGATCGCATTGCACGAAACCGGGCCGGCGCGAGCCGCATCGGCCCGGCCGAATGGAGAACCCTCGATGAAAATTTCCGTGCTCGTTCCGACCTACCGGCGTCCCGCCGACCTCGCGCGCTGCCTGCTGGCGCTGCAGCGCCAGCAGCGGCTGCCCGACGAGGTGATCGTCGTCGCGCGCCCGGAGGACGACGCCACGCACGAACGGCTCGCCGATCCGGCGGTCGGCGGCGCGCTGCCGCTGCGCATCGTGCCGGTCGACGTGGCCGGGCAGGTCGCCGCGCTGAACAAGGGGCTCGACTCGGCGAACGGCGACATCGTCGCGATCACCGACGACGATGCGGCGCCGCATCCCGACTGGCTCGCGCGCATCGAAGCCGCGTTCCTGTCCGACCCGCGCGTGGGCGCGGTCGGCGGCCGCGACTGGGTGCACGAGAAGGGTCGCCTGCTCGACGAATCGCGAGAGCAGGTCGGCCAGCTCACGCTGTCGGGCAAGATCGTCGGCAATCATCACCTCGGCGTCGGCGGCGCGCGTGAAGTCGACATGCTGAAAGGCGCGAACATGAGCTACCGCCGCGCGGCGATCGAACGGCTGCGCTTCGACACGCGGCTGCGCGGCGCCGGCGCGCAGGTGCACAACGACATGGCGTTCAGCATGGAAGTGCAGCGCGCGGGCTGGACGCTGCTGTACGACCCGGCGATCGCCGTCGATCATTTCCCGGCCGAGCGCTTCGACGACGACCGGCGCGATGCGGCATCGCTGAACGCGATCAGCAACGGCGCGTACAACCTGCAACTGACGCTGCGCGAGCATCTGCCGCCGGTACGGCGCGAGATCGCGTGGTGGTGGTGGGCGCTGATCGGCACGCGCGTCTATCCGGGCCTCGCGCACGTGCTGCTGTCGCTGCCGAGCGCGCGGCGCGCCCGCGTGCTCGCGCACTGGCGCGCGGTGCGCCGCGGCGCGCGCGATGCGCGCCGCACGAACCTCGCCCCCCACCGTGCGGCGATGCCGCCGGTGACGTCTTGAACGGCCTGCGCGCATTGCGCGCGGCCACGCCCGGAGGGCTCGCATGACTGCATCGAAAGCTGCAACCAAAGTCCACGTCCACCTGTTCTACGGCGCCGATCCGCGTACCTACCGGAAAGGCGACGACATCGGCTGCCTGTACGGCTATCACCACGCCGAATCCGACGAATTCCGGCTGACCTATTCGCAGGACGGCGGCGAGAACCGCGTCGTGAGCCTCGCGCGCCGTGCGCTGAAGGCCGCGCTCGGCTTCGACGTCGTGCATGCGTGGCGCAACCGCGCGGCGCTGCTCGCTACCGACGTGATCTGGACACACACCGAGCAGGAGCATCTGGCCGCCGCGCTGATCCTGAAGCTCGCCGGCGAGCAGGGCAAGCGCCAGCTGTTGCTCGCGCAGAGCGTGTGGCTGTTCGACAAATGGGACGGCTTCGGCGGCCCGCGCCGCTGGCTGTACCGCAAGCTGCTCGCGCGCGCCGACGCGCTGACCACGCTGGCTCGCGACAACGCCGAGCTGTGCCGCCGCTACCTCGGGCGCGAAGCCGAGTTCGTCTATTACGGGCTGAACACGCAGGACTTCCCGCCCGTCGAGCCGCAGCAATGGAACCCGAACCGGCCGCTGCGGATCGCGGCGATCGGCAACGACCGCGACCGCGACTGGCGCACGTTCCTCGCCGCGTTCGGCGGCGACGCGCGCTACGACGTGCGGCTCGCGACGCGCCGCCGCGTGCCGCGCGAATTGCACGCGCCGAACGTGAAGATCGGCCCGGCGTCGGGGCTCGCGAAGCAGCACGAGCTGTACGCGTGGGCCGACGTGATCGTCGTGCCGCTGCGGCCGAATTTCCACGCGTCGGGCATCACGGTGATGCTCGAGGCGGCGGCCGTCGGCAAGCCGATGATCGTGTCCGACGTGGGCGGCCTGAGCGATTACTTTCCGCACGATACGGCCGCCTATGTGCCGGCGTTCGACGCGCAGGCGATGCGCCAGGCCGCCGATCGCTTCGTCGCCGACCCGGTGGCGGCGCTCGAGTGCGCGCGGGCGGCCGCCGCGTGCCTGCGCGAACGCGACCTGACGACGCAGGCGTTCGCCGAGCAGCACGTGCGCATCACCCGCGACATGCTGCGCCGGCGCCGCACACCCGCGGCGGCCGGCGTGGCGATGCCGCTCGCCGATTCGCGTCCTTCGTCGCAGTGAGCGCGGATCGATGAGTACGATTGCCGCCGAACGCGCGCCGTCGCGCGCCCGCAGCTGGTTCGCCGAGCCGAAGCACTGGGCCGGGCAGGCCGGGCTGTGGACGTTTACCGCCGCGCTGATCGCCATCCACCAGGGCAAGGTGCTGACGCTCGCGTTCCCGGTGCTGGCCATCGGGGTCGGCATCTGGCTGTATTTCAAGAGCCCGGCGCGCTATGTCGGCTTCATGTGGTGGGTGTGGTTCCTGAGCCCGGAAGTGCGGCGCCTGGCCGACTGGTCGAAGGGCGCGTTCACGCCGACGAGCTTGATCCAGGTCGCGCCGCTCGCGGTGACGATGATCGCCGGCTTCGGGCTGCTCAGGCATTACCGCGTGCTCGCGCAGCGGCGCGGCATCCCGGTGCTGCTGATCCTGTTCGGGCTCGTGTATGCGTATCTCGTCGGGATCGTGTCGAGCGGCGTGATGGCCGCGACCTACGACCTCGCGAACTGGCTGTACCCGATCCTGATCGGCTTTCACATCATGGTGAACGCGCGCAACTATCCGGAGTACCGCGACGTGCTGCTGTCCACCTTCATGTGGGGCATGCTCGTGATGGGCGTGTACGGCGTCGTGCAGTATTTCGTGATGCCGCAGTGGGACGTGCTGTGGATGGTCGGCTCGCAGATGGGCTCGCAGGGCGAGCCGGTGCCGTACGGCGTGCGCGTGTTCAGCACGATGAATTCGTCCGGACCGTTCGCTTTCGCGATGATGGGCGCGCTGGTGTTCGTGCTGGTCGCGCCGCAGAAGATCCGCTGGTTCGCCGGGGCGGCCGGCTTCGTGTCGTTCGCGCTGTGTCTCGTGCGCTCGACCTGGGGCGGCTGGGTGATCGCGCTCGCGATCCAGCTCGTGCAATCGAGCAACCGCGTGCGGATGCGGATCCTGATCAGCGGCGTCGTGCTGGTCGGGCTGTGCGTGCCGCTCCTGACCGTCGGGCCGGTGGCCGACCGGCTCGGCCAGCGTCTGCAATCGATCACGAACCTGAAGGACGATCGCAGCTACGACGACCGCAACAAGTTCTACGCGACCTTCGCGCAGACGGCGTTCACCGACGTCGCCGGCGAAGGGATGGGCGCGACCGGCGCGTCCACGAAGCTGTCGAGCGACAGCGGCGAGCTCGGCAAGTACGGCAGCTTCGACAGCGGCGTGATGAACGTGCCGTTCGTGCTCGGCTGGCCCGGCACGCTGCTGTATCTCGCGGGCGTCGTGATGCTGTTCGGCCGCACGCTGCGCGCGGCGTTCAAGCTGCGCAAGGACAAGTTCGTCGGCGCGTGCCTGAGCCTGTGCCTGTCGACCTTCGCGATGCTCGTGTTCACGAACTCGCTGATCGGCACCGGCGGCCTGCTGATGTTCACAGCCATTTTTTCGATACTTGCC
The DNA here is from genome assembly GCF_902833095.1 of Burkholderia sp. BCC1208. NCBI lineage: Bacteria > Pseudomonadati > Pseudomonadota > Betaproteobacteria > Burkholderiales > Burkholderiaceae > Burkholderia > Burkholderia sp. BCC1208. The sequence continues at coordinate 502,364 of NZ_CADFDY010000002.1, read as the reverse complement.
GCGGCGCACTGGCAGAAGGCGCAACGCCTGCTGGCCGCCGCGCGTTCACGGGGAGGCGACCATTGAGAATCGCGATCGTCACGCACGTCGTGCGACATAACGACGGGCAGGGCCGCGTCAATTACGAAATCGCGCGCGCGGCGCTGGCCGAGAACTACGAAGTCACGCTGGTCGCGTCGCACGTCGCGCCCGAGCTGCTGGCCGACCCGCGCGTGCGCTGGGTGCCGGTGAAGGTCGGCGGCTTCTGGCCGTCGAATCTCGTCAAGCAGCAGGTGTTCGCGCTGAAAAGCGCGGCATGGCTGCGCGCGCACCGCGGCGAATACGACGTGCTGCACGTGAACGGCTTCATTTCGTGGATCAAGGCCGACGTGAATACCGCGCACTTCGTGCACGGCGGCTGGTTCAAGAGTCCGTACTATCCGTTCGGGCCCACCAAGGGGCTGTGGTCGGCTTACCAGTACGTCTATACGCGCGTGAATACCGTGCTCGAGCGCTGGGCCTACCGGCGCTCGCGCGCGATCACCGCCGTGTCGCAGAAGGTGGCCGACGAGATCGCCGGGCTCGGCATCGACAGCCGCAAGATCAGCGTGATCTACAACGGCGTCGACGGCAGCGCGTTCGCCGGCGCCCAGGCCGACCGCGCGGCGTTCAAGCTGCCGGACGACGCGTTCCTGCTGCTGTTCGTCGGCGACCTGCGCACGCCGCGCAAGAATCTCGGCACCGTGCTGAAGGCGCTGACGAAGCTGCCCGCGAACGTTCACCTGGCGGTAGCCGGCTACTTGCCCGGCAGCCCGTATCCCGACGAAGCGCGCGCGCTCGGCATCGATTCGCGCGTGCATTTCCTCGGCCTCGTGAAGAACATGCCGACGCTGATGCGCTCGGTCGACGCGTATGTCTTTCCGTCGCGCTACGAAGCGATGAGCCTGTCGCTGCTGGAGGCGATGGCGGCCGGGCTGCCGGTCGTCACCGCACGCACGGCGGGCGGCGCGGAAATCATCACGCGCGAATGCGGGATCGTGCTGGAGGATCCGGACGATCCGGCCGCGCTCGCGCAGGCGATCGGCTCGCTCGCGGCATCGCGCGACACCTGTCGCGCGATGGGCGACGCGGCCCGCGAACTGATGACCCGTTTCGGCTGGGCGCACATGGGTGCCCAGTACGTCGCGCTTTACCGGCGCATCGGCCAACCCCCGCAGCCGTCCGCCTTCGAGCGGGTCGAGCATGCGGTCACGCAGGAGCAACCGTGATGTCCCAATCTTCCCGGCCGATCAAATCGTTGCAGATCGGCATGCACTGGTTTCCCGAACGCGCGGGCGGCCTCGACCGGATGTACTACTCGCTCGTCGGCGCGCTGCCCGGCGCGGGCGTCGAGGTGCGCGGGCTCGTCGCCGGCTCGCCGAAGGTCGCCGACGACACGGGCGGGGCGATCCAGGGCTTCGGGCCCGCGTCGCAGCCGCTCGCGCGCCGGATGCTCGCCGCGCGGCGTGCGCTGCGCGAGGAGGTCCGCAGCGACCGGCCGGACGTGATTTCGTCGCACTTCGCGCTGTACACGTTCCCGGGCCTCGACGTGACGCGCGGGATTCCGCAGGTGTCGCACTTCCAGGGGCCGTGGGCCGACGAAAGCCAGGTCGAGGGCGCCGCGTCGCTCGGGCAGCGCGCGAAGCGTTATCTCGAACAGGCCGTCTATACGCGCTCGTCGCGGCTGATCGTGCTGTCTCAGGCGTTCGGCCAGATCCTGACGCACCGCTACGGGATCGATCCGTCGCGCGTGCGCGTGATTCCCGGCTGCGTCGATACCGCGCAGTTCGACACGCCGCTCACGCCCTCCGAGGCGCGGCACAAGCTGCAACTGCCGCAGGACCGGCCGATCGTGCTGGCCGTGCGCCGGCTCGTGCGGCGCATGGGGCTGGAGGATCTGATCGACGCGATCGGCCTCGTCAAGCGCCGTCATCCGGACGTCCTGCTGCTGATCGCCGGCAAGGGCAAGATCGGCGAGGAGCTGCAGCAGCGCATCGATGCGGCAGGACTGCAGGACAACGTGAAGCTGCTCGGCTTCGTACCCGACCATCATCTCGCGGCGCTGTACCGCGCGGCGACGGTCAGCGTCGTGCCGACGGTCGCGCTGGAGGGCTTCGGCCTGATCACCGTCGAATCGCTGGCGTCCGGCACGCCGGTGCTGGTCACGCCGGTCGGCGGGTTGCCGGAGGCGGTCGCCGGGCTGTCGAACGATCTCGTGCTGCCGTCGACGGGCGCGGATGCGATCGCCGAAGGGCTGGGCGGTGCGCTGTCGGGCGCGATCGCGCTGCCCGACGAGGCCGCGTGCAAGCGCTATGCGCGCGATCATTTCGACAACGCGGTGATCGCGCGGCGCGTGGCCGGCGTCTACGAAGAGGCGATCCAGGCGGCAGGCTGAACGCCAGCGGCGCGCACCGCGCGCGCCGCACCGACACCCCGACCGGCGCGCGTGCGTGGCCGGTTCGCGTGCCGGCCGCCCGTCGAGGGCGCGCCGGCTTTTCCCGTTCGATCCGCATGGCCGGCGCGCGTCACGCGCGCCGCAGCGTCGCGGCCCATGCGCCGAGCGCGGCCACGCTCACCCCCGCGCCGAGCACGCAGACGCCCGTCCATCCGGCGCGCGCATACGTCATCGTCGCCGCGATCGCACCGAGCCCGCTGCCGGCCGAATAGAACAGCATGTAGCAGCCGACGAGGCGTGCATGCGCGTCGGGCCGCGCGCCGAGAATCATGCTCTGATTGATGACGTGCACGGCCTGTCCACCGACGTCGAGCAGCACGATGCCGACGATCAGCAACGCAATCGACGTATTGCCGAACGCGAGCGGCAGCCACGAGCAGGCGAGCAGCGCGAGGGCAGCGCCGGTCGTCGCCTCGCCGCGCCCGCGATCCGCGAGCCGGCCCGCGCGGGCGGCGGCTGCCGCGCCCAGTGCGCCGACGAGGCCGAATGCGCCGATCTGCGTGTGCGACATCGCGTGCGGCGGCGCGCTCAGCGGCAGCACGAGCGCGCTCCAGAAGATGCTGAACGCAGCGAACATCAGCAGCGCGATCGCGCCGCGCACGCGCAGCACGCGTTCATCGCGCAGCAGCGACACCATCGAGCGCAGCAGCGCCGCGTAGCCGATGCGTTCGCGCGGTTCGTGCGCATCGGGCAGCAGCCGCGACAGCACGACCAGCATCGCGATCGCGAGCACGCCCGACACGAGATAGACCGCCCGCCACCCCGCGATGTCGGTGACCACGCCCGCCAGCGAGCGCGCGGCGAGCAGCCCGACCACGACGCCGCCCTGCGCGGCGCCCACGACGCGCCCGCGTTCGCCCGCGCCGGCAAGGGCGGCCGAGCATGCGATCAGCCCTTGCGTCATCGCGGTGCCGAGCAGCCCGACCGCAACCATCCCGGCCAGCAGCGCGACGCGTGTCGACGCCGCGGCCACGCCGATGCAGGCCGCGCTCAGCAACAGAAGCTGCGCGGCGATCAGGCGCTTGCGGTTCAGCAGGTCGCCGAGCGGCACGACGAACAGCAGCGCGAGCGCGCAGCCGAGCTGCGTCGCGGTGATGACGCCGCCGACGGCGGCCTGCGACACGCCGAAATCCCGCGCGATCGAATCGAGCAGCGGCTGCGCGTAGTAGACGTTCGCGACGCTTGCCGCGCAGCAGACGGCCAGCAGCGCGACGCGCGCCGACGACAGGCGGCCGCCGTCGGCCGGGTGGATCGCACCGGTTGGCGCGTTCGATGCAACGGTGTCGGAATGGCAGGACGACTCCATGGTTTCCTCGCGCAATGTAGTTGCAATTTAAAACTGGTTTGAAGTGTAGGGAAACTGGTTTTAAAATGCAACCTGTTATGCGGTGGGCCGGGGGCCCGTGCACGAATGGTCGGCATGCCCGCGAAGGCGGCCGGCACGATTGCGGAGAGGAAGATGGCCAGGCAGAAAAGTCTTGCGAATTCGCCGTGCCCGGTGGCGCGCGCGACCGATATCGTCGGCGATCGGTGGGCGTTGCTCATCGTGCGCGATGCGTTCGACGGCGTGCGCCGTTTCGGAGATTTCCGCGCGAGCCTCGGCGTCGCGAGCAATATCCTGTCCGACCGGCTGAAGATGCTGGTGGACGCGGGCGTGTTCGACGTCGTGCCGGCCTCCGACGGCACCGCGTATCAGGAGTACGTGCTGACCCGAAAGGGCGAGGGGCTGTTTCCGGTCATCGTGATGCTGCGGCAGTGGGGCGAGGCCAACCTGTTCGCGCGCGGCGAGCCGCATTCCGTGCTGGTCGACCGCGGCACCGGGCGCGCGATTCGCAAGCTCGCGCTGCGGCACGACGACGGCCGCCCCTTGAAGGCGACCGAGACTGTCGTGAAGAAGATCGGCGACGAAGCGGGCGCGACGCGTCGCTGAGCGTCATGCGCGAGGGTTGTGCCGTCGGATGGCATTCGGCATGGACGCACGAGCGCGGCCCGGCCCGGCCGGCTACGCGAGTCGATTCACGACGACCTTCGTTCGTTGGCGTTGCCTGATCCAGCCTCACCCCGGCGACGCATGACCGCACACGCGCGATCGGCTGACGGCGTCGCCCGAGTGGCCGGCGCCGTGCCGCGACGCGTATCGGCCCGCACACGGGTCGCGAGCAGCGCGGCCGCGACCAGCAGCGCGACCGACACGACGGTTTCGATCCGCAGCCCGCTGACGACCTGCGATGCACCGCCGCCGCCGGCGAGCGCTCCGAACGCCGCGACGCCCATCGCGCCGCCGGCCTGCCGCGCGGTATTCAGCACCGCCGACGCGATGCCGGCCCGGTCGGGCGAGACCGATGCGAGCACGGCCGTCGTCATCGCGGGCACCGCGAACCCCATGCCCGACGGAATCAGCAGGAACGGCACCAGCAGCACGCCGAGCGGCGTCGCCGCGTCGACGAAATGCAGCGACCCATAGCCGAGCGCGGCGACGAGCGCGCCGGCCAGCATCGGCATGCGCGGGCCGTGGCGGGCGACGACCCGTCCGCTCGCGAGATTCGACAGCAGGAACCCGCCCGTGAGCGGCAGGAACGCGAGCCCCGCCTGCAGCGCCGACTCGCCGCGTGTGCGTTGCAGGTACAGCGCGAGCACGAACACGGTGCCGTAGTATGTGAGGTTCACGCAGATCCCGAACAGCACGGCCGCGCTGAACGTGCGGTGGCGGAACAGCGCGAGCGGCAGCATCGGCGTGGCCGTGCGCGATTCGACCGCGACGAACGCGAGTGCGGCCAGCGCCGCCAGCGCGAAGCCGCCGGCCACGACCGGATGCGTGAAGCCGAGCGGTCGCCATTCGATCACGGCGCCGGTCAGCGCGGTCAGCATCGCGATTGCGATGAACTGGCCGCGCAGATCGAGCGAGCGCGTCGGTGCGGCCCGTTCGCGGCGTACAGGCACCCACGCGAATGCAGCCGCAAGCCCCGCCGCGCACAGCGGCAGGTTCACGAGGAAGATGCCGCGCCAGCCCCATGCCGCGATCAGCAGGCCGCCGACGACCGGCCCCGCCGCGATCGAGATCGACCCGGCCGCCGTCCACCCGCCGACCGCGCGGGCGCGCAGGCGCGGATCATGCCGGCACGCGTCGTTGAGCAGTGCGAGCGAATTGGGCAGCATGGCCGCGGCGCCGACGCCTTGCAGCGCGCGGGCCGCGATCAGCATCGCGGGCGCGACGGCGGCGCCGCACGCAAGCGACGCGAGCGCGAACAGCAGGAGGCCCGCGACGTACAGGCGCCGCGCGCCGAAGCGGTCGCCGAGCGCACCGCCGGACAGCATCAGCACCGCGAACGCGAGCGTGTACGCATCGACGACCCATTGCAGGCCGGCGACCGGCAGGCGCAGGTCGGCGGCGAGATGCGCGAGTGCGATATTGACGATCGTCACGTCGAGCTGCGTGACGACGAAACCGATGCTGACGGTGGCGACGACGCGCGCGAGCGCGGGCGGGAAAGCGGGGGACGGTGTGGTCGTATCCATGCGTCCATCGTAGGCGGCGACGGACATGCGATGTTTCAGCGGGACGTGAAGCGTCGATACGGATGCCGACGCGTATTGCCGGCTACGTGCGCCGGTGCGGATTCGGCGAGGCCAAGGTGCTCAATGCCGTTCACCGCGCCAGCGTCCCGGCGCCACGCCGAAGCGCTTCGTGAACGCATGCGTGAACGTGCTCTGATCCGCGAAGCCGACGCTGCCCGCGATGTCGACGAGCGAATGCCGGCGCTCGGCGAGCAGCACGATCGCGGCGTCGAGCCGCAGCCGCTGCAGGTAGCGATGCGGCGTTTCGCCGAATGCGTCGACGAACAGTTGATGAAACCGGCGCATCCCGTAGCCGCAGTGCGCGGCGAGATCGGCGATGCGCAGCGGCTCCGCGAGCCGCGCGCGCAGCCAGCGGTCGATACGCGCGAAATCGAGGCCCGACGCGGGCGCGGCGATGCCCGCATCGTCGAGCAGCGCGTCGCACAGGCGCGCGGCGGCCTGCCACTGAAAGCGGTGCGCGGCGGCCTGCCGTGCGTCGCCGGCCGGCGCATCGTGTTGCGCGGCGGCCGCCGCGACCTGCGCGACGAGCGACGTGAGCGTCGGGTTGATCGACACGGCGCGGGCATGGTCGAACAGCCGCTGCGGTACCGCGAGCGACGCGGCGGGCAGGTCGATCACGAGCTGGCGGTTGTCGCCGAGGCCCGCGTAGTCGTGGCGCGCGCCGGCCGGAATCAGCCAGGCCGCGTGCCGGTCGATGCGCCGGCCGATTCCGTCCACCGCCATCACCATCGCGCCGTCGACGCCGAGCACGACCTGGTGGAAGTCGTGCACGTCCGACGCTTCGCACGGGGTGTAGCGGCGCAGCGCGATGGCGGGGGAGGCGATGCGTTCCATCGGAAAGAAACGGCCGGATGCGGGGTCAGACGTCGAACAGTTCGACTTCGAACACGAGCGTCGCGTTCGGCGGAATCACGCCGCCTGCGCCGCGCACGCCGTAGCCGAGTTGCGGCGGGATCGTCAGGCGACGCACGCCGCCGACCTTCATGCCCTGCACGCCTTCGTCCCAGCCCTTGATGACCATGCCGCCGCCGAGCACGAACGCGAACGGGTCGTTGCGATCCTTGCTCGAATCGAATTTCTGACCGTCGGTCAGCCAGCCCGTGTAGTGGACGCTGACGGTCTTGCCGGCTTGCGCTTCCGCGCCGGTGCCTTCGGTCAGGTCTTCGTACTTGAGGCCCGATTCGGTCGTGATGACGGACATGATTTCTCCTGAAAGAGAGTTGCGTGAAACCGCTATTGTAGGCGAGCGCGCAGCGGGCCGGCGCGCGTGGAATTCATGCCGTCGTACGCGTGGCGGCAAGCGCGGGGGGGCGCCGCGCGCGGGATCGGCCCCCACGCAATTGGAACGCGCGTTTGAATTTTTCGCGAGCGGCGGGGCCGAGGTTGCACCACGGCGGTGCGCCACGCGTATGAATCGACGCGATCGGCACGCGTTGCCGCATGCCGAGCGACCGTCGCCGGATGCGGCGAAATGCCCGGCCCACGGGGCTTGCGGGCCGATAGCGGGGCGCCGCGCCGCATCCGACATCCTGCCCATCCACGCGCCCGCGCGTTCGAATCGCAACGGGGCCGGGCATCGTTCGAGCGCCGTTTTTTTCATCTTCCCGACCGTGCCCTGTTTGGAAGCGCGCATCTACCGCACGGCTTGCGTGCGTCGGCGCGCGAGGCCTATCTTTACATCTGTCGATGTCAGGATTTTGGCGGCGCGCGACGCGTCGCCCGGGCTTGCGCCGGCCGCGTCCGACGACGCGCCGGGCCGCTCCGCAACAGGAGAACGATGAACATGAAGTCAGCCGCTTCCGTCACCGCAGCCGGGATCATGCCGGTGCGCCGCGACCTGCGCTTCGATCTGCCGGTCGAACGCGCGAAGGACTGGCATGGCCTCGGGTCGCACGTAACCCATTTCTTCAACGCGCTGTCGCTGCTGTTTCCGGCCGGCGAGCGCTTTTTCATGGATTCGGTGCGCAACTACCGCGACCGGATCGACGATCCCGTGCTGAAGCAGCAGGTGCTGGGCTTCATCGGCCAGGAGGCGATGCATACGCGCGAGCACGTCGAATACAACGAACTGATGCAGGCGAACCGATTGCCCGCGCGCAAGCTCGACCGGCGCGTGTGGGCGGTGCTCGGCTACATGAAGCGCAAGCTGCCGCATTCGGTGCAGCTCGCGCACACGGTGGCGGCCGAACATTACACGGCGATGCTCGCCGACTGGCTGCTGCGCGACCCGACGCGCCTCGGCGGGTCGGTCGAAGGCTACCGGCAGATGTGGATCTGGCACGCGCTGGAGGAAACCGAGCACAAGGCCGTGTCGTTCGACGTATGGAATGCCGCGATGAAGCCGGGGCTGCGTCGCTACCTGATCCGCGTCGGCGTGTATCTGCTGACGACGCTGACGTTCTGGCCGACCGTGTTCGTCATGCATGCGACGCTGCTGTGGCGCGATCGCGGCGCCGGGCATCACGCGCGCGGCATGCTGCGAATGATCGCGTTCCTGTACGGGCCGCGCCGCGGGCTGTTCCCTCGCATCGCCGGCGAATGGCTGAGCTTTTTCCGACCGGGCTTCCACCCGTGGGATCACGACAATCACCACCATCTCGCGCGGGTCGACGCACTGGCCGCCACCTACGGCGAACACGGCGGCACGCCGGCCGGCCGCGGCCGCGCGCACACGCCGGCGCCGCTCGCGTCCGGACGCTGACCCACTGCTGACCCGCCGCTGACCCGACCACCCCGCCGCACGGCGGGGCGCCGCGCATGTTGCGTTCGTGCATCGGCCGGCTTGTTCCGACGATTGACGAAAATCAACCGAAACCGGTTGCACGGGCGTCCGCATGCCCGGCAGACCGGTTGCGCGCACATGCACCGGCGCGCCGTTCGGGCGTGCGCCGCCTCCCGCACGATCGCCTCGCGCCAGCACCGGCGTGGCTTTGCGCGCGCGGCGCCGTTCTTTCCGGTCGCGCGCGGCGTCCGCCCCCGGGATAACACCCATTTAGCCGCAAGCCCGCCGCATCGATATACCGTTCATGACGACGTCGACCTCCGGCGCGATTCATGCACAGGGGGATTTTATTCGGACGGAAATACGCCCAATATGTCGGTTCGATCATGTCCGTCGTACGCGGCGGCAAGCCGGCGCGCGATACCAACGCCAAGCGGGGAACAACGATGGTTGCAAGGTCACCCGACGCAAACGGGCAGGCGGCGCCCGAGATGGCGGACGTGTCCGTCACCGCTCCCGAGGCGGGACGCAAGCTGTTCGTGATCATGCGCACGCCCGACGAGCCGTTGCTGGCGCAACTGCGCGGGCTCGGCTGGGAGATCGCGGTCGCGAAGACGGCCGGCGCCGCGCAGAACATCGCGTCCGGCGTGAGCGTGGCCGCCGGGCTGGTCGATTTCACCGGGTTCACGTCGCGCGACTATCCCGCACTGAAGATGTGTCTGAGCCAGCCGGCGATCGGCTGGATTTCCATCGCGCAGGCCGGCGTCACGATTAGCCCTGCCGTGCGCGAACTGATCCGCAGCTACTGTTTCGATTACGTGACGCTGCCGCTGCCGTACGAATGGATTTCGCACGTGCTCGGCCATGCGCGCGGGATGGCCGCGCTCGATCGCGTCGACGGGGCCGCCTATGCGGCGTCGATTGGCGAACACGGGATGATCGGCAACTGCGAGGCGATGCAGCAGCTGTTCAGCACGATCCGCAAGGTCGCGAAGACCGACGCGAGCGTGTTCATCTCGGGCGAGTCGGGCACCGGCAAGGAGTTGACGGCGCTCGCGATCCACGAGCGCTCCGTTCGCGGCAAGGGGCCGTTCGTCGCGATCAATTGCGGCGCGATTCCGCATCACCTGCTGCAGTCGGAGCTGTTCGGCTATGAACGCGGCGCGTTCACCGGCGCGAACCAGCGGCGCGCGGGCCGGATCGAATCCGCGAACGGCGGCACGCTGTTTCTCGACGAAATCGGCGACATGCCGGTCGAAAGCCAGGCGAGCCTGCTGCGCTTTCTGCAGGAAGGGAAGATCGAGCGGCTCGGCGGGCAGGAATCGATCGCGGTCGACGTGCGTATCATCTCGGCCACGCACGTCGATCTCGACGGCGCGGTCGAGGCCGGGCGCTTCCGCGCGGATCTCTATCATCGGCTGTGCGTGCTGCGCATCCACGAGCCGCCGCTGCGCGCACGCGGCAAGGACATCGACATCCTCGCGCACTACGTGCTGCAGAAATTCAAGGCCGACAGCGGTCGCAAGATCAGCGGCTTCACGTCGGCCGCGCTCGATGCGATGCGGCGCTACGAGTGGCCGGGCAATGTGCGGGAGCTGATCAACCGCGTGCGGCGCGCGATCGTGATGGCCGAGAGCCGGCTGCTGACGCCGCACGATCTCGGGCTCGACACGCCCGGCGAAACCGAACCCGTGACGCTCGAACAGGCGCGGGCGCTGGCCGAACGCACCGCGATCGAGAATGCGCTGTTGCGCAACGACCACCGGATCAACAAGGCCGCCGCCGAACTCGGCATTTCACGCGTGACGCTCTACCGGATGATGATCGAGCACGGGCTGAACGATCGCGATCACCACGGCGGCAACGACGGCGGCAACGACGGCGCGCCGTCGGACGACGCGGGGCATCGGCGCGTCGGTTGAGCGGCGCGAGCCCAGGCCCGACACGCCGAAGCGGATCGGCCTGGCGCGCTCGGCGGATCGTCGTGGGCGGTCGCTCGGGTAGCGTGAGGTCGCGGAGGTCGCGTGAAGCGATGTCGCAGTGTCGCGTTGTGATCGGCCGCCGCGTTCAGCATCCAGCCGCGACGTGCGGTGCGCGTTGCCGCCGGCGGCATGTAAAGCGCATGAAACATTTCGCGTCGGCCGGCGGGCGAATTTCCGCCGCGAACCGGGCCGATCGGCCGATCCGTCGCCGGTAAGAATTCCGTGCTCCATTGTTCAGCCTTATTCCGCAAGGCCCCGTCGTGACACGGCCGGCGGCGTGTCGCGGCCCCGATGTTTCAGTTTCGTAACTTCCGGCATCCCGCACCCGTTCCGGCCGCGAGCCGGTCCGGTCACCCCCTTGTCCGGCCGGGCTCGCGCAGCGCTGGCCCGGTCCTTGCGAAGAAGGGCGAGCGAGAGTCGACGACGCGAGGTCCGTCCGGTCAGGCAGCGAAAGCCGTCAGTACCGGCCAGGACGCAGTCCGCGGGGATGCGGCGGCCGAGCGCGGTGCAGCGGCCGCGTCACGGCGAGCACGGAGCGTCGTCGCCTGATCGCCGGGGCATCGGCATCGTCCGGTTGCCGGAACAAATATCAGACAGCAAACGGGGTAGAAAAATGATCGATCGTCACACGCCGCGGTCCGCAGGCCGCGATCGCCGTGATTCGGGACATCGCCGCTCGACCGTCGCGCTTGCGGCCGGCAGGCATGCCTCGACAGGCCATCTCTCCGCGCCCGGTGCGAGGCGGATCCGGCTGGTTGCCGGTCATCCGCGCCGGGTCGGCACTTTCTTGCACGCGAATCCGGTCCGCATGGGCATGTGTGCACGGGCGCCGGTACCGCGACGCCCGATCTTCGCCTATTGACTCGAGCAGAGCAGCACGACGTCCGCTCGCATTGCCCGACGTTGCCCGACGTTGCCGCGAACGATTGATCGGTAATCCGAACGATCGCCGCAGCGTCGTGCCGCGGGCTGCATACGACGCAACACGACAAGCATTCGATGCAACGGCGAACCGCTCGATGCCGTTGCCGTCCGGTTGAAGGGGAGGGGCGGTCGGACGCGCGCGACGGAAGCAGTCATCCGTACGCGCGCGACGCCGTTTTTCAGCCGCCGTAGATGTCGAAGTCGAAGTACTTCGATGCGAGCCGCTTGTAGGTGCCGTCCTTGACCATGTCGACGATCGCGCGGTCGATCTTCGCCTTCAGGTCGGCGTCCTCCTGGCGCAAGCCGATGCCGGCGCCGATGCCGAGCACCTTTTCGTCGACGAGTTCCGGTCCGACGAACGTATAGTTCGCGCCGCGCGGCGATTTCAGGAACCCGATCGCGGCCTGCACTTCATCCTGCAGCGCCGCGTCGAGGCGACCGGCGATCAGGTCGGCATACACGCCGTCCTGGTTCTGGTACGACACGACGTTCGCACCTTGCTTGCCCCAGTACGTCTTCGCATACGTCTCCTGCGTCGTACCCTGCTCGACGCCGATCGATTTGCCCTTCAGCGATTCGGCGGTCGGCAGCAGCGACGAGCCTTTCTTCACGACGAGCCGCGTCGGCTGGTTGTAGATCTTCGTCGTGAAGCCGATCTGCTGCGCGCGCTGCGGCGTGATCGACATCGACGACAGCACCGCGTCGAACTTCTTCGCTTTCAGCGCCGGAATCATCCCGTCGAAATCGTTCTCGAGCCACACGCATTTCGCCTTCAGGCGCGCACAGATCTCGTTGCCGAGGTCGATGTCGAAGCCGACGAGCTTGCCGTCGGGCGCCTTCGACTCGAACGGCGCATAGCTGGCGTCGGTGCCGAAACGGATCGTGGTCCAGTCCTTCGCGACGGCGGGGCCTGCGGATACCGCGAGCAGGGCGATCGAAACAGCGGCAATGAGTCTCTTCATGGTGCGTTCCTTGGCGTGGTGCATCCGGTTTCTGTACGACACGGTCTCCACGGACACGACTCGCGCCGTGACGCGGTGTCCGCCTGGCCATTAACGCAGAAAATAAAATTTGAGTCCAGAATGGACAAAAAATATCGATTCGTAGGAGGCCCATGCGCGATCGATGGGTGCGACCCTTGCAAAAATACGAGAATGGACTAATCTTGTTAGTAAATTCGTTTCGAGACTAACGATCATGTCACAGCCTGCGTACGATTCGCATTCCGCCGTGCCGCACGCTTCGGTCGCGCAGATGTCGGCGGCCGGCCTGCGTGCGTTTTTCAACATCGCGCGCGACTGGGAGCTGACGATCGACGAGCAGATCGTGCTGCTCGGGTCGCCGGGCCGCTCGACGTTCTTCAAGTGGAAGGCCGCGCCGGAATCGGCGCGCCTGCCGCGCGATACGCTCGAGCGGCTATCGCTGCTACTCGGCATCTACAAGGGGCTGCAGATCCTGCTGCCGCAACCCGCCGCGGCCGACGCGTGGGTCAAGCGGCCGAACGACGCAGCGCCGTTCGGCGGCAAGCGCGCACTCGACCGGATGCTGGCCGGCAACGTCGGCGATCTGGTGGCCGTCCGGCAATATCTCGACGCGATGCGGGGTGGCTGGGCGTGACGACACCGATCGAAGTCAGCCGGTGGCCCACGACCACCGTCGACTGGGCGCCAGCCTATCGCGTGATTCCTACCCGTTTTCCGGCCATCAACCTGTTCGACCGCGTCGCGTCGGCGGACGACTTCGACGCGCTCTACGCGCTCGAATCGCTGACCAACGACCGCATCCGCAACGAAGTCGGCACGCTCGACCTCGTGCCGCGCGCCGAGCGCCGCTACGGGCAGGGCTGGGGGCCGATCATGGCCGCGTTCACGCATCTGAATCCGCTGGGCAGCCGCTTTTCGGACGGCAGCTACGGCGTGTTCTACTGCACGCGCGCGCGCGACACGGCGATCGCCGAAACGCGCTATCACAGCGGACTGTTCCTCGCCGCGACGAAGGAGCCGCCGATGCGCCAGCAGATGCGGCTCTATACCGTGTTCGCGCACGGCGAGGTCGCCGACGTACGCACGTGGCCGCAGCGCGATCCCGCGTTGCTGGATCCGGTCGACTACGGCGCGGGGCAGGCATTCGGCCGCGCGGTGCGCCATGCGGGCGGCGCGGGGATCGTCTACCCGTCGGTGCGCGACCCGCACGGCGAGTGTCTCGCCGCGTTCCGCACGACGCTGCTGCGCGACTGCCAGCATGCGGCCTATCTCGAATACAACTGGAACGGCTCGGCCGTCGATGCGGTGTTCGAACTGAATCAGGTCGGCTAGCGTTCGCGTGGCCGGCGTGGTGGGCCGGTGCGTTGCGCGGCGCGGGCGCCGGCCGGCGCGTCAGGGTAGCGGCCAGTCGCCCGCATGGCGTTCGCGCGCTTCGGCCTGCGTCATCGACCATGTGCGGCCGGTGCGCGGCTCGGCGAGCGTGAGCCGGCCGGCCGGCGCGAACGCACCCGTATCGATGAACCATTGCGCGCCGATCCGCTGCGGCGCACGCACCGGCGTGTGGCCGGTGCAGGTCAGCGACAGTCCGGCCTGCCGCGTCGGATCCGCCAGCCCCTGGACGAGATCGCGGCCCCACATCAGCCGCTCGCGCACGTCGTGCGGATAGTTGCCCGTATCGAGATCCGCGTCCGAGCCGAAGAATTCCGCATGCAGCACGTTGAAGCGCGCCGGGCCGTCGCCGATCACGCGCACGAGCGGCAGTGCGTCGACCCGCGCCGCATGCGCGCGCAGCCGGTCCGGCGGCAGGTCGGCGCCCCAGTCGCCGCCGATGCCGCGCCACGCGTCGGGCGGCAGCTTGCCGCGCGCGACGAGGCTCAGCACTTCCTCGTGATTGCCGCGCACGACGTGGCACCACGGCCGGTCGAGCAGATCGAGCGCGGTGTCGGAGGCCGGGCCGCGGTCGACGAGATCGCCGACCGAGAACAGCCGGTCGCGGGCCGGATCGAAGCGGACGTCGTGCAGCAGCGCGCGCAGTACGTCGACGCAGCCGTGCAGGTCGCCGACGACGAAGTCGCGGCCGGCCGTGTTCGCGGGGTGGCGGCAGAGCAGGGGGGTGGCAGTCATCCCCTTATCTTAGGCGCTCGCGCCCATCGCCACGCAACGATGGAATGGCGATAATCGGGGCGCGTTACCCGTCGGTGCGGTGCACCGGCCGAACCCTTTCCATTTGCTTTCGGAATCACGCGATGACGTTTTATCCGCAGGTATTACGCAACCGGCCGCGCATGGTCGCGGCTTTCGTCGCCGGCGTGCTATGCGCGGTGCTGCTGCCGTTTCAGCTGCGCCCCACCGCGCGGGCGCTGATCGGCTGGGATTGCGCGGTCTGGTTGTACCTGGTGCTGATGTGGGTGCGCATGGTCACCGCGCATCATCACAAGGTGCGCGAAGTCGCGATCCGCGAGGATGAAAACGCGACGACCGTGCTGACCGTCGTGTGCCTCGCGACCGTCGCGAGCGTGGCGGCGATCGCGATCGAACTCGCGACCGTGAAGAGCGTCGGCTTCAGCGCGGGACTCAGCCACTACGCGATCACGGGCGCGACGCTGTTCGGCGCGTGGTTCCTGATTCCGACGATCTTCACGCTGCACTATGCGCGGCTCTATTACGGCTCGCCGAGCAGCGATCGCGCGCTCCGTTTTCCGGACCGCAACCCGGAGCCCGACTACTGGGATTTCCTGTATTTCGCGTTCACGCTCGCGGTCGCGTCGCAGACGGCCGACGTGTCGCTCGCGAATCGCTCCGCGCGGCGCTCGGTGCTCGCGCAGTCGGTCCTGTCGTTCTACTTCAACATGGCCGTGCTCGGCTTGTCGATCAACGTCGCGGCGGGGTTGCTGAACTGACGCCGGTTACTCGGGAGGGGCGTACGGCCTCGGCGCGCGCGCCAATCGCACGGCGCGCCGCATCGACCCGTCATGCGCGCCGCACCGCGATCCACGCACCCCAGAACAGGCTCGCGAAAAAACGCAGCGGCGCATCGAAGCCCGCCTCGCGCAGCAGCGCGAACACGGCTTCCTCGGACGCGGGCGGATCGGCGCCCTGCAGGATCTTCCCGAGCTGCGCGCGCACGGCGTCGGGCGTGGCGCCTTTCATGCGCCAGCGCTGCTGCCAGGCGTCGAGCAGGCGAGGGTGGTCCGCGTAGCGGCGATGGTTGCCGGCGAGCACGAGCGGCGCGCCGGGCTTCAGGCGTCGTGCGATCGCGTGCAGCAGCGCGGCTTTCGCGTCGTCGCCCGGCACGTGATGCAGCACGCCGATCAGCGTCGCGCCGTCGAACGCGGGCGCGTCGGGCAACGCGTCGACGCCGGCTTCGACGAACGTCGTACGCGCGCCGAACCCCGCGGCTTCGACGTTCGAGCGCGCGAGCGCGAGCATCGGCGCGGATGGGTCGACGGCCGTGAATCGCCAGCCCGGTTCGAGCGCGGCCGCGACGCAGATTTCCTGTCCCGTGCCGCCCGCGCCCGCGACGAGCATCCGTGCATCGGGCACGCCGACCGCCGACGCGAGCATGCATGCGGCGAGTTCGTGGCAGGCATCGTAGCCGGCGAGCGCGATGCGCGATTGCTCGGCGTATTCGTGTGCGCGCGACGGATCGAATTTCGCGGCGCTGGCGGGAAGCGACATGGCGGAGTTCCTCGGGTCGGGGAGCGGACGACGTGTCCGCGGGGCATGACGCAGAGCGTAGGGGCACGCGGCCAGCGCAACAAGGCGAGCGGTCATTCCGGTATGCCGACTACCCGACTCGTCGGCGTGCGCCGGCCGGTTTCCACGGGGCGGTTTGCCGGGGTCGATTCGCATTTAAAAATGTCTGACCACGATGCATCGCGATGGCGAATCCAGCGCATACTCGTTTCTCTCCCCCCAGCCTGGCTTCGCATGCCGGGCCCCGATGCGCTGCGCCATCGGCGCGGCCATGCCGCTCGGTACGCACGAGGAGCGCATGATGTCAGATTGTCCGCACGATCCGTACGCGCAGCACTACATCCATTGTTTGCCGTTTGGCGCGCAGCCCTGCGGCGCGCTCTGCACGACACCGCGCACGCATTTCCGCGTGTGGGCGCCCGGCAGCGCGCACGTTCAGCTCGAACTCGATACCGGCTACGGCCCGACGCTCGTCCCGATGACGAGCGCCGGCCCGAACTGGTTCGAAGTCTTCGTCGACTGCGGCGCGGGCGCGCGTTACCGCTATCGCCTCGACGACACCGTATCGATTCCCGATCCCGCATCGCGCTCGCAACCCGAGGGGCTCAACGGCCCGAGCGAGGTCGTCGATCCGCGCGCATTCACGTGGCGCAATACGTTCTGGCACGGGCGCGCGTGGGAAGACATCGCGCTCTATGCGATCCGTCCGCACGCGGTGGGCGGCTTCGACGGCGTGCGCCGCCGCCTGCCGCAGCTCGCGCGGCTCGGCGTGACCGCGCTGGAGTTGCTCGCGTCGCCGCACGACAGCCTGCCGTTCGCGCCGCTCGCGGCCGAAGGCGGCCCCGATGCGCTGAAGGCGCTGATCGACGATGCGCACGGCTACGGTCTCGCGGTGCTGCTGGAGCTCGACTACGCGCGCTTCGGCAGCGGCACCGATGCGCTGCGTCACTACGCGGGGCCGTTCTTCCATACGCGCGACGATCCGCTGCAGGCCGCGCCGCTCGCGCTCGATCATCCGGAAGTCTGCGATTTCTTCTGCGACAACGCGCTGTACTGGATCGACGAATACCGCTGCGACGGGCTGCGCCTGCGCGAAGCCGACCGGATCGGCGTGTCGTGGCTGCGCGAGATCGCGGATCGCGTGCGCGCCGCCGTGCCGGCCGACCGGCTGATCCATCTCGTACTCGGCAGCGAGCGGCATCCGGCCCATCTCGCCGATACCCATTTCGATGCCCAGTGGAACGGCTGCGGCGAACGCGCGCTGCACCGGCTCACGGGGCGCGACACGTCGGCGCATGAAGGCATTTCCACGCACCAGTCGATTCACACGCTCGCCCGCGCGCTGACGGCGGCCGGCGCGGCGTACCAGCCGGCCGCGTCGGCGGACGGGATGGGCGTCGACGGCGGCCTGTCGCTGACGTCGCTCGTATTGTCCGACGGCGCATGGCGCGACAGCGGCCCGGGCGATCACGGGCAGGCGGCCGGTCTGGCCGGGCTTGCGCTGTCGCTGCTCACGCCGCAGATCCCGCTGATCTTCGACGAAACCGCGCGCGACATCGACCGCGCGCATTTCGTGCAGTCGGCGCTCGCGGTGCGCGCGAAGCTGATCGCGCCGCGGCTGTCCGATTGCCGGCCGCAGGACGCCCGTGCGCTGAAAGCGGACGGCGACGGCGATGCCGACGCGCTGTGCGCATCATGGCGGCTCGCCGACGACGAAACGTTGACGATCGCGTTGAACCTGTCGCCCGATGCGGTGCCGTTCGACGCGCCGCGAGGGCGGGTGGTATTCGAGACGCCGGCGCGCGCGCGCGACCGGGTCGATGACGGGGAATTGCCGCCGTATTCGCTCGTCGCGTGGCTGACGGGCGACGTCAATCGCTACGCGCTGACGCACGATGTGCGTCGCGTCGACGACGGTTCGTGGCGCGGGATGCGTCCGAACCTGAACGCCTGACGCGATGAACGCGTGAAGCACCGAAGCCGGGCGGTCCTGCCCGGCCGCGCTGCCGCAAGGCACCGAATTACCAGAACCCGCGAATGCCCGCGACGCCGTACGCGCCATGACGGCGCGCGTCGTCGAGATGCGCGCGCGTCATGCCGCCGAGCGCGAACACGGGCATCGCGGCCTGTGCGGCCAGCGTGCCGAATTGCGCCCAGCCGAGCGTCGGCGCACCGGGGTGGCTGAGCGTCGGCAGCACCGGCGACAGCGTGACGAAATCCGCGCCCGCATGCGCGGCCAGCAGCAGGTCGTCGTGCGAGTGGCACGCGGCGGACACCCGGCGCCCGGCCGGCAGCGGCCGTTGCGCGACGGCGCGCAATGCGGTGCCGTCGAGATGCCAGCCGGCGCCGTCGAGCCGCATCACGCCGGCTGCATCGATCGGGCCGTTCAGCATCAGATACGCGCCGGCTGCGTCGCAGCGCGCGAGCGCCGCGGCGGCCAGGGACGCGAACGCGGCCGCGTCGAGCGATTTCACGCGCAGTTGCACGAGCGTTTCGCCGCGCGCGAGCACGGCCGACAGCCGGTCGAGAAACGCGGCCCGATCGGCCGCCGACGCGGACGCCGGTTCCGGCGTGATCACGCAGCAGCGCGGCAGCGGCCCGTTCATCGCGCGACGCGACGCGCGGCCGTCATTCGTCGGCCTCTTTCGCGACCCTCGGATAGACGCGCACGAGCACGATGCGCGGCCCGTTCATCTTCTTCACGACGACGTCGAAGCGATCGAACACCACGCGCTGCCCTTCGGTCGGCAGGTCGCTGAGCGCCTGGATCACGAGGCCGCCGACCGATTCCGCGCGGCCTTCGTCGATGTCGATGCCGAGCGCCTGTTCGAGCGACACGACGGGCAGGCTGCCCTTGCCCATCAACGTGCCGTCGTCGAGGCGGCTCCAGTCGGCATCGCCCTGGCGGAACTCGTCGTGGATCTGGCCGACCAGCGCGCCGAGCAGGTTGTCGAGCGTCAGGAAGCCGATCGGCTTCTCGCCCTTGTTGCCGACCAGCGCGAAGTGCGGGGCGCCCTTGCGGAAGCGGCGGAACAGCTCGAGCGCCGGCGTGTCGGGCTTCACGTACTGGACCGGGCGCACGTAGTCGGACAGGTCCTCGAGCGCGGCGCCCGCGTGACGCGCGAGCAACAGGTCCTTCAGGTGGATCAGCCCGCTCACCTGTTCGCGCGACGCATCCTCGAACAGCGGATAGCGGCTGAAGCGGTGCCGCGCGACGATCTCCATGTTGTCGGGCAGCGGCAGGTCGCGCCGCAGGCCGATCATTTCATGGGCCGGCCGCATCAGGTCCGACACGGTCATCGACGAAAAATCGAGCGAGTGCGCGAGCGTGTTCCACTCGTCGTTGGTGTACGTGCCGCGCGCCGGCTGGGCCGCATTGCCGGCCGCGCTGCGGCGGCTGCGCAGGATCAGCTTCAGCTCGTCGGTCGAATAGTGCGCGTCGCCGCCGTGGTCGGCCGACAGCCCCGCGAGCCGCAGGACCGCGTTGGCGCTGGTATTGAGCACCCAGATCGCCGGATACATCGCCCAGTAGAACGCGTAGAGCGGCAGCGCGACCCACAGGCCGACCTTCTCCGGCTGACGGATCGCCATCGATTTCGGCGCGAGTTCGCCGACGACGATGTGCAGGAACGAGATCAGCGAGAACGCGAACACGAGCGAGATCAGGTGCACGACGCGTTCGGAGTGGACGCCGATCACGTCGAGCAGCGGGCCGATCAGTTGCGCGAACGCCGGTTCGCCGACCCAGCCGAGGCCGAGCGACGCGAGCGTGATGCCGAGCTGGCACGCGGAAAGATACGCGTCGAGCCGGCCATGCACGATGCTGAGGATGCGCCCGCGCAGGCCGTGCTTGCGGGCGAGGGTCTTGACGCGCGTCGCGCGGAGTTTGACGAGGCCGAATTCGGCCGCAACGAAGAACCCGTTCAGGGCCACCAGGAACAACGCGCCGATGAGCGCGAAGATCTGTAACAAAGAATCGCTCCGGTTATGACAGGCCCATCAGTATAGAGCCGGAAAGGAATTTGTAATGTGTTGGCCGCCGCGTGCTTACACCGGCGCCTCGCAGGGAATCGAGAACGTGAGGGTGGTGGCGGCGCCGTTGGCGAACATGTCGTGCGCGAACGTGCCGCCGTGCGCGAGTGCGACGCGCTGGCACAGCGCGAGCGTCCACGCGCTGCGTTTCGCGTCGCGCTCGCGCAGCATTTCGCGCCGGGCGAACGATTCGAGCGCGTGCGGCTGCGCGGGATCGACGAGCACGCCGGCGTCCACGGTGCAGGTGGCGCGCGCGGTGAACTGCGCGCCGTCGCGCGTGCATGCGAACGCGACGCGGCTGCCCGCGGCGCTGGCCTCGACGGCCGTCGTCAGCATGGTCCAGAGCGCCTGCGCGACACGTTCGCGATCGACGGTGAGCGACGGCTCGCCGTCCGGCAGCGTCGTGTCGAGCGCGACCTGCCGTGCGTCGGCGAGCGCGAACCGCACGAGCGCGATCGTCTCGTCGAGCAGCGCGCGCAGCGCGAACGGCCGCGGCGCGAGCGCGAGCATGCGCGTTTCCGCGCGCGGTGCGTCGAGCACGTCGTCGATCAGCGCGACCTGCTGGTCGATGCCCGTGCGGATGCCCGCGAGCGCGCGCTGCAGGTTCGGATCGGCATTGGCGAGCTGGCGCTCGAGCACGTAGGCCCAGCTGTGCATCGCATTCAGCGGGCTGCGCAGGTCGTGCGACGCGGTGGAGAGCGCCTGGTCGCGCAGGAACAGCGCCGCCTGGGCGGCGTAGTGCGCTGCGCGTTCGCGCAGCAGGTCGGCGGCGGGATCGACGGAAGTGGACGTCACGGAGCAGGCCTGTCGGAAGCGGTTGGCGTGGAAGTCACGCGAATCGCCATTATAGGGACGGTGGGCGTCACGCCGGCAGCGCGTCCTCGTCCTTTTTCCGTGCGTCGCCGTTCGGCAGCAACTGGCACGCGAGCAGGCCGGCCAGCATCAGCGCGCAGCCGACGAGCGCGCGCAGCGTCAGCGTTTCGCCGAGCGCGGCCCAGCCGGCGATCGCCGCGAACACGCCTTCCATGCTGAAGATCACGGCCGCGTGTGCGGGCGCCGCGTCGCGTTGCGCGACGACCTGCAGCGTATAGCCGACGCCGACCGACAGCAGCCCGCCATACAGCAGCGTCGGCAGCGCGCCGCGCAACATCGCGACGCTGACCGGTTCGACCGCCAGGCCGACCGCGAGACACGCCATGCCGCACACGACGAACTGCAGGAACGCGAGCACGAGCGGATCGTGGCGTTTCGCGAGATGGCCGACCGCCATCACGTGCCCGGCGATGATGACGGCGCCCGCGAGCTGGAACCAGTCGCCGTAGAGCACCGAGAAGTGCTCGTCGATGCTGAGGAAATACAGGCCGATCGCGGCCAGCAACGCGCCGAACCACGTGGCCGCGCCGATCCGGTGGCGCGCGAACACGCCCATCAGCGGCACGATCACGACATACAGCGAACTGATGAAGCCGGCGTTGGCGATCCGCGTGTATTGCAGGCCGAACTGCTGCAGGGAGATCGACACGGCGAGCAGCGCGCCGAGCGCGAGGCCCGGCAGCAGCAGGGCCGGTTCGCGCCGGATTGCCGCGAGCTGCGCGCGCGACGCCGTATTCACCATCAGCAGCGGCACCAGCGCGAGCGCGCCGAGCAGGAAGCGCAGCCCGGTGAACAGGAACGGCCCGATCACGTCGAGGCTCAGGCGTTGCGCGACGAAAGCGGAGCCCCAGATCGCGGCGGCGGCGAGCATCAGCAGATTGGCGCGGAGGTGCTTGCGGGCGTCGGGCTTCATCAGTTGCTCCGAGAAACCCCGTCCTTCAGGACGGGGAGGAAAGGCGTGCTGTTGACAGACAGCTTCTTCCACGGGTTAGGATCACCTGCATGATCCTTGTCTACCGCTACCGGGTGAAATCGCTCAACGGACTGCTTAACAAGCAGAGCCGCGCGGTGAACTACGTCTGGAACTTCTGCAATGACACGCAGAAGCACGCGCTCAAGTGGGGCAAGAAGTGGCCTACAGGATTCGACCTGAACGTGCTGACGACGGGGAGCAGCAAGGAACTCGACATCCACTCCGGCACGATCAACGCGACGTGCGAGCAATATGCGAAGTCGCGCAGTCAGCACCGTCGGCCCTACCTGCGCTATCGCGGCAGGAAATCGCTCGGCTGGGTGCCGCTGAAGGGACGTGACCTGAAGCGCGAGGGCGACGCGTTCCGTTTCGCCGGCAACACCTTTCGCGTGTTTAACAGCCGACCGCTTCCCGAAGGCAAGATCAAGGACGGGACCAACTTCGCGCGGGATGCGCGCGGCAACTGGTTCCTGAATATCGTGATCGAGATGCCCGATGTGCAGGCCCGCCCGATCTGCTCCGGTGTCGGCATCGATCTCGGCCTGAAAGACTTCGCCACACTTTCGACCGGCGAGAAACTGCCCAATGACCAGTTCGGTCGACGAGCGGCGGAAAAGCTGGCGAAAGCGCAGCGAGCACGAAAGCACAAGCGACATATCGCGAAGCTGCACGCCAAGGTCGCGAATGCGCGTGCCGATTTCCAACACAAGCTCGGGCTCGATCTGGTGCGGCGCTTCGATTACATCGCGGTCGGCAACGTGTCGGCCGCAAAACTCGCCAGAACCAGGATGGCGAAGAGCGTCTACGACGCATCCTGGTCGTCCTTCCGAAACAAGCTCCGCTATAAAGCGATCGCGCACGGGGCCACGTTCGAAGAAGTGGACGAAAGCGGTTCGACCCAGTCCTGTTCGGCGTGCGGATCGAAAGACAGCACGACGCGGCCGAAAGGTATCGCGGGACTGAGAATGAGAGAGTGGGCCTGCGATGGCTGTGGTGTCGTGCATGATCGTGATATCAACGCTGCGCTGAACATTCTCCGATGCGGACGTGCATCGCCAGGTGTGGGAATCCTTTCCCTTTAGGGAGAGGAGGACGTCAACGGAATTCGTCTGGAGATTGTGGCGGAGCCCGCTAGTTTACGCCGAGATTGCAAGACTGTCGGCAAACCTGCGCAGCGCGGCGGCGGCCCGGGCGTCGCGTACGCGCGAATACAGCACGACCTGCGATGGCGGCAGCGGCGGCAATCCGAATTTCGCGCCGACGTCGACCAGCGTGCGCGGGGCGACGCGCCGCGCGAGCGGGCAGACGGCAAGCCCCGCCGCGGCGGCCGCCGTGACCGCCGCGACCCCGCCGCCCGTGAAGCGCTCGCGCCATGGCAGCCCCGCGCGGTCGAGCGCGCGCAGCGCGGCGGCCCGCACGCCGCAGGGGCCGGCCAGCACCGCGAGCGGCAGCGGCTCGCCGGCGCGCGGCGCCCAGTCGGGCGCGGCGAGCCAGGCCAGCGGCTCGGTGAACAGCGGCGTGCCGTCTTCGCGCGGCGGATCTTCGCCGGGCTCGTGCCGGACGATCACCGCGTCGAGCCGCCGTTCGTCGTATTGCGGGAGCAGGCCCGTCGATGCCCCGAGATGCATTTCCAGCGACAACCCCGGATCCTGCCGGTGCAGGCTCGTGAGCACGGCCGGCAGGTCGGGCACCGCGACGTGCTCGCTGACGCCGAGCGACAGGCGGACCGTGCCGTTCGAGATCGCACCGAGCGCATGCTCGTGCGCGTCGAGCAGCGCGCGGGCGGCCGGCAGGAAATTCTCGCCGTCGGCGGCCAGCTTGACGACGCGCGGCGTGCGCGCCAGCAGCGGCTTGCCGAGATGGGTTTCCAGCCGCTTCAGCTTCAGGCTGACGGCCGATTGCGTGGTGCCGAGCGCCTCGGCGGCGCGCGTGAAGCTGGCGAGATCGGCGACCAGCACGAACGCGCGGACGGCATCGAGATCGAGGACTTTCATTTCAAATGAAAATAAATGAAATATTGATCAATGACTGTTAATTATAGATCGGCGCACCTAACCTGACGCTGTGTTTTCGTTCTTCAACGCTACTCACCGACAGGAGCAGGACCATGCCATTCACCCGTATCGCCGTACGCGAAGGCAAGCCGGCCGCCTACCGCAGGGCCCTCGTCGACGGCGTGCACCGCGCGCTCATGCAGACGTTCAACGTCCCCGAGGACGACATCTTCATGGTCGTGACCGAGCACGCGGCCGAGAACTTCGTGTTCGGCCGTCACTACTACGATATCGAGCGCAGCGACGATCTCGTGATGATCCAGATCACCGCGAACAACACGCGCACGCTCGAGCAGAAGCGGGCGCTGTATCGGACGATCGTCGAGAACCTCGCGCAGGAGCCCGGCGTACGGCAGCAAGACGTATTCATCGGTCTCGTCGAGGTGCTGAAGGAGAACTGGTCGTTCGGCAACGGCATCGCGCAATACGCCGTCTGACGTGCCGGCTTGACCTGCCGCAGGGCGACGGGGCCGGATCGACACCTGCGCGTTTTGGCGGCGTGTACTATGGAAGCTGCTTCACGAGCGACGCCGGCGCGGTCGATGCGCCGGCGATCCTTCATGTGCAGGAGCCTCCATGTCGCGTGTGCTGGAAATCGTGTTGTCGCTGTCGCTGGAAGGGTGGCCGGTCAAGGGCGCAAGCCGCGCCCGAGGCGCGCAGCGCGACTTCGGCGCCGAACTCGTGCGTGCGTGGCGGATCTGCCCGCAGGTCCGGATGCGGCGCGGCCACGAGCGCGTGACGATCGAGCCGTGCCAGATCGAGGAGGCCGAGCGGAGCCCCGGCGCGAACTGGTGGACCTGGGTCGAATCGAACGCGCATGGCACGCGGGTCGTCGCATCGCGCACCGGGACGTTCGCCCCCGGTGTCACACAGCGCGAGCTGTTCGACGCGGAGCACGCGGGTATCGTCGTCGCGACGCCGCGGCCGGTGCTCGCGACGGCCGACGCAGCCGATGCCGACGCGCCGGCTGCCGAAGTGAACGGCGTCGCGCCGAACGCCGCCGCGCACGCCGCCGACGCGCAGCCTGAAGCGTCGGCGCTGCGCCTCGTCAGCGAACGGCGGCGCGGGCGCTGGGCCGACGACAGCGGCGTCGTGGTCGAAATGACGCTCGACGACATCACGCTGCACGGCGGCGGCGAGCCGCCGCGCCGCTACGTCGAGCTGCGCCTGGCCGCGCCCGACTGGGAGACCGTGGCCGCGCGCACGGCCGCGTTGCACGCGTTGTTTGCCGCGGCGCGCGAACTGAGCGGCGCGTGGCCCGCCTTCGTGCAACTGACGAGCGTGATCGACCGCGCCTGTGCGGGCGGGCCGGTGGCTGCCGCGCTAGTCAAGGCGCAGTCCGTCGACCTGACCGGCATCCGTACCCAGCGCGCCGCGCTGTTCGCACTGGCCGGCGACATCACCGCGCAGTGGCTCGGCAACGAATGCGGCGTGCTCGATCGCGACGATCCCGAATTCGTGCACCAGATGCGCGTCGCGCTGCGCCGCCTGCGTACGCTGATGCGCTTCTTCCCGCGCTTCACCGACCGTCAATGGAAGGACACGCTCGGCGTCGACCTGCGCTGGCTCGCCGCGCTGCTCGGCACGGTGCGCGACTGGGACGTGTTCGCGACCGAGAGTCTGCCCGCGCTGATCGAGGCCGACGGCGGCGGCGGCGACTGGGACGGCACGCTCGACGCCGCCCGCGCGCAGTCGACGGCCGCGCGCGTCGAGCTGCGGCAGGCGCTGCATTCGGCTCGCTATGCGCGGCTCACGCTCGGCTGGCTCGAATGGCTGAGCGCGCTCGCGCTGCCGGCGGCCGACGGCGACGCCGCGCCGTCGCTGCGGCGTCACGCGACCAAGCGTGTGCGGCGGCTGTTCGGCCATCTCTACGGATCGCCATCGCTCACGTCGCTCGACACCGCGGCACGCCATCAGGTGCGGATCGATGCGAAGCGGCTGCGCTACGCCCTCGAATCCTTCGCGTCGCTGGCGTCGCGTCGCACGCGCAACGAGACGATCAAGACGCTGGCGCGCGTGCAGGGCGTGCTCGGCGAGGCGAACGACGCGATGGTCGCGCTGCATCATCTCGAGCAACTGGCGGCGCCGCCGTACCAGCTCGGTTTCGTGCGCGGCTACGGCGCCGCGCTCGAACAGCGGGCGGCGCGCGACGCCGAGACGCTACTGGCCAGCCTGCGGGCGCCGAAGCTCGGCGGCAAGCCGGGCTGAGCGCCGCGCGCCGCCCCTATAATGGCCGCCCGTTTCCCGCACGCATGCCGATGATGACCGACGCACCGCATTCTTCCTCGTCCGCCGGACCGCTCGAACTGGGCGGCGAGCTGTGGCTGCGCGCCGGCGAACAGACGCTCGGCGGCGCGACGCGCATCGCACTGCTCGCGGCGATCGGCGACACCGGTTCGATCACGCGCGCGGCGAAGGCCGTCGGCCTCAGCTACAAGGCCGCGTGGGACGCGGTCGACACGATGAACAATCTCGCCGGCGAACCGCTCGTCGCGCGTTCGACCGGCGGCAAGGGCGGCGGCGGCACGACGCTGACGCCGCGCGCGACGTCGCTGATCGCCGCATTCCGCACGATCGAGCGCGAGCATCGCCGCTTCATCGAGGCCGCGAGCGCGGCCGTTGCCGGCTTCGACGTCGATTGGGCGCTGATCGGCCGGATCGGGATGAAGACGAGCGCGCGCAACCAGTTGTTCGGCAAGGTCGCGGCGATCGTGCGCGGCACCGTCAACGACGAGGTGACGCTTGCGCTGCCTGGCGGGCAATTCGTCGTCGCCGTGCTGACGCACGAAAGCGCCGAGGTGCTCGGGCTGCGGGAAGGCGCGAGCGCGTGCGCGCTGGTGAAGGCGTCGTGGGTCGTGCTCGCGGTCGACGATGGCGGGCCCGCCCTGAAGGTGTCGGCGCGGAACCAGCTGTGCGGCAGCGTCGAAGCCGTCGCGGCGGGTGCGCTGAACAGCGAGGTGACGCTGGCGCTCGACGGCGGCGGGACATTGACGGCCGTCGTGACCAACGACAGCGTCGACGCGTTGCAGCTCGATGCGGGCCGGCGCGCGATCGCGCTGTTCAAGGCGTCGAGCGTGATTCTGGCGGTGACGGGCTGACCCGGCGGGCAGCGCGGCTCGCCGCGGGGCGGGGCGAAGCCGGTGCCGCACCCGTCTGCATCGCACCGGCTTCGTTTCCGCTTTCAGCATGTGCCGCAACGCGGCGTCTCTCAGGCTTCAACGTGGCGGCCAGCGCCACGGTCACGACCACGGCGTCGCGCGTTCAGGTGACGCGCGTCGGCCACTCGGCGTGCGGCGCGCTCGCCCGCACGCGTCCTTCGCTCAACTGCACGACCTGATCGCCGAAGGCGGCGACGTCGTCGGGATCGTGCGAGATCAGCACCATCGGGATGTCGAGCCGCGCCTGCAATTCGGCGAGCTCATGGCGCATGCGCTGGCGCATCGCGCCGTCGAGCGCCGCGAACGGTTCGTCGAGCAGCAGGATGCGCGGCTGCGCGACCAGCGCGCGCGCCAGCGCCACGCGCTGCTTCTGCCCGCCCGACAACTGCGACGGATATTGCCCCGCGAGCGATTCGAGGTCGAACGCGCGCAGCCAGTACGCGACCTCCGGCGGCGCCGTCTTCGCGCGCGGGTTGCGCAGCCCGGACGTGAGCCCGAACGCGATGTTCTGCCGCACGTTCAGATGCGGAAACAGCGCGTAGTCCTGGAACAGGTACGCGACACGGCGTTCGCGGGTCGGCACGTCGATGCGGCGCGCGGCGTCGAACAGCGGCTCGCCGTTCAGCGCGATCGTGCCTTCGTCGGGCGTCAGCAGTCCGGCGATCGCCTGCAGCGTCATGCTCTTGCCCGCACCCGACGGTCCGAACAGCACGACGCGCTGCGTCGTCGCCGTGAACGACATGTCGAGCGTGAAGCGGCGCTCGGCGTTTGCATAGGTCTTGCGGATATCGACGACGAGGCTCATTCGACCCTCCGCCGAAGCAGGCCGG
Source organism: Burkholderia sp. BCC1208 (assembly GCF_902833095.1). NCBI lineage: Bacteria > Pseudomonadati > Pseudomonadota > Betaproteobacteria > Burkholderiales > Burkholderiaceae > Burkholderia > Burkholderia sp. BCC1208. The sequence continues at coordinate 474,088 of NZ_CADFDY010000002.1, read as the reverse complement.
CCGCCTGGCGACGCCGGCGATACGGACGGGACGGGCGCTTCATGTCAGCTGGCTCCGCCGGGCGCGCGACGGCACGAGCCAGCCGGTCGCGAGCAGCACGAGCACGCAGGTGATCGACGTCACCAGCACGAGGAAGTTGGCCGTGCCGTCGTCGCCGGCCTGCACGGCCGCGTAGATCGCGACCGACAGCGTCTGCGTGCGGCCGGGCAGGTTGCCGGCGATCATGAGCGTCGCGCCGAATTCGCCGAGCGCGCGCGCGAACGCGAGCAGCGCCCCCGCGAGGATCCCGCGCGCGGCGAGCGGCAGCGTCACGCGGAAAAACACCGCGACTTCGCCGAGCCCGAGCGTGCGCGCGGCGCGCTCCAGATGCGGATCGACGCCCTCGAACGCCGCGCGCGCCGATTTCAGGATTAGCGGAAACGCGACGACCATCGACGCGATCACCGCACCCTGCCACGTGAACACGAGCTCGATGCCGAGCTTGTCGAGCCATGCGCCGAATACGCCGCGCCGGCCGAGCAGCACGAGCAGGTAATAGCCGAGCACCGTCGGCGGCAGCACGAGCGGCAGCGTCAGCACGGAATCGACGACGTCGCGCAGCGGCGAGCGCCACCGCGCGAGCACGAACGCGGCCGCGACGCCGAGCACGATGTCGAGCGCGGTCGCCCAGCCGGCAACCTTCAGCGACAGCAGCAGCGGGACCCAGGCGTCTTGCATCGCGATACGCTCACTTGGTGGGCTTGAAGCCGAACGTCGACAGCACGGCCTGGCCCTGCGGCGACGCGACGAAATCGATGAACGACTGCGCCTGCGCGGCGTGGCGGCTGTCCTTGACCACGGCGATCGGGTAGGTGATGGCCGTCTGGGTCGGCACCGTCAGCGCGACTTTCACGCGGCCCGGCATGATCGCGGCGTCGGTGCCGAACACGAAGCCCGCGTCGACCTCGCCGCGCGCGACGTAGTCGAGGCTCTGGCGCACGTTGGCGGCCAGCACGCCCTTCGCGCTGACGGCGTCCCACACGCCGGCCGCGCGCAGCGCGCCCTCGGTGTAGCGGCCGACCGGCACCGAGGCAGGGTCGCCGTACGCGATGCGCTTCACGCCGGGCGCGGTCAGGTCGTTCAGCGACGTCGGCGCGGCCGCGTGGCTGTCCGCCGGCACGATCAGCACGAGCGAGTTCGCGGCGAAATCGCGGCGCGTGCCGGGCACGATCACCTTCTCGCTCACCGCGCGATCCATCGCCTTCTGATCGGCCGACGCGAACACGTCGGCCGGCGCGCCCTTGGCGATCTGCTGCATCAGCACGTCCGATGCGCCGAAGTTGAACAGCACCTTGGTGTCGGGATGCTGCTTCTCGTACGCGTCGCCGACCGCCTTGAACGCATTCGTCAGGCTGGCGGCCGCCGACACGACCAGTTCGTCGGCGGCGGAAGCAGGCGCGCTGAACGCGACCCCGGCGGCAAGCGTGACGATCGGCAGCAGGCGAAGCAGGGCGCGGCGAAGCGGACGGACGGATGAGCGCATGGCGAATTCGTTTTGAATGGGTGGAAACCGTAATCGTAATATAGGGCGGGTTATAACGCTCGACATACTGCGCATGCGACGGTGCGCATGAAATGGTCAGACGTAAAAAGGGGTAGCCGTCACGCGTGAAGCGTATGCGGTGCCGATTCGGTGCGCTGCAGCGACGACGGTTGCGATGCGGGGTGGTAGTTCGGGTTGGCCTTCCAGCGCGCGCGGACGAACGGGCGCTCGTGGCCCGACAGTTGCAGCGCGACCTGGGTGACCCAACGGTGCGACGGCACCGTGAGGCCGTGCAGCGCCACGGTGACGAGCGCGAGGCTCGCGACGACCGCCGGTACCGACCAGCGGTGCGGCGTCGCGCGCCACGAGCCGGCGATGAACGCGAGCGCGGCGAGCGCGCCGACGATGCAGCCGGTGACCGATTCGGACGGCGAATGCGCGTCGAGCGCGACCCGCGACACGCCGACCGCGACGCCGGCCGCGAGCCCGAGCGCGATGCCGGCGATCCGCACCGGCGTGCGCGTGCGGATCAGCGCGAGGAAAATCGCGACCGGATACACCGACGTCGACAGCATCGCATGCCCGCTGAACCCGGTGAAATCCCACGCACGGATGCCGATGCCCCAGCCGAGGAACGCGATCTTCGTGAGCGCCACCACGCCGATCGCGGCCGCGAGCACGCCGAGCCACGCGGCCGCGCGCTGCCACGAGTAGCCGAGCGCGAGCCAGACGGCGATCGTGATCGCGAGCGGCAAGGTCAGGCCGGCGCCGCCGAACGCGGTGATCATGATCCACAGGTGAACGGGCAAGTCGAACATCGGGAAGGGGCGAACGAAGGCGGGGAGAATGCTTAAATCAACGCGCGAGCCGGGAAGAACGACTACAACGGATACAAGCGACCAAGCCCTCAGTATAGCGCCGCGTCCGCATGAGGCCCGTTTTTGCATCGCCGCCGGGAACGATCGGCGTGCAGGAAAAATCCTGGAAACAATGTTATGGTGCATTGCACAAAGTCGAACGATGCATCCGTTACGGCGCTCTGATGGCGCCCCTATTTTTCCTGACTGCGAGCCCGATCGATGACCAAAAGTCTGACCAAGGTGTGGCTGGGCGGCGTGAAACGCATGCTGTCTCCGGCCGCCAAGCGAGCGGCGCGCGATGCGCAGCGCATCACCCGCGACGCACTCGAGGCTGCGGCCTCGCCAGCCGTGTCCGATCCGTCCCCGCCACGCGAATCGCGCGTACGGCCGCGCGCGGCCGCATGGGCGGCGGGCGAGTGGACGCGCGGCGAACATCCGATGGCGCCCGCGCTCGGCCGCCTCGTCCAGAATCTCGCGTATGGGCTTTACGTGCCGCCCGGCCGCCGGCGTGGCGCGATGCCGCTCGTCGTGATGCTGCACGGCTGTCAGCAGTCCGTCGATGAATTCGCGCAGGGCACGCGGATGAACCTCCTGGCCGACAAGCACGGCTTCGCGGTGCTGTATCCCGAGCAGTCGCTGCGCGCGCACGCGCATGGTTGCTGGCACTGGTACGAGGACACCGATCGTGCGGGGCGGGGCGAGGCGGACGCCGTGGCGTCACTGGTCGGCGCGCTGGTCGATGAGCACGGCTTCGACGCATCGCGCGTCTACGTCGCGGGGCTGTCGGCCGGCGCGGGCCTCGCATCGCTTCTTGCGCTGCACCATCCGGAGCGCTTCGCGGCGGTCGCGTTGCACTCCGGCCCCGCGCTCGGCGAGGCGAATTCCGGCATCGCCGCGATGGACGTGATGCGGCGCGGCCTGCGGGAGAACCCGGCCGCGGCGGTCGATGCGCTGGTCGAGGCCGGCGCGTATCCGGGCATGCCCGCGCTGATCGTCCAGGGCGACGGCGATCGGGTCGTCGCGCCGAAGAATGCCGACCAACTGACCGTGCAGTTCATGCGCCTGAACGGCCTCGCCGACAGCCGGGGCGCGTTGCGCGGCGGCGAGCGGGTCGAGACGCGCGAAACCGGCGCCCAGATTACCGACGTGTGCCGCGACGGCGAGCCGGTAGTGCGGCTTTGCCACGTGAAAGGGCTCGATCACGCGTGGGCCGGCGGCGACGAAGCCGTGCCGTTTCACGCGGCAGTCGGCCCCGACGCAAGTGCGATGATCTGGGCCTTTTTTGCCGCCAATCAGCGCACTGTGGCGGCCGAACGACGCATCGTTTGATTGACGCTGGCCAAAGACTAGGGTTTTCCCTATAATTCGGGAAAACCCTAGTCATAGAACCTTTGCGAGATCGAACATGTACCTGCTGAGCCACCTCTTCCTGATGCTGACCAAGAATGCTGAAAAGGCCGCGAAAGAGCGCGCCGACGCGTACCTGGCCGAAGCCACCGATATTTACGACCTCGAATTCCGCATGCGCAAGATCGATCGCGACGCGGCACTGAACCGCCCGTATTCGATCGGCGCGCGCTAAGCGGCGCACGCGGGCCTGCCGGCCCGCCATTTCGACGATTCGCGCAAAAAAGGGCGCGTGCGGCACCATGCCGCACGCGCCTTTTTTTGCATTTTGCCGAATCTGCGTCGCGTCAGACGACCGTCAGGCGCACCGGTACGTTGTTGCGCGTGGCGTTCGAATACGGGCACACGTGGTGCGCCTTGTCGACCAGCGCCTGCGCGTCGGCCTTGTCGAACCCCGGCAGCGACACGCGCAGCTCGATGTCGAGCCCGAAGCCGCCGGCATCGTTCGGGCCGATGCCCACTTCCGCCGTGACTTGCGTATCGGTCGGCAGCGCCTGCTTGTTCTGGCCCGCGACGAATTTCATCGCACTCAGGAAACAGGCCGAGTAACCTGCGGCAAACAGTTGCTCCGGATTCGTGCCTTCCGCACCCGTGCCGCCGAGTTCGCGCGGCGCGGCCAGCTTCACTTCCAGCTTGTGGTCGGCGGATACCGCGCGGCCGTCGCGGCCGCCCGTGCTCGTGGCGCTGGTCTTGTACAGAATGTTCATCGTGCAGCTCCTGTCGGGAAGAGGGGAAAAAGCGGGCCGGTGAGACGGGGTGTCGCCGGCCACGAGGAAAATATAGAACACAAATCATTAGTGTGCAAATGAAATTTGCGAGAAAAACCCGGCGGCGCCGGGGGAGTCGGTCGGCGCTCGAGTGTCAGCGGTCGTTGGCCACCGACAGCGCGTCGCGCAACTGCTGCAGATCGGCGCGCAGCCTGATCAGGAATTCGGGCGTTTGCTGCATCGCGCAAAAGAGGTCGGCGGGCACCGAGCGCGCGCGATCCTTCAGCGCACGGCCTTCCGGCGTCACGCGCACGTTGACGACGCGCTCGTCAGTCGCGCTGCGCACGCGCTCCACGTAACCGAGCGCTTCCAGCCGCTTGAGCAGCGGCGTGACCGTGGCCGGATCGAGATCGAGCCGCGCGGCGACGTCCTTCACGGCCATGTCGTCGCGTTCCCACAGCACGAGCATTGCGAGATATTGGGGGTAGGTCAGCGACAGCTTGTCGAGCAGCGGCTTGTACGCCTTCGTCATCGCGTGCGAAGTCGAGTAAAGCGCGAAGCACAGTTGCTCGTCGAGCGTCTGGGGCAGCGGAGGCAGGCGATCCATGATTCAGGGAAGCGCGGTGGTTGCGCGAACGATTTGTACGCAAATTATTTTGCGCGCAAAAGATCGCGTTGAACAGGGGCGACCCGAGGCGGTCGATACCGAAAAAGGGGGAAGACCAAACGCGCGCCGGGCGACGACCCGACGCGAGAAACGGCATGACGGCCGGCGACACGCGGCGGCCGGAAGAAGAGTCAGCGGCCCGACATCGTCGTGGTCGCGCCCGGTTCCTGTACGCCGAAGCAGCCGCGATAGGTCGCGTAGAACGAGCAGTACAGCATCGTGACGATGATGATCGTCACCGGCATCATGATCGTCAGCGCATACGCACCGGCGCCGAGCGCCTGCAGCAGCAGCGACAGCGCGAGCGACGTGCCGAGCGCGACGCTGAACCACAGCACGCCGTACACGATGAACGCGCCGCGATTGCGCCAGCAACTGACCACGCTGAAGAACAGCGCCTTCGCGGGCGGGACGTCATGCCACGCGACCAGCACCGGCGCGAACCAGAACAGCATCGCGACCGGCAGATAGAGCAGCGTCGCGAAGAACAGCGCGCCGAGCGTGCCTTGGGCAGCCAGCGTCTCGGGCGTCGTGTTCGCCTCGTCGGCCGCGCCCATCATCACGTGGAACAGCGCGCCGCCGTCCACGAACGACGAAGCGGCGAACACCAGCACCATCGACGCGACGTAGATCACGCCGAGCGCGAGCAGCCGCTGGGTCGCGACGGCGCCGTACGAGCGAAAGCCGTCGACGAGGATCGTCGGCATCACCGTCTTGCCGGCCACCGTGTCGCGGCACGCGGCCATGAAACCGACCGCGATGCCGGGAATGAACACCAGCGGCAGCGCCGCGCCGATCACGGGCACCAGCGACACCAGCGTAATGGCGAGCAGGTACGTGAAGAACAGCGTGATGAACGCGAGCGGATTCCGGCGGAACAGCCAGATGCCTTGACGGAACCAGACATAGCCCGTTTTGGCGGGCACTTCGATCAGTTGCATGCGGTTTGGATCTCGGGAAGCGCGGGCGTATGCGCGATACGCTCCCGCAGAATGCGTTCGAAATGACCGGGGTCGTGCGGCTTGAGCATCTCGGCCGCGCGCGGCAGGTAGAAGTCGTACAGGCGCGACACCCAGAAGCGGTACGCACCGGCGCGCAGCATGTCGCTCCAGTGCCGGCGTTCCTCGGCCGTGAACGGCCGGACCGTCTGGTATGCGCGCAGCAGCGCGTCGGCGCGCGCGACGTCGAGCACGCCGGTCGCGAGATCGACGCACCAGTCGTTGACGGTCACCGCCACGTCGAACAGCCACTTGTCGCAGCCCGCGAAGTAGAAGTCGAAGAAGCCGCCGAGGCGTACGTCGTGGCCGGTGCCGGGCGCCGCGTGGGCGAACAGCACGTTGTCGCGGAACAGGTCGCAATGGCACGGCCCGGCCGGCAGCGCCGCATAGTCGTCCGACGCGAAGAAGCCGGCCTGGTGCGCGAGCTCGCCTTCGAGCAGCGTACGTTGCGCGTCCGTGACGAACGGCACGATGGCCGGCACGTTCTCCTGCCACCACGGCAGGCTGCGCAGATTCGGCTGGCTGCGCGGATAGTCGCGCCCCGCGAGGTGCAGGCGCGCGAGCATCTGTCCGACCTCGATGCAGTGTTCGATCCGGGGCGCGAGTTCGGCTGCGCCGTCGAGCTTCGTGACGATCGCGGCCGGCTTGCCGTGCAGATCGCCGAACAACGCGCCGTCGTCGCGCGGGACCGGGTCCGGCACCGGCACGCCGTGGGCGGCCAGATGGCGCATCAGGTCGAGGTAGAACGGCAGCTGCTGCGCCGTGAGCTTTTCGAAGATCGTGAGGACGTATTCGCCGCGCGTCGTCGTCAGGAAGAAATTGCTGTTTTCGATACCGGACGGAATGCCGCGGAACGCAAGCACGTCGCCCAGTTCATAGTGGCGCATCCATTGCGCGAGATCGGAGTCGGAAACAGCGGTGAAAACGGCCATGCGGGATGCGTGAGGTCAGGGTGTCGGCACGCGGGCGGCGTGCATCGCGACAGCAGGTGAAGGGGCGGCGCGGCGCGATCGGCGCGCGGCGCCACGGGATCAGTAGCGCAGGTTCAGCGACGGCAGGCGCGTGATCGGGACGCCCGCGTCGTGCGGCTTCGGCGACGTGTCGGGCGTCGAGCTCATCTGGTAGCGCGTGCCGAAGTTCGACTTCACGTCGATCTCGACCGGCTTGCCGCGGTCGCGGTACTCGGTGACTTCGGTGCCGTTCTTGCTTTTTTCGTGGAAGCTCGGCGTGCGGCGGATGTCGGCGAAGTCCACTTTCGACGTGACTTCGGCGCCCGGCCGGTTGATCTTGCGGAGATCGGGCAGGCCGGCGGCTTCGTTGGCCTCGGCCCGGGCCTGCGCGTCGGCGTCAGGCGTGCCGCCGGCGGCGTGAGCGACGCTGGCGGCGGCAAACGCGACGGCAGCGGCGACGAAAATGAGCGGCTTCATGATGAGTCTCCAGTGAACCTACCGATTTTAGCAAATACTGCGCGCCGTCCGGCCCCCGCGTGCGCAGGGGCAGCCATAAAGGCGACCGGGTTCCGTGGTAATGTCGTCGGATCTGACGAGGTGATGAAAATGAAGAACGATTTGAGCCGCCGGCACCATGTGCTGACGCCCGAAAGCCCGTCGGTCGAGGCTTTCGACGATCCGATCGCCGCCGTCGCGCGGCTGTCCGCCATTTACGACACGAATACGGGCTTCCTGCGCGATGCGTTTGCGCGCTATCGCCGCCACGAAGCGATCACCGAGCACGTTCGCGCGTGCTACCCGTTCGTGCGGATCCGCACCGACGTCAACACGCACGTCGATTCGCGCCGCTCATACGGCTTCGTCGCGGGCCCCGGCGTATTCGAGACGACGGTCACGCGCCCCGATCTCTTCGCGAACTACTACCGCGAGCAACTGCGCCTGCTGTCGAAGAACCACCATGTGAAGATCGAGATCGGCGTGTCGTCGCAGCCGATTCCGATCCATTTCGCGTTTCCGGAAGGCATTCATCTCGAGGGCGAACTCGATCGCGACCGCCTGCTCGCGATGCGCGACATCTTCGACACGCCCGACCTGTCGTATCTCGACGACCGCATCGTCAACGGCACGTTCGAGCCGGCGCCGGGCGAGCCGCATCCGCTCGCGCTGTTCACGGCCGCACGCGTCGACTTCTCGCTGCACCGGCTGCGCCACTACACGGCGACGTCGCCCACGCACTTCCAGAACTACGTGCTCTACACGAACTACCAGTTCTACATCGACGAGTTCGTGAAGCTCGGCCGCGCGATGATGACGGAGAGCGACGATCCCGAGGTGCGCGCGTACCGCAGCGAGTACAGCGCGTTCGTCGAGCCGGGCGACGTCGTCACGTACAACGCGAACCTCGGCGGCGAACCGGCCGAGGGCACCGCGCCGCCGCGCCTGCCGCAGATGCCCGCGTATCACCTGAAGCGCGCGGACGGCAGCGGGATCACGATGGTCAACATCGGCGTCGGCCCGTCGAACGCGAAGACGATCACCGATCACATCGCGGTGCTGCGTCCGCACGCGTGGGTGATGCTCGGTCACTGCGCGGGGCTGCGCAACACGCAGCGTCTCGGCGACTACGTGCTCGCGCACGGTTACGTACGGGAGGATCACGTGCTCGACGCCGACCTGCCGCTGTGGGTGCCGATCCCTGCGCTGGCCGAAGTGCAGCTCGCGCTCGAGCGCGGCGTGGCCGAGGTCACGCGGCTGGAGGGCGCGGAACTGAAGCGCGTGATGCGCACCGGCACCGTCGCGAGCGTCGACAACCGCAACTGGGAGCTGCGCGACCATCGCGAGCCCGTGCAGCGGCTGTCGCAGAGCCGCGCGATTGCGCTCGACATGGAAAGCGCGACGATCGCCGCGAACGGCTTCCGCTTCCGGGTGCCGTACGGCACGTTGCTCTGCGTCTCGGACAAGCCGCTGCACGGCGAGCTGAAGCTGCCGGGCATGGCCGACACGTTCTATCGCGGGCAAGTCGATCAGCATCTGCAGATCGGCGTGAAAGCGATGGAGGTCCTGCGCACGAACGGGCTCGACAAGCTGCATAGCCGCAAGCTGAGAAGCTTCGCGGAAGTGGCGTTCCAGTAAAGACACGCCGCAACGGCGTCCATCACGACAAAGGCCGCACGCGAACTCGCGTTCGCGTGCGGCCTCGTTCTTTTCGTGTCGGCGCGAAGGCCGGATGGCCCCGTGCTTGGGCGCTCAGCACTCGCCCTTTTTCGCGTGCCCCGGCGGGCAGTGATAGCCGCCATGGCCGCGATAACGTTGATGATCTTCCCACTCGCGGCGTTCCCAGTAGCGGCGGCCGTCCCAGTAGCGGTCGCCGTGCCAGCCGACGATGACCGCCGGCGCCGGAGCGACCACGACGGGCGCGGGCGCGACGACGACCGGCGCGGGCGTGCCGATGTTGACGTCGACGTTGACGGCATGAGCGAGGCCGGACAGCGAAAGGCCGAGGCCGGCGAAAGCGAGGGCGATCAGCGAGCGTTGCATGTTCTTTTCCGTGGTGTCGTGATGAAGGAGCCGACGCGACGCGATGGAAGCGAGGGGGACCGTTCCACCGGGGGAACGCCGCGCCGACACGATGCAGTGTGCTGCCGTGCGATGGAAAACGCGAGTCGTGATTATTACGGAGGATTGGCGGCGCGCAGACGCGCGACGGGCCATCCATTTGACAGTGGCGGCCGCCGGTATGGCTGATTCCGCCACATCGCGCAGCGCCGACCGCGGGGATTTGACATTCGACCGCGCGCGGCGGCGAACGGGCATTAACGGCGCGTTACAAACTCCCGCCCGGCGGCCCGCCGGATCGCGAGGTCCGTTGCGTGAAAAGCACGACGCCGGCCGTTGGGCCGGCTGTCGTCACTGACCGGTTACAGATAGAACATCCGGTCTTCTTCCGGGCGCGGCGGATGATCTTCCTCGTCCGAGCCTTCTTCCTCGCCGCTGTCCTCGTAGAACGCGAGCACCGCGTCGAGCACCTGGTCGGGATCGTCGATCACCTGCATCAGATCCATGTCTTCCGGATTGATCAGGCCCATCGGAATCAGCTGATCGCGGAACCATTGCAGCAGCCCCTGCCAGAAGTCGCTGCCGACGAGGATGATCGGCACGAGGCGCGACTTCTTCGTCTGGATCAGCGTGAGCACTTCGGACAGCTCGTCGAGCGTGCCGAAGCCGCCCGGCATCACGATCACCGCATCCGAGTTCTTCACGAACGTGACCTTGCGCGTGAAGAAGTGGCGGAAGCGCAGCGAGATGTCCTGATAGTGGTTGCCGGCCTGCTCGTGCGGCAGCTCGATATTCAGGCCGACCGACGGCGCCTTGCCGGCGTGCGCACCCTTGTTCGCGGCTTCCATGATGCCGGGGCCGCCGCCGGAGATCACGGCGAAGCCGGCATCCGACAGCTTGCGCGCGATCTGCGCGGCGAGCTTGTAGTGCGGCGTGTCGGGTTTGAGGCGGGCAGAACCGTAGATGCTGACGGCCGGGCGGATCTCCGACAGGTACTCGGTCGCCTCGATAAACTCTGCCATAATCGTGAACATCTGCCACGATGCGCGCGCCTTCTTGGCCGTCGCGCGTTCTTGATCTGCGAGCGAACGCAGACTCGGAATCACTTTTCTCTTGTTCATAATGCCTGAAGAACGAAATCTGGAAGGTAAGACCCTGCTATTGGTTGACGGTTCGAGCTATCTGTATCGGGCTTACCATGCGATGCCTGATTTGCGTGGCCCTGGCGGGGAGCCGACCGGAGCGCTCTACGGAATCATCAACATGCTGCGCCGTATGCGCAAGGAAGTCAGTGCAGAGTATAGCGCTTGCGTGTTCGATGCAAAGGGCAAGACGTTCCGCGACGACCTTTATGCCGACTATAAGGCAAACCGTCCGTCGATGCCGCCCGATCTCGCGTTGCAGGTCGAGCCGATCCACGGCGCCGTGCGCGCGCTCGGCTGGCCGCTGCTGATGGTCGAAGGCGTCGAGGCCGACGACGTGATCGGCACGCTCGCGCGCGAGGCCGAACGGCACGGGATGAACGTGATCGTGTCGACCGGCGACAAGGATCTCGCGCAGCTCGTGACCGACCGCGTCACGCTCGTCAACACGATGACCAACGAGACGCTCGACCGCGGCGGCGTGATCGCGAAGTTCGGCGTGCCGCCGGAGCGGATCATCGACTACCTCGCGCTGATCGGCGACACCGTCGACAACGTGCCGGGCGTCGAGAAATGCGGGCCGAAGACGGCCGTGAAATGGCTGTCGCAATACGACAGCCTCGACGGCGTGATCGAACACGCGGCCGACATCAAGGGCGTGGTCGGCGACAACCTGCGCCGCGCGCTCGATTTCCTGCCGCTCGGCCGCCAGCTCGTGACGGTCGAGACGGCCTGCGATCTCGCACCGCATCTCGAATCGATCGAGGCATCGCTGAAGAGCGACGGCGAGGCGCGCGACCTGTTGCGCGACATCTTCGCGCGCTACGGCTTCAAGACCTGGCTGCGCGAAGTCGACAGCGCGCCCGCGGAAGGCGGCGGCGCCGATGCGCCGGAAGGCGAGCCGGCCCCGGTGATCCCGGCCGACGTCGTGCGCGAATACGACACGATCCAGACCTGGGAACAGTTCGACGCATGGTTCGCGAAGATCGACGCGGCCGCGCTGACCGCGTTCGACACCGAGACCACCGCGCTCGATCCGATGCTCGCGCGGCTCGTCGGCCTGTCGTTCTCGGTCGAGCCGGGCAAGGCAGCCTACCTGCCGGTCGCGCACCGCGGCCCCGACATGCCCGAGCAGCTTCCGCTCGACGACGTGCTCGCGCGCCTGAAGCCGTGGCTCGAATCGGCCGATCGCAAGAAGGTCGGCCAGCACCTGAAGTACGACGCACAGGTGCTCGCGAACTACGACATCGCGCTGAACGGCATCGAGCACGACACGCTGCTCGAATCGTACGTGGTCGAATCGCACCGCACGCACGACATGGACAGCCTCGCGCTGCGTCATCTGGGCGTCAAGACGATCAAGTACGAGGACGTGGCAGGCAAGGGCGCGAAGCAGATCGGGTTCGACGACGTGGCGCTCGCGCAGGCCGCCGAATACGCGGCCGAAGACGCCGACGTCACGCTGCAGCTCCATCACGTGCTGTATCCGCAGGTCGCGCGCGAGCCGGGCCTCGAGCGCGTGTATCGCGAGATCGAGATGCCGGTGTCGCTCGTGCTGCGCAAGATGGAGCGCACGGGCGTGCTGATCGACGATGCGCGCCTGCAGGCGCAGAGCACCGAAATCGCGACGCGTCTGATCGAGCTCGAAGGGCAGGCGTACGAACTGGCGGGCGGCGAATTCAATCTCGGCTCGCCGAAGCAGATCGGGCAGATCTTCTTCGAGAAGCTGCAGTTGCCGGTCGTGAAGAAAACCCCGAGCGGCGCGCCGTCGACCGACGAGGAAGTGCTGCAGAAGCTGGCCGAGGATTACCCGCTGCCGAAGCTGCTGCTCGAGCATCGCGGGCTGTCGAAGCTGAAGTCGACCTATACCGACAAGCTGCCGCGCATGGTGAACCCCACCACCGGCCGCGTGCACACGAACTATGCGCAAGCGGTCGCGGTGACGGGCCGACTTGCGTCGAACGATCCCAATCTTCAGAACATTCCGGTGCGCACGGCCGAAGGCCGGCGCATCCGCGAGGCGTTCATCGCATCGCCGGGCCACCGGATCGTGTCGGCCGACTATTCGCAGATCGAATTGCGGATCATGGCCCATATCTCGGGCGACGCGTCGCTGCTGCGCGCGTTCGCGCAGGGCGAGGACATCCACCGCGCGACGGCCGCCGAAGTGTTCGGCGTGACGCCGCTGGAGGTCAATTCCGACCAGCGCCGGATCGCGAAGGTGATCAACTTCGGGCTCATCTACGGGATGAGCGCGTTCGGGCTCGCGTCGAACCTCGGCATCACGCGCGACGCGGCGAAGCTCTATATCGACCGCTATTTCACCCGCTATCCGGGCGTCGCGCAGTACATGGAAGATACGCGCGCGACGGCGAAGGAGAAGGGCTACGTCGAAACCGTTTTCGGTCGCCGCCTGTGGCTGCCCGAGATCAACGGCGGCAACGGCCCGCGCCGCCAGGCGGCCGAGCGCGCGGCCATCAATGCACCGATGCAGGGCACGGCGGCCGACCTGATCAAGCTGTCGATGATCGCGGTGGACGACTGGCTCACGCGCGACGGGCTTGCATCGCGGATGATCATGCAGGTGCACGATGAACTGGTGCTCGAGGTGCCCGAAAGCGAGCTGTCGCTCGTGCGCGAGAAATTGCCGGAAATGATGTGCGGCGTCGCGAAGCTGAAGGTGCCGCTGGTCGCCGAAGTAGGTGCCGGCGCGAACTGGGAAGAGGCACACTGACGCACCCCCGAGCGGTTCCCGTTTCCCGCGGCATATTGTTGCAGGGATGCTGAATATTGAGATGGTTTGCTTGTAGTCAACGCGCAAGCTCCCGGACAATGCATGTCAGTCATGTCATTGACGCGAGGCGGCGCGCCCCGCGTTCCGGATCGGCCGCATCGAAGTGCTTCGAACTGCACATCGATGATGTCCGAACCGGTTAATCCACCGGGCGGCGCGAGTGCATCGCGTTTGCTTCATCCGGCGGCAGCAGTTTCGAATCGCAAAGGGGGAATCAGATGCATCGGATCATCATCGTAGGCGGCGGCGCGGGCGGCCTGGAACTGGCGACGCGGCTCGGCGATCGTTACGGCGCGCGCGGCAATCGTCCCGCGCGTGCGCTTGTCACGCTCGTCGACCGCAATCCGACGCACATCTGGAAACCGCTGCTGCACGAGGTCGCGGCCGGCAGCATGGACCCGTTCACGCAGGAACTCGAATATGCGGCGCAGGCGCGCTGGCACGGCTTCGAGTTCCAGCAGGGCGAGCTGACTGGGCTCGACCGCGCGGCGAAGCGTCTCACGCTGTCGGCCCTCAACGACAGCGACGGCGCGGAACTGTTGCCGGCACGCGAGCTGGAATACGACACGCTCGTGATCGCGATCGGCAGCACGACCCACTTCTTCGGCGTGCAGGGCGCCCCGGAAAACGCAATCGCACTCGACACGGTCGGGGAGGCCGAGCGCTTCCGCAAGCGGCTGATCGCGGCATGCATGCGCGCCGAGCACCAGGCGCCGGCACCGACCGCGCCGGGCGAGTCGGCCGAGCCGCGCATCCAGGTCGTGATCGTTGGCGGCGGCGCGACGGGCGTCGAGTTGTCCGCGGAACTGCGCAACACCGCGCAGGTGCTGTCGGTGTACGGGCTGCACAAGCTCGATCCGCGCCACGACGTCGGCATCGTGCTGATCGAATCGGGGCCGCGGATTCTGCCGGCACTGCAGGAGCGCGTGTCGGGGGCGACGGCCGAACTGCTGGAGAAGCTCGGCGTGCGGCTGATGCTGGGCGAGCGCGTGACCGAGGTGGCGCCCGGGTTCGTGCATACCGCGAGCGGCAAGGCGGTGCGTGCGGACCTGACGGTCTGGGCCGCCGGCATCAAGGCGCCGTCCGTGCTCTCGCATCTCGACGGCCTTCAGGTCAACAAGCTCGGGCAGCTCGACGTGCGCCGCACGCTGCAGACCTTCACCGACGACAACGTGTTCGCGCTCGGCGATTGTGCGGCCTGCGCATGGCCCGGCAACGAACGCAACGTGCCGCCGCGCGCGCAGGCGGCGCACCAGCAGGCGAGTTTCCTGCTGAAGGCGATCGGCTGCCGGCTCGAAGGGCGTCCGCTGCCCGAATTCACGTATCGCGATTTCGGTTCGCTCGTGTCGCTCGGTCACTTCAGCGCGGTCGGCAACCTGATGGGCGGGCTGATCGGCGGCAACATGCTGATCGAAGGGCTGTTCGCGCGCTTCATGTACATGTCGCTGTACCGGCTGCACGTCGCGGCGTTGCACGGTTATCCACGGATGATCCTCGACACGGTCGCGCACTGGCTGCGGCGCACGACGTTGCCGCGCGTCAAGCTGCACTGATCGCGTACTCGCGTGTGGGGCGGGTGGAGAATGCGCATGTCGTGCGGGTTCGCCGCCCGTTTTTCTTTTCGATTCGCAAGGATTGGGTCGCGCGATGTACGTCGATATGCGTAGCCACGCGGTGATTCGGCAGGCCGCCGGCAGGCTGCCGCGCCATGTCGATTCGATCGCCGCCACGCGTCGTAATCGAGTCTTACACATCTGACAGTTGACGCGACAACGGATTATTGGGCATCTTGTCCGGGTTTTCGTTCGCGGCGGCGTGCCGACCGCCGCGACATCCGCGCCGCGCGCCGGTGCGATGCCCCGTCATGCCGTATCCGCGATCGTGACGGCGGCGCCCAATCGAGGAGTGCATTCATGTTGAAACCCGAAGTCGACAGCCTGGTCCCCCATGTCCCGTTCTCGCGCCGCAAGTTCATGCAGGCCGCGCTGGGCGGCACCTTCGCGGCGGCCGTGCTGCCCGTGTCGGCGCAGACGGTCACGACCGACAGCACCGGGCTGGACGTCGACACCATCGAGATCCGCTCGGGCGATGCGAGCGTGCCGGCTTATCGCGCCCAGCCGGTCGACAAGACGAACCTGCCGGTCGTCATCGTGATTCACGAGATCTTCGGCGTGCACGCGCATATCGCCGACGTGTGCCGGCGCTTCGCGAAGCTCGGCTATCTCGCGATCGCGCCCGACCTGTTCGCCCGGCAGGGCAACGCGGCGAAGTATCCGACGATGAAGGAGCTTTACGACCACATCATCAGCAAGGTGCCGGACCGGCAGGTCACCGAGGATCTCGATGCGACCGTCGCGTGGGCCGGCAAGAACGGCGGCGACCTGACGCGTCTCGGCGTGACCGGGTTCTGCTGGGGCGGCCGCCAGGCGTGGCTGTATGCGGAACATAATCCGCACGTGCGGGCCGCCGTGGCGTGGTACGGGTTCGTCGAAGGCAAGACCGACGAGATGACGCCGTTCAACCCGGTCGACCACGCGTCGTTGCTGAAGGTGCCCGTGCTCGGGCTATACGGCGAGAAGGATCAGAACATCACGCAGGCGTCGCTCGCGGACATGCGCAAGGCGATTCAGACGAGCGATTCGAAGCTCGCGCGCGAATCGGAGATCGTCGTGTATCCGGATGCCGGTCACGCGTTCTTCGCCGATTACCGGCCGAGTTACGTGAAAGGCGATGCCGAGGACGGCTGGAAGCGCGCGATCGAGTGGTTCCACAAGTACGGCGTGATGTAAACGACAAGCGGCGGCAACTGCCGCCGCGGCAACTGCCGCCGCGGCAACTGCCGCCGCGGCATCGGCCGCCGCGGCAACTGCCGCCGCGGCATCGGCCGCCGCGGCATCGGCCGCCGCATCGTCATCGTCGCGCCGCGCGGGTGCTCAAGGATTCGGGCCGGTCGCGATCGGCCGCGACGGATCGGCGCTCCATTCGCTCCACGAGCCCGGGTACAGCGACGCGCCGTGCAGGCCCGCCACTTCCAGTGCCAGCGCGTTGTGGCATGCGGTGACGCCGGAGCCGCATTGCAGGATCACGCGGTTCGGCTCGGTGCCGGCCAGCACGGTGGCGAATGCCTCGCGCAATTCATGGCCGGTCTTGAAGCGGCCGTCGGCGGCCAGGTTGTCCTTGAAGAAGCGGTTGCGCGCACCCGGGATGTGGCCGCCCACCCGATCGATCGTTTCATTTTCGCCGCGATAGCGATCCGGTGCGCGTGCATCGATCACGACGCGCGCGGGCGACGATACGTTCGCGAGCACGGTCGCGGCGTCGACCGTCGATTCGAGCGGCGTGGCCGAGCGGAAGTCGCCGGCGGCCGGTTGCGGCACGTCGGTCGTCAGCGGCTGGCCGGCCGCTTCCCAAGCCTGCAGGCCGCCGTCGAGCACGGCAACCGAATCGTGGCCGAGCCAGCGCAGCAGCCACCACAGGCGCGCCGCATACGCGCCGCCTTGCGCGTCGTACGCGACGACCTGCTGGCCCTGCTTGAGGCCGCGGCTGGCGAGCAGCGTGGCGAGCGCGTCGCGGGTCGGCAGCGGATGGCGGCCGTTGGTGCCCGCCTTGCGGCCCGACAGATCGCGGTCGAGATGAAGATAGTGCGCGCCGGGGAGGTGGCCGGCCGCGTAGGCGGCTTCGCCGGCGCCGGGATCGGCGAGATCGAAGCGGCAGTCGAACAGCGCGACGCTGCCGGGCGCCGCGGCCAGGCGCTCGGCGAGATTGGCGGCGGAAATGAGCGTGGTGTAATGAGTGTGTGGCATGACGGCTCCCTGGAGTGCAAATGGCCTGACACTCCAAGTCTAAACAAAAAAAGACGGGCCGAAGCCCGTCTTTTCGTTTGCCGGCGGCCGCGCGGCGTCAAAGCGCCGCACCCGCTGTCAGAGGTCGCCGAGGTGGCGGCGCAGGAACTCGTGGAAGTGCTGCATGCCGTCTTCCATCGGGCTCTGGTACGGGCCCACTTGCGATTCGCCGCGGGCCATCAGCGCACGGCGGCCTGCGTCCATCCGCATCGCGATCTCGTCGTCCTCGACGGCCGTTTCCATATAGGCGGCACGCTCGGCCTCGACGAATTCGCGTTCGAACAGCGCGATTTCCTCGGGGTAATAGAACTCGACGATGTTGGTCGTCTTCTGCGGCCCGCGCGGAATCAGCCACGACACGACCAGCACGTGCGGATACCACTCGATCATCAGGCCCGGGTAGTAGACCATCCAGATCGCGCCGAACTCCGGCGGTACGCCGTTGCGGAACTTCAGCACCTGCTCGTGCCATTTCTGGTAAGTCGTGCTGCCCGGTTTCGCGAGGGCGTTGTGCACGCCGACCGTCTGCACGCTGTACCAGTCGCCGAACTCCCATTTGAGATCGTCGCACGACACGAAGCTGCCGAGGCCCGGATGGAACGGGACGACGTGATAATCCTCGAGGTAGACCTCGATGAACGTCTTCCAGTTGTAATCGCACTCGTGCACTTCGACGTGATCGAACTGGTACTCGGCGAAGTCGAAGTGATGCTTCGTGCCGAGATGGGCGAGGTCGCGCGCGACGTTGCGGCCCTCGGCCTCGAACAGCAGCCCCTGCCAGTTCTGCAGCGGGCTCTTGCCGAGGTTCAGGCACGGCTTGTCGGGGAAGTGCGGCGCGCCGAGCAGCTGGCCTTCCAGATCGTACGTCCAGCGGTGCAGCGGGCACACGATGTTCTGCGCATGGCCGCGCCCGTTGAGCATGATCGCCTGCCGGTGGCGGCACACGTTCGACAGCAGTTCGATCTGGTTCGTCTGGTTACGGACCAGCACGCGGCCTTCCTTCTCGGACGGCAGCGCAAAATAGTCCCCCGCCTCGGGCACCATCAACTCGTGCCCGACGTAACGAGGTCCTTTCTTGAAGAGGGTTTCGATCTCGCGCTCGAGTAGCGCCTCATCGAAATATGCAGTGACTGGAAGCTGGCTGTGGGCCGACTTCAACTGAAGCGCATCGCTCAGATTGGACATTCCCACTCCCGGTGTTAGCGTGAAAGCAGTGAACAACCCAACCATCGAAAAATCGATTTAGGGAAACGGGGAATTATACCCGGTTCGCCTCGCAAGGCTAGGATTAAGTGCCTGATTTGTGTCAATTTTTTGTCGGGCGACCATCGAAAGGCGCACACTGTGCATCGGAGATGGGGCCGGATTTGTGCGCGGGCGCCCACGACGGCAGGTCGGAAAATTCTCTTTTGCCGTAGAATGTCCGACTTGTTTTGAAATTTGACACCCTCGTCCATGGCGAAAACCGCATCCCCAGGCGCCACGCCGCCCGGCAATGGCACCGAACCGTTGCCGGACAATTACGAGATGGCGCTCGCGGAACTCGAGACGCTGGTTGCCCGGATGGAAGGCGGCGCGTTGAGCCTCGAGGATTCGCTGGCGGCGTATCGCCGCGGTGCGACCCTCGTTGCGTTTTGCCAACAGCAGCTTGAGAAAGTGGAGCAGCAGGTTCGCGTGCTCGACGGCGCGACGCTGAAGCCGCTTTCGTCCGGAACGGCCGCCACGGACGGCGAAGACGACGATCTATGACATTCGAACAATGGATGCGGTCCGTGCTTGACCGTGTCGAGGACGCACTCGGCCACTATCTGCCGGCCGAAACCGCGATGCCCGCGAAACTTCACGAGGCGATGCGCTACGCGGTCCTCGGTGGCGGCAAACGCGTTCGCCCGCTGCTGTGCCATGCAGCAGGCGAGCTGACCGGTGCGACGGAGGCGGCACGCAACGCCGCGGCGGCGGCGCTGGAGATGATCCACGTCTACTCGCTCGTGCACGACGACATGCCGTGCATGGACGACGACGCGCTGCGTCGCGGCAAGCCCACCGTGCACGTGCAGTACGACGAGCCGACGGCGCTGCTGGTCGGCGACGCGCTGCAATCGCAGGCGTTCGTGGCACTGACCGATGCCGATGCGCTGTCGCCGGTGCAGCAGGCGGCGCTCGTGCGCGAGCTGGCGCTCGCGAGCGGCTCGATCGGCATGGCCGGCGGGCAGGCGATCGATCTGGCGAGCGTCGGCCTGAAGCTGACGCGCGAACAGCTCGAGACGATGCACCGGATGAAGACGGGCGCATTGCTGCGCGCGGCCGTGCGGATGGGCGCACTGGCCGGCGAGACGCCTTCGGCGGAAACGATGGCGGCGCTGGATGTTTACGCGGGGGCCGTGGGTCTGGCGTTCCAGGTCGTCGACGACATTCTCGACGTCACGACCGATTCGGCGACGCTCGGCAAGACGGCCGGCAAGGACGCGGCGAACGACAAGCCGACCTATGTATCGATCCTCGGTCTCGAGGCGTCGCGCGAGCTGGCAGCGCAGCTTCGTGCCGAAGCGCACGACGCGCTGAAACCGTTCGGCGCACGCGCACAGCGTCTCGCCGAACTTGCCGACCTGGTAGTGAACCGGGTTAGCTGACGCGAAAGCCCGCCGCCGCGCACCTGTCACGGTGCGCGCAAAAGAATGCGGGCGCGTTTGATTTCCTACAATGGAACGACGATGTACGACTTGCTGAAAACCATCGACGACCCGGCGGATTTGCGCCGCCTCGATCGTCGCCAACTGCAACCGCTCGCGGATGAACTGCGCGCGTTCGTGCTCGACAGCGTGTCGAAGACGGGCGGCCACTTGTCGTCCAACCTCGGGACGGTCGAGCTGACGATCGCGTTGCACTACGTGTTCAACACGCCGAACGATCGCATCGTCTGGGACGTGGGCCACCAGACCTACCCGCACAAGATCCTGACGGGCCGCCGCGACCAGATGCATTCGCTGCGTCAGTACGACGGCATCTCGGGCTTCCCGCGCCGCAGCGAGTCGGAATACGACACGTTCGGCACCGCGCACTCGAGCACGTCGATCTCGGCCGCGCTCGGCATGGCGATCGGCAGCCAGCTGAACGGCGACGATCGCTTCTCGATCGCGGTGATCGGCGACGGCGCGATGACGGCCGGCATGGCGTTCGAGGCGATGAACAACGCGGGCGTGTCGGAAGATGCGAAGCTGCTCGTGATCCTGAACGACAACGACATGTCGATCTCGCCGCCGGTCGGCGCGCTGAATCGCCATCTCGCCCGCCTGATGTCGGGCCGCTTCTACGCGGCCGCGCGTGCGGGCGTCGAGCGCGTGCTGAGCGTGGCGCCCCCGGTGCTCGAACTCGCGCGCAAGCTCGAGGAGCACGCGAAGGGCATGGTCGTGCCGGCCACGCTGTTCGAGGAATTCGGCTTCAACTACATCGGCCCGATCGACGGTCACGATCTCGATTCGCTGATCCCGACGCTGCAGAACATCCGCGAACTGCGCGGCCCGCAGTTCCTGCACGTGGTGACGAAGAAAGGCCAGGGCTACAAGCTCGCCGAAGCCGATCCGGTGCTCTACCACGGCCCCGGCAAGTTCAACCCGGCCGAAGGCATCAAGCCTTCGACGACGCCCGCGAAGAAGACGTACACGCAGGTGTTCGGCGAGTGGCTGTGCGATGAAGCCGAGCGCGATACGCGCGTGGTCGGCATCACGCCCGCGATGCGCGAAGGCTCGGGCATGGTCGAATTCGAGAAGCGCTTCAAGGATCGCTATTACGACGTCGGCATCGCCGAGCAGCACGCGGTGACGTTCGCGGGCGGTCTCGCGACCGAAGGGCTGAAGCCCGTCGTCGCGATCTACTCGACGTTCCTGCAGCGTGCGTACGACCAGTTGATCCACGACGTCGCGCTGCAGAATCTGCCGGTCGTGTTCGCGATCGACCGCGCGGGCCTCGTCGGCGCGGACGGTGCGACGCATGCGGGCGCGTACGATCTCGCGTTCCTGCGCTGCATCCCGAACATGACGGTCATGGCCGCATCCGACGAGAACGAATGCCGCCAGATGCTGCACACGGCGCTGCAGCAACCGAACCCGACCGCGGTGCGCTATCCGCGCGGCGCGGGCACGGGCGTGGCGACGGTGAAGGAATTCACCGAGATCCCGCTCGGCAAGGGTGAAGTGCGTCGCCGGACGTCGCAGCCGGAAGGCAAGCGCGTCGCGATCCTCGCGTTCGGCACGATGGTCGCACCGTCGCTCGCCGCTGCCGAGGAGCTCGATGCAACGGTCGCGAACATGCGCTTCGTGAAACCGGTCGATGCGGCGCTCGTGCGCGAGCTGGCCGAAACGCACGATTACCTCGTCACGGTCGAGGAAGGCTGCGTGATGGGCGGCGCGGGCTCGGCCTGCGTCGAAGCCCTGATGGAGAGTGGGGTTATCCGACCCGTAATACAATTGGGCCTCCCTGACCAGTTCATCGATCACGGCGACCCCGCGAAGCTGCTGTCGCAATGCGGCCTCGACGGCGCGGGCATCGCGAAATCGATTCGCGAACGCTTTCTGAGCCCGGCGGCCGATGTCGCCGATCAGGCGAAGCGCGTCGCGTAAGCCGGCGCCGCCCGCGGGCGGTGGCGGTGCGACTGGCGCAACCGGTCTTCATTGATGCGGAAAACATGGGCCTGCGGGCCCATGTTGCTTTTCCGAGCCGCGTGACGCGGCGTGCGCGTCGTCGGACGCGCGGCTTACAAGGATTGAACAAAGATGAACCAGATGAACCCCGCCTTCGTGATGCCCGACGTGCAGAGCACGGTGGATACCCGTCAGATCCCGATTCAGCGCGTGGGCGTGAAGGCGGTCCGGCATCCGTTGACGGTGCGCACCGAAAGCGGCGACGTGCAACCGACCGTCGGCGTCTGGAACCTCGACGTCCGTCTGCCTGCCGATCAGAAGGGCACGCACATGTCGCGCTTCGTCGCGCTGCTCGAGGAGAATCGCGCACCGCTGACGGTCGAGCGCTTCCGCGAGATGCTCGCGTCGATGCTCGCGAAGCTCGAAGCCGAGGCCGGCCGCATCGAAGTCACGTTTCCGTACTTCGTGAACAAGACCGCGCCGGTGTCGGGCGTGCAGAGCCTGCTCGACTATGAAGTGACGCTCGCGGGCGAAAGCCGCAACGGCGACACGCGTCTGTTCCTGAAGGTGCTCGTGCCGGTGACGAGCCTGTGCCCGTGCTCGAAGAAGATCTCGCAATACGGCGCGCACAACCAGCGCTCGCACGTGACGATCGATGCGGAGCTGGCCGCCGATCTGCCGGTCGAAGCGCTGATCCGCATCGCCGAAGAAGAAGCGTCGTGCGAACTGTGGGGGCTGCTGAAGCGTCCGGACGAGAAGTTCGTCACCGAGCGTGCCTACGAGAATCCGAAGTTCGTCGAGGATCTCGTGCGCGATGTCGCGCAGCGTCTCGATGCGGACGAGCGGGTGGCCGCCTACGTGCTCGAAGCCGAGAACTTCGAGTCGATCCACAATCACAGCGCGTATGCGCTGATCGAGCGCGACAAGCGGCACGCTGCATGAACGCCGCGGCGTTTCGCCGCGCCAACGAGAAAGGCAGCTCGGAACCGAACCGAGCTGCCTTTTTGTTTTCCCGCTTGCGGCCGAGCGTGGCGCGATTCAGCGTGCGAGCGACGCGAGATCCCAGCGCGGCTTCACCGTGAACGCGTAGTCGGCATTCGCCTGTTCGGGCCAGCGGCCGAGCCGCAGCGCGCCCGCGAGCGCGATCATCGCGCCGTTGTCGGTGCAGAGCGCGAGATCGGGGTAGTGCACGTCGAAGCCGCGCTTGGCCGCGGCCGCCGACAGTGCCGCGCGCAACTGGCGGTTCGCGCCGACGCCGCCCGCGATCACGAGGCGCTTGAGCTTCGTCTTCTTCAGCGCGGCGAGCGACTTCGCGACGAGCACGTCGACGGCCGCATCGACGAAGCCGCGTGCCAGATCGGCCTTTGCCCGTTCGAGTGCTTCGCCGTCGAGCTTCGCCGCTTCGAATTTCTTCATCTGCGTGAGCACGGCGGTCTTCAAGCCGCTGAAGCTGAAGTCGAGATCGCCCGAATGCAGCATCGGGCGCGGCAGCACGACCGCGCCCGGCGTGCCCGTTTCCGCGAGTTTCGATACTTCGGGGCCGCCCGGATAGCCGAGGCCGATCAGTTTCGCCGTCTTGTCGAATGCTTCGCCGGCCGCGTCGTCGAGCGTTTCGCCGAGCGTCTCGTAGACGCCGACGTCGGTCACGCGCATCAGTTGCGTGTGGCCGCCGGAAACCAGCAGCGCGACGAACGGGAACGGCGGCGGCTCGTCGACCAGCAACGGCGACAGCAGGTGGCCTTCGAGGTGGTGGATGCCGACGGTCGGCTTGTTCCAGGCGAGCGCGAGCGCATTCGCGATGCTCGCGCCGACCAGCAGCGCGCCGGCGAGGCCGGGGCCCTGCGTGAACGCGATCGCGTCGATGTCGTCGCGGCGCGTGCCGCTTTGCGCCATCACTTCCTCGAGCAGCGGCAGCGCGCGGCGGATGTGGTCGCGCGACGCGAGCTCGGGCACGACGCCGCCGTATTCGCGGTGCATCGCGATCTGCGAATGGAGCGCGTGCGCGAGCAGGCCGCGCTGCGTGTCGTAGAGCGCGAGGCCGGTTTCGTCGCAGGAGCTTTCGATGCCGAGAACGAGCATGGGTACGGGCAGGGCGCGCCGTTTCGGACGCACCGCAGATAGGTCGACGTAACCGGAAAGTATAGCAGGCGGGGCAGGCCGGCGCCGGTGGCGGCCCGGCCCCGATGTCGGGCAGGTACAATCCGCGCCATGGAAACTTATGACATCGCCGTGATCGGCGCGGGCGCCGCCGGCATGATGAGCGCCGCGGTCGCCGGGCAGCTCGGCCGCCGCGTCGTGCTGATCGATCACGCGCCGCGGCTCGCCGAGAAAATCCGCATCTCGGGCGGCGGCCGCTGCAACTTCACGAACCTGTATGCCGGGCCGGACAACTACCTGTCGTCGAATCCGCATTTCGCGCGCTCGGCGCTGGCGCGCTATACGCCGCGCGACTTCCTCGGGCTGCTCAAGCGCCATCACGTGACCTGGCACGAAAAGCACAAGGGTCAGCTCTTTTGCGACCACGGCAGCGATGCGATCATCGACGTGCTGAAGCACGAGTGCGACGCGGGCGGCATCGCGTGGCGCCGGCCCGTCGTCGTCGATGCGGTGCGCCATGCGCCGTCCGACGGCTTCACGCTCGACACGCAGCAGGCCGGCCCGATCGGCGCGCGCGCGCTGATCGTCGCGACCGGCGGTCTGTCGATCCCGAAGATCGGCGCGACCGACTTCGGCTACCGGCTCGCGAAGCAGTTCGGCCACAAGCTCGTCGATACGCGTCCGGCCCTCGTGCCGCTGACGTTCGCGCCGCAGGACTGGGCGCCGTTCGCGCCGCTGTCCGGCGTATCGCTCGAAGTGCGTGTCTCGACCGGCGACAAAAAGCGCGGCGGCGAATTCGTCGAGGACCTGCTGCTGACCCATCGCGGGCTGTCCGGGCCGGGCATCCTGCAGATCTCGAGCTACTGGCAGCCAGGCGATCCGATTCGCGTCGACCTGCTGCCGCAGCGCGACACGGTGGCCGACCTGCTCGACGCGAAACGCACGTCGAAGCGCCAGATCGGTTCGCTGCTCGCCGACTGGGTGCCGTCGCGCCTCGCGCATGCGTGGCTCGACACGCATCGCGTCGCGGCCGACGCGCGGCTCGCGGACTTGCCCGACAAGACGCTGCGCCAGATCGGCGACGCGCTGTCCGGCTGGACGCTGACGCCGAACGGCACCGAAGGCTACAAGAAGGCCGAAGTGACGAAGGGCGGGGTCGATACGCGGGAGCTGTCGTCGGCGACGATGATGAGCGCACGCGTGCCGGGGCTGTTCTTCATCGGCGAGGCGGTGGACGTGACGGGCTGGCTCGGCGGCTACAACTTCCAGTGGGCGTGGGCGTCCGGCACGGCGGCCGGGCAGGCCGCGGCCGAGTACGCGCGAGCCGCGTGACGCCCGGCGCCGCGCCGTTCCGGCGGGGCCCGGCCCCGTGCCTTTGGATAATCGCTCTGCTATACTCAGTAGTCTTTCCCTGCAAACCTTTATTCGTGTCGGATCATGACGATCATTCGCGTTAAAGAGAACGAGCCGTTCGAAGTTGCAATGCGTCGCTTCAAGCGCACGATCGAGAAGAATGGTCTGCTGACCGAGCTTCGTGCGCGCGAGTTTTACGAGAAGCCGACCGCAGAACGCAAGCGCAAGAAGGCCGCTGCGGTGAAGCGTCATTACAAGCGTATTCGCAGCCAGACGCTGCCGAAGAAGCTGTACTGAACGATTGGGCGCCGCGCGGTTCGCTGAGCGGCGCACCGGCGACTCCGTGCGATCGGGTGCGATCGCGCAGCCGATCAGGCGGCGAGTCGCCGATGCCGGATTCGAGCAACCCGCTTGAGACACTGTCCCAAGCGGGTTTTTGTGTTGACGCCCATTCGCGGGCGTCGGATTCACGTTTCCATCCCGGGTGAAAGATGAGTTTGAAAGAGCAGATCAGCGAAGACATGAAGGCCGCGATGCGTGCGAAGGAAAGCGAGCGCCTGGCAACGATTCGCCTGCTGATGGCCGCGATCAAGCAGCGCGAAGTCGATGATCGGGTCACGCTCGACGACGCGGGCATCACGGCCGTGATCGACAAGATGATCAAGCAGCGCAAGGATTCGATCAGCCAGTTCCAGGCGGCCGGCCGCGACGATCTCGTCGCGAAGGAGCAGGCCGAGCTGGTCGTGCTGGGCGGCTACATGCCCGCGCAACTGTCGGACGCCGAGGTGGCGGCCGAAGTCCAGGCGGCGGTCGCGCAAACCGGCGCGGCCGGCCCGCAGGACATGGGCAAGGTGATGGGCGTGCTGAAAGGCAAGCTCGCCGGCCGTGCCGACATGACGGCCGTTTCCGCGCAGGTCAAGGCCGCGCTCACGAAGTAAAACCCGTTCCCGGCGCGCCCAGCGATGTGTGCGCCGGGCGTCGTATTGTCTTTTTTTCGCTCGATCCCACGGTGATTCCGCATTCGTTCCTGCAGGACTTGCTGAACCGCGTCGATATCGTCGACGTGGTGGGTCGGTACGTGCAGCTCAAGAAGGGCGGCGCCAATTTCATGGGGCTGTGCCCCTTCCATAACGAGAAGAGCCCGTCGTTTACCGTCAGCCCGACCAAGCAGTTCTACCACTGCTTCGGTTGCGGCGCGCACGGCACCGCGATCGGCTTCCTGATGGAGCACGCGGGGCTCACGTTCCCGGAAGCCGTGCAGGAGCTCGCGCAATCCGTCGGCCTGACCGTGCCGCACGAGCCGTCGATGCGCGGCGGCGGTGGGGGCGCGGGCGGGGGCGGCGACTATCCGGCGCCCGTGTCGAAATCGGTGGCGACCGCGCTGTCCGACGCGATGACGGCCGCGTGCGACTACTACCGCAAGCAGTTGCGCGGCGCGACCGTCGCGATCCAGTACCTGAAGAACCGGGGGCTGACCGGCGAGATCGCCGCACGTTTCGGTCTCGGCTATGCGCCGGACGGCTGGCAGAACCTCGAAGCCGCGTTCCCCGACTATCGCGACGAGTCGCTCGTCGAGGCGGGGCTCGTGATCGTCAGCGAGAAAACCGATGCGCAGGGCGTCGCGCGCCGCTACGACCGGTTCCGCGAGCGGATCATGTTCCCGATCCGCAACGTGAAGGGGCAAGTGATCGGTTTCGGCGGCCGCGTGCTCGGCAGCGGCGAACCGAAGTACCTGAACTCGCCGGAAACGCCGCTGTTCAACAAGGGCAGCGAGTTGTACGGGTTGTTCGAGGCGCGGCTCGCGATTCGCGAGCGCAAGTACGTGCTGGTCGTCGAAGGCTACATGGACGTCGTCGCGCTCGCGCAGCTCGGGTTCCCGAACGCGGTCGCGACCCTCGGCACCGCGTGCACGCCGATTCACGTGCAGAAGCTGCTGCGTCAGACCGACACGGTCATTTTCAGTTTCGACGGCGATTCGGCCGGGCGGCGCGCGGCCCGGCGCGCGCTCGAGGCATGCCTGCCGCATGCGGGCGACAACCGCACGATCCGGTTCCTTTTTCTGCCGACCGAGCACGATCCGGACAGCTACGTGCGCGAGTTCGGCGCGGACGCGTTCTCCGAGCAGGTCGAACGCGCGATGCCGCTGTCCCAGTTTCTGTTGAACGAAGCAATTGCCGGCAAGGCGCTCGATCAGCCGGAAGGCCGCGCGAAGGCGCTGTTCGATGCGAAGCCGTTGTTGCAGGCGCTGCCCGCGAACGCGTTGCGCGCGCAGATCATGCACATGTTCGCCGATCGCCTCGATATCCCGTTCGAAGAGGTTGCGGCGCTGTCGGACGTCGATACGCGTATCGCGGCGCCGCCGCGCCAGGCGCCCGCGCGCAGCGAGCGGCGCCGCGTGACGGACAGCGAAAAGCGCGCGTTGCGCACGCTGGTGATGCATCCGCGCATCGCATCGCAGCTCGACGACGAACAGATTGCGACCCTGCGCGCGCTGCCGCGCATCGGCGAGTTGTTCGCGGAAGTCGTCGATCATGCGCGTGCGCTGGGCGACGGCGCGGAGTTCCGGCTGCTGTCGGATGTCCTGAGGACGTCCTCGAACGGGGCGACTTACGAGGAAATCTTCCGCGAAATTCTGGACTATGATGAAAACGTCCGCGATTTGCTGTTACAGAATCCGGAAGACGAGACGGTGCCCGAGCGGCAGCGTGAGCAGGAGCGGATTGCGGGGGAGGAGCTGCAGGCAGCGGTGCTCAAGATGCGCTATGACGCCTGCTGCGACCGGCTGGACAGGCTGGCGCGGCAATCCACCTTTACCCCCGAGGAACTGGCCGAATTGACGGAATTGAACCAGCAGCGAACCGACATGAAGCGTCGGCTCGGGCTGTAGGCGGCCGGGGCGCTTAGAGAGGGCTCCCCAGCGTGCTATAATATAAGGTTTCCAGCGGTTTGTTTTCCAAGCAGAGGCGAGAATCGCGATGGCAAAGACGACAGGCGGAAAGAAAGCAGCAGGCAAGGGCTCGACGGAGCCGACCAAGAAGGTCACAGCGGCCAAGTCTGCTTCTTCCTCCAGGACAACGTCTTCGGCCACGTCAGCCCCTGCGGGAAAGAAAACCGCGGCCGGCACTGCTCAGGCTGCGCCGGCACCGGCAGCCAGAACACGGGCTGCCGCCAGACCCGACTCCGGGCCGGCCAAGCCGGCGGCGAAGCGGGCAAGTGCGAAAAGCGCAAGGGACACGACTGCCGACGCGGACGAAACGGCAGTACGTACTACTCATGCACCCACGGTTCAACCGGCTGTCGTCCAGCAGCCGCGAGTCGATATAGCCGGTACGGCGAACTCCATGACCAAAAAGCTGAACGAAGTAACCGTCGAAGACGACGCAAATCAGAGCGACGAGCAGCCCGCAGCCGCAGCTGCGGCTGCCCCGGGCAAATCCAAGGTGCGCGATCGTCGCGCCAAGGAAAAGGCGCTGCTGAAGGAAGCGTTCGCGACGAGCACGCCGGGCACGGCCGAGGAGCTCGAAGAGCGCCGCGTGAAACTGCGCGCGCTGATCAAGCTCGGCAAGGAGCGCGGCTTCCTGACGTACGCCGAAATCAACGACCACCTGCCGGACAACTTCACCGAGACCGAAGCCCTCGAGGGCATCATCGGCACGTTCAACGACATGGGCGTGGCGGTATACGAGCAGGCGCCGGACGCGGAAACGCTGCTCCTGAACGACAACGCGCCCGCCGCGTCGTCGGACGATGAAGTCGAAGAGGAAGCGGAAGTCGCGCTGTCCACCGTCGATTCTGAATTCGGCCGTACGACCGATCCGGTCCGGATGTACATGCGCGAGATGGGCACCGTCGAGCTGCTCACGCGCGAAGGCGAAATCGAGATCGCGAAGCGGATCGAGGACGGCCTGCGCCACATGGTGATGGCCATCTCCGCGTGCCCGACGACGATCGCCGACATCCTCGCGATGGCCGAACGCGTCGCGAACGAAGAGATCCGCGTCGACGAGCTCGTCGACGGCCTGCTCGATCCGAATGCGTCGGACTCCGCCGATACGGACGGCTTCTCCGCGAAGGAAGCGGAAGCCATCGAGAACGAGGACGAGGAAGCCGAAGAGGAAGAGGAAGAAGAGGAAGAGGAGGAAGACGACGGTGCCGCGCAGGCATCGGCCAACGCCGCCCAACTCGAAGCCCTCAAGCGCGCGTCGCTCGAGAAGTTCTCGCAGATCAGCGAGTGGTTCGACAAGATGCGCCGCGCGTTCGAGAAGGAAGGCTACAAGTCGAAGGCTTACCTGAAGGCGCAGGAAACGATCCAGAGCGAGCTGATGACGATCCGCTTCACCGCGCGTACCGTCGAACGCCTGTGCGACACGCTGCGTGCGCAGGTGGACGAAGTGCGCCAGGTCGAGCGTCAGATCCTGCACATCGTCGTCGACAAGTGCGGCATGCCGCGCTCGGAATTCATCGCGCGCTTCCCCGGCAGCGAGACGGATCTCGACTGGGCCGAGAAGATCACCGCGGAAGGCCATTCGTACAGCGCGGTGCTGTCGCGTAACGTCCCGGCGATCCGCGAACAGCAGCAGCGTCTGCTCGACCTGCAGGCGCGCGTCGTGCTGCCGCTGAAGGACCTGAAGGAAACCAACCGCCAGATGGCGGCCGGCGAACTGAAGGCACGTCAGGCGAAGCGCGAAATGACCGAGGCCAACCTGCGTCTCGTGATCTCGATCGCGAAGAAGTACACGAACCGCGGCCTGCAGTTCCTCGATCTGATCCAGGAAGGCAACATCGGCCTGATGAAGGCGGTGGACAAGTTCGAATACCGTCGCGGCTACAAGTTCTCGACCTATGCGACGTGGTGGATCCGTCAGGCCATCACGCGCTCGATCGCCGACCAGGCGCGCACGATCCGTATTCCGGTTCACATGATCGAGACGATCAACAAGATGAACCGCATCTCGCGGCAGATCCTGCAGGAAACCGGTCTCGAGCCGGATCCGGCCACGCTCGCCGAGAAGATGGAGATGCCGGAAGACAAGATCCGCAAGATCATGAAGATCGCGAAGGAGCCGATCTCGATGGAAACGCCGATCGGTGACGACGACGATTCCCATCTCGGCGACTTCATCGAGGACACCAACACGGTCGCGCCGGCGGATGCCGCGCTGCATGCCAGCATGCGCGACGTCGTGAAGGACGTGCTCGATTCGCTGACGCCGCGCGAGGCGAAGGTGCTGCGGATGCGTTTCGGTATCGAGATGAGCACCGATCACACGCTCGAGGAAGTCGGCAAGCAGTTCGACGTCACGCGCGAGCGGATCCGTCAGATCGAGGCCAAGGCGCTGCGCAAGCTGCGTCACCCGAGCCGTTCCGACAAGCTGAAGTCGTTCCTCGAAGGGAACTGATTTCCAGCGTCTGTGCCACGAACGCCGCCGGTATCCGCATGATGCCGGCGGCGTTCGTTCCCTCCGTCGTCTTTGTTGTTACAATGCCGGCCCGGCCTCGTTGCCGGGGCAGCGTGTAGCACGCTTTGCTTCTCGTCTGGGCCCCTAGCTCATGCTTGGTTAGAGCAGCGAACTCATAATTCGTTGGTGCCGGGTTCGACTCCCGGGGGGCCCACCAGATTCGCTTCCACGGTTGTCCGGGGGAGCGTCGAAACCCGCGATGCCGCACGGCGTCGCGGGTTTTTTCTTGGGTGCGTCGCCTGAATGTGTCGAACGTATTGAACGCGTGCGCGCCGGCGCCGCATGTCGCATCTTCGCCACCGCGGAAACACCGAAAGCGTGCCGCCGCGATATCAATCGAAGTATGCTGTAGCGCGATCCGGTCGCACGCCGGTCCGTAGCGCGCGTGCCGTGGACCCGCGCCGCGCTCCGTCCGGCAGCCAGCCAGAACAAACACAATCCGACTTCGCCCGACATTGGGCGGCCAACATGATCATGCTGCGTTCGTGGGGTGCGATTCTTTCGTTGCTGATGCTCGTCGCATGCGCGAGCCTGCCGCCGCAGGCCGACCGCGCGCCGACGCATGCATTCACCGATACCGACGATACGCGCCTCGGCATGGCATTTCGTCAGCAGGCTGCCGCCCATCCGGGGCAGGACGCGTTTCATTTGCTGACCGATCCGGTCGACGCGCTGGATGCGCGCGTGCTGCTCGCCGATCGCGCCGACCGCTCGCTCGACCTGCAGTACTACATCTGGCACGACGACCTGACCGGGCACGAACTGGCCGATGCGATCATTCGCGCGGCTGATCGCGGCGTGCGCGTGCGCGCGCTCCTCGACGATCTCGGCACCAACGCGGACGACCGCAAGCTGCTCGAAATCAGCTCGCATCCGAACATCGAGATCCGGCTGTTCAATCCGGTGGCCACGCGCCGGTTCAAGAAGATCGGCACCGTGTTCGAGTTCTCGCGCGTCAATCGGCGCATGCACAACAAGGCGATGATCGCGGACAACCAGGCGGCGATCGTCGGCGGCCGCAATATCGGCGACGAATATTTCGGCGCATCGTCGATGCTGGAGTTCGGCGATCTCGACGTCGTCGTTCACGGCCCGGTCGTGAAGGACATCTCGACCGAATTCGATACGTTCTGGAATTCGCCGTACGCGTATCCGGTCGATACGCTGGTCGGGCACGATGCGGCGCCGGGCGGGCTCGACCGCGAGCGCGAACGGTTGCGCGATTACCTGAGGGCCATGGAGGACAATCCGTACGTGCTCGAGGCCCGGCAGCGACTCGACCGGATCGTCCATGGGCAAGGCACGGAGCTGTCGTGGGGGCATGCGACGGTGCTGTACGACGATCCGTCGAAGATCGCGCACGCGCCGAAGGACAGCGACGGGCACCTGATGCCGCAGTTGCGTGCGCTGGCGTTGCAGCCCCGGCACGACCTGCTGATCGTGTCGCCGTATTTCGTGCCGGGCAAGGAGGTGGTCGAGCGGCTGCGCGCGCTCACGGCGCGCGGCGTGCGCGTGACGGTGCTGACCAACTCGCTCGCCTCGACCGACGTGGCGGCCGTGCATGCCGGCTACCGGCGCTATCGACGCGATCTGGTGAACGCGGGCGTGCGGCTTTACGAGCGCCGGCCATCGGGCGACAAGAGCATTTCGAAGCAGGTCATCGTCGGCTCGTCGCGCGCGTCGCTGCACGCCAAGACCTACGTGTTCGATCACACGAGCATCTTCATCGGGTCGATGAATCTCGATCCGCGCTCGCTGAACCTCAATACGGAGATCGGCGTCTACTGCGAGAATCCCGCGATCGCGTCGCAGGTCGCCAACGATCTGGAGGCGCGGCTCGACCAGATCGCATGGCGTGTCGAGGCGAGAACCGATCCGGCCGGCAAAGGGCAACTCAAGTGGATTCAGACCGATGCGGACGGGAAGATCACCGAGATCGATCATGAGCCGGAAGTGTCCGCCCCACGACGGATGGAAGTGTGGTTTCTCGGGCTGTTTCCGATCGAATCGCAATTGTGAGCGACATTCAGCGCCGCGCGCGGCGGTGCTGGTCGATGACGTTCGCGAACTGTACCGCGGCTGTCTCGATCGTCGCGTCGCTCAGCCCGGAATAGCCGAGCACGAAGCCGTTGTACCGGAGGCCGTCGCCGACGCAGTAGCTGCTCAACGGTTGCAGCAACAATCCCTGGGCGGTTGCCGTGCGCGCGACGTCGGTATCGTGCAGCGGCGCCGCGAGATCCGCGGAAAGATGCATGCCGCCCGGGCTTTCACGCACGGTCAGCGACGTGCCGAGATGGCGGGCGAGCGCTGCTTCGAGGCTGCTGCGCCGGTCGGCGTAGAGCGCCCGCATCTTCCGCAGATGCCGCGCGAACAGGCCGGTATCGATGAACTCGGCCATCGCCAACTGGTCGTCCGAGTGACCGCGATGGACGAGTTCGCGCAGCGTTCTCGTGAAGCGTTCGACGAGCACCGGCGGCACCACCATGAAACCGAGCCGAAGGGCGGGAAACATCGTCTTGCTGAACGTGCCGAGATAGCACACCGGGGCATCGGCATGCAGGCCCTGGATCGCGGGCAGCGGCTGGCCGCCGTGACGGAATTCGCTGTCGTAATCGTCCTCGATGATCCACGCGCCGCATGCGCGGGCGCGCTCGACGAGCGCCGCGCGCCGCCGGGGGCTCATCAGCGCGCCGAGCGGGTACTGGTGCGACGGCGTCGTATAGATCAGCCGGGGCGGGCGGGTGCGCCACTGCTCGTCGGTCGGCGCCATGCCGTCGCGATCGACCTCGATCGGCACGGGAATCAGGCCGGTCGACCGGAACGCGGTCCGCGCGCCGTTGTAGCAAGGGTTCTCGAGCCAGCCGTATTCGCCGGGATTCGCGAGCATGCGCGCGCAGAGTTCTAGGCTGCTCTGCGTGCCGTCGGTGATGAATACCTGGTTCGCGTCGCAGCGCACGCCGCGCGAGACGCGGATGTACGCAGCCACCGCGCGCCGCAGTTCGGGCAGCCCTTCGACCGGCCCGTACGCCAGCCGGACGGGCGTGATGGTCTTCCACGCACGCTCGATGCAACGGCGCCATTGGGCGACCGGGAATTCGTCGAGGGAGGGGAGGCCGGGAACGAACGGCAGCATGCGTTCGGGCTCGGGATCGGCATTCTCCAGCCCCTGCACGCGCGCTGACAGCCGAACCGGTGCCGGGCCGTCCTCGTGGCCGGCGCTCGGCCGGCCGCATCCGTCCCACAACGTGATCGTGCCGTTGCGCGTGGCCGCCACGAAGCCTTCCTCGGCCAGGCGCTCGTACGCATAGACCGCGGAATTGCGCGCGATGCCCAGTTCGGCCGCAAGCACGCGCGTCGACGCGAGCCGCGTGCCGGGCGGAAGGTGCCCGTCAAGCAGCATGTCGCGCAGGCTCCGGTAGAGGGCTTCTTGCCGGCTATGCGTCGTCGCGCCGTCCTGTCTGGAAAGCGAGGAGATGAGCAGCGCGAGATCCATGGGCTGGTTCCAGAAATTTTCCTTGTGCTGGTTCTTTCGAAGATGCCGCGCGCATCGTATCGTTCACGTTCTCGCGGGGCAGGCCGGTGTACGCGCATTTTTAGCAATCGGCGCGGATTGGGGTACGCGCGTATTTTGCTCGATTCGGCAAGCGACTGTCGATGGGCCGGGCAGCCATGCGTTCACGCACGGATACGGCACGATGCCGATACAATTAACTTCGCAGTACGAATATATGAACGATCGGACCACTCTCTCTTCCACGCCCCGTACGACCATTCGCCGGCTGCCTGAGCTGGCGAGCCACGATCGCACGATGCTCTACCGCATCGTGGACGACGCGTACGTCTGTCACATCGCGTTCGGCGACGGGCAGGACACGCACTGCATCCCGACCGCGCACTGGAGAAGGGGCGACGACCTCTATATCCACGGGTCCAACGGCAGCCGGATGATCAAGGCGCTGGCGGGCGGCGCGCAGGCTTGCGTCGCGATGACGCTGCTGGACGGCCTCGTGCTGGCGAGGTCCGCCTTCAATCATTCGATGAATTATCGATCCGCGGTGATCTACGGGCAGTTCGACGTGATCGAGGGCAGCGCGGCAAAACTCGCCGCACTGGATGCGTTGATGGACAAGATCGCACCGGGTCGCAAGCATGAAACGCGGCCGGGCAATTCGAAGGAAATCAATGCGACCAGCGTGCTGCGGATATCGATGGCGGAAGCGGCCGTGAAAATCAGCGATTCGCTGCCGTCCGACAAGGAAGAGGATCTGGGGCTCGCTGTCTGGGCCGGGATCTTGCCGTTGAAGACGGCACGCGGCGCGCCGGTTCATGCCGACGGTAACGTGCCGGTGCCGGATTATGTCCGGAACTGGGCCGATTGAGCGGCGCGGCAAGGCCCGCGTCGGAAGAGGCGAGACGACGCCGCAAGCAGGGAACCCGCGACGGCTTCGCAGCCTTCGCGGGTCGTCGGACGCGGTTGCGTACGATACGTCGCGCTCCCGCATCCGGTTCGGTCAATGGCCCATCAGCGCGCGAAATCCGACGTGCTCTGGATGAACGCGTTCAGCTTCGAGATGTTCACGCTGCCGAAGCCCGTCGTCGCATCCCAGCCGGCCTTCGCCTTGTAGCCGTAAGTGCCGCTGCCGTTGTTGCCGGACGTGACGTCGTGCAGCAGCGCCGCGTTGGTCGGGAAATACTTGTAGATACTCGACGCGGGGAACCCGAGCGCATTGTTGTTGGCCGACTGCAGCCGCGCCCAGATGCCCGTGAAGATCGGCGCGGCGAGGCTCGTGCCGCCTTCGTTGTTCAGGTAGCCCGACCCCCACAGCGTGTCGGACGTCTGGCCGTTCACGACGAGAATCGCGCCCGTGCGCAGGTCGGCGTCGAAGCCGACGTCGGGTAGCGCGCGCTTGGTCGAGCCGGTGAGGGTCGACGACTGCCACGTCGGCGCGGCCTCGTACTTGCTGTACCCGCCGCCCGTCGACCATACGGTGCCCGGCTGCCAGCTCGGATCGTTCCAGACGATTTCGCTGTTGTACGCATTGGTCGACGTATTGGTGAACAGCGTCGTGCCGCCCACCGCGATCACGTACGGCGACGTGGCCGGCTCGCTCACCGTGTAGGTCGAGCGCGACGGCGTGCCGCTCGCGCATTCGTACGCACCGTGGTCGCCGGCGGAAACCGAGAAGGTTTGCCCTTGTGCGACCGCCTGCTTGAAGATGGTGTCGTCGGTGGCCTGCGAACCGGTGCTGTACGCGGACGATTCACATACGCCGAGGGACACGTTGATCACTTTCGCGACGTTGTCGGTCACGGCCTTGTTGTACGCGGCCGTGATCGCGGTGAGCGTCATCGACGGCGCGGCGTAGAACACGACCTGCTTCACGCTGCCGCCGGCCGTACCGACGATCGACTGGCTGTCGAGGTTCCATTCGACGGTGCCGTCGGTGTCGGTGTACGAGCTGCCGGCCGGGCCCGTCTTCACGATGCTGCTGCTGATCGTGCCGAGGCCGTTGTTCGCGGCGAACGTATCGAGGTCGCTCACCGTCTGCGACAGGTCGCCTTCGGAGATGATGCCGACCGTGGTCTGCGAGGCCGTCGGCGTGCCGTCGCCGCCGTAGATCGACGAGAACTCGGTCGGGTTGTGCGGCACCGCCGACGCGCCGGCCGGGATCGTCAGGTTGCTGGTGTTGCCTTGCGGCTTGCTGCCCGCGCCCGTATGCATGAGTTCGACGTTCTGCAGGCCGAGCACCGCGCCGACGATGTTGCCGATCGCGTTCGGCACTTGTGCGGCGTCGGTGTTCGCATACACGCTGCGGCCGTTGCGCGTGAAGCGCTTGAGGGTCGTGCGGAACGCGGACTGGACGGTTCCCGCGGTGCCGGACGCGGAGACCAGCAGCCGGTTCGGCGCGACCACGATATTCACGAAGCCTGCCTTGTGCAGATGGGCGACGACGGACGCGACCTGCTGGTCGGTCGGCGCATATTGCGCGGCGAATTGTGCCGGCGTCAGGAACTGCCGGTAGTGCGGCGAGCCGGGCGTATGCAGGTCGCGCAGGTACTGGTCGAGCTGTGCTTCGTTGCGCAGGTTCAGCCCGAGCACGATGTCCACCGATTCGCCGGGCGCCATGTCGATCGCCGCGGCGGCTGCGGCAGTCGTGCTCGCGGCGGGCGCGCCGGCCGTGCCGGCTTCGTTCTGCTGCACGAGCGGCAGGAACCCCTTGGTGCGCGTTTCCGTCCACCCGGCCGCAGGCGCGGCATGGGCGGTCGCCATGCCGAACGACGCGGCTGCTGCGGCGGCGAATGCGAGTTTGACGATGCGAATGTGCTTTTGTTTCTTGTCTGCAACCTGATTCATTTGAATTACCCCTCCGGTTGAACAACGAACGGCACGAACAACAACGGTCGACAGCGGTGCGGGTCATGCACCGCAGTTTTCTGTCGCATGCGCGCGGATGGCGCGGACGCGACAGGGCCTTTCGCCCGATCCGGAAAGCGGTTTTTGTCCGGGGGCGAAATACGAAAAGCGGTAACGGAAAGGCTGCGCCGCGGGGCGGGGCAGTCGCGCCGGATTCGGCGCGGGCGGGATTGCTAGAGCAACAGCTTCGTTATCCTGCTCATTTGATTCGATCCTTCGACCCGCTGCCGGATGGCAGCCGTCCAGTGAAATGCATCGGGATCCTGCACGCGCCGGCGGGCGAACGAATCATTCGGCGGCGCGTACTTCGGTGCAGCGGAAACGAAAAAACGTGGAGCGGAATCGATTGCGTGGCGGGCGATCCGTCGGATTGCTTGCATCGGACGGTATCAAGAATGAAAGCGCGATGTCAAACTTTTTTTGATTATATGAAACAAAATTAAATCGAATAAGCCGCAATGATTTTGAAAAGATCGGCGGTATTTTGTAAT
Source organism: Burkholderia sp. BCC1208 (assembly GCF_902833095.1). Lineage (NCBI taxonomy): Bacteria > Pseudomonadati > Pseudomonadota > Betaproteobacteria > Burkholderiales > Burkholderiaceae > Burkholderia > Burkholderia sp. BCC1208. The sequence continues at coordinate 436,191 of NZ_CADFDY010000002.1, read as the reverse complement.
GTTCGAAACCGGTCACGCAGGTAATGCCGAACGAGACTCGCTGATCCTTTCCGATGCGTGTTTAAACGGGCAATCGTCATCGAGGAAATGCTCGAATCGCGCGCGCCTGTCGTTCGGCGACCTGAAGGTCGTCGACGAACCGGAACAGTTCGTCGACATGCTGAAGCAGCGCATCGCGCGAGGAAGCGTCCGCATCGATGGCGAGTGTCCTGATGGCGTCGAGCCGGATTTCGAGTTCAGCGAGCTGTGTCGCGCCATTGGCCGATCGCTGCCAGGATCCGGCCCTGGCGTCGCGCGATATCGAAGCGGACCTGGGCGGCGAATGGGTCGAGCCTTTTCTTCAGGCGGTACGGGTTCGACCATCCCGATGCGGAGCGGATCGCGTTCTAACGGCTGCCCTACGCGTTTTTGAGTTTGAACGCGTGTTCGGATGACGTCCGGGACGATTTGCCTGTTCCGTACGTCACCCTGTTTTCGTAGTACTCCTGCTGTTTCAGTGCGAAATTCCGCCTCCGCTACGAAGGCCCTGCGTCAGTCGCGATCTCGCCCCGCGTACGTGAAACGAAGGCCGTCGCCGAGCGTGCACTGGAAAACCTGCGCGGGCGCGATGGGCTGGTATGTGGTGGGCGAAAGCGAGCGTACCGTCACCGTTGCACTTTCATCCTGCATCACGTGGTACTGGATCAGCTCGAGTACGGTCGCGCCGCTTGGCTGGACGGTGAGGTGCTGGTTGGCGAACGCGAGCGTATTGCCGGCGACTTCCATGAAGTCGCGTATCGCGAAGCCACCCGACACGGTGGGCGCCGCTGCCTGGGTGGCCGCCTGCTGCGCGTGCTGGCACTGGTTCGGCGAAAAGATCGCGGTGACCGTCACGCCGGCAAAGAGCCGCGCGCGCAACTGACGATACGAATTGGCGCCGTCCGGTTGGGGGCTCGCGGCGGCTGCCGCGAGACTGGTTGCCGCGCCGGCGGCAACAAGAACGATGGCGAAGCGATTCAGCATTTTCCTGTCTCCGTGCGATGAAACCAACGGCACGATAGCACGGGGTGTCCGCATTGTTCAGACGGTTGATGCGTAGTCGCGCTACGGCTTGGCGCCGGCATGTCGCAGGGCGTCCGCGGCATACGTGTTGTCGTGCGTCAGTGCGAGCTGAAGCAGCGACTGGCCGCGCCGGTCGACATGGTTCGGATTTGCGCCATGCGCGACGAGCAGCGGAATCAGCTCGAAGCGGTTGAACAGCGTCGCGAACCCCAGCGCGGTTTCGCCGGCGCCGTTCGTCTGGTCGATCGGGCAGCGCGTGTCGAGCAGGCGTCGCGCGATGGCGGGCTCGTTTCGGAAGAGGGCGCCCATCAGCGCGGTGTTGCCGTGACGATCGCCGACGCACGCGTCGGCGCCGGCCGACAACAGGTAATCGAGCGCCGCGGGCTGGCCGTCGTACGACGCGAGGATCACGGCCGTGTAGCCGTGGCTGTCGACGGCGTCGACCGGGTAGCCTGCGTCGTGCAACGCGCGCAGGATATCGACGCGGCCGACGCGCGCGGCGTCGAACCAGTCGCCGTCATAGCGGCGCAGCGCGGCAGGATCGGCCTTGCCGTATGCCGGCTGGTCGGGCAGGTGCGCACAGCCGGCGAGCGCGGCCAGCGCGAGCGCCGCCGCGGCCGCGCGGATCGCATGGGTGAAGCGTTCTGATCGCATGGGGAGGAAGTCCTGATGAAGGGGGGCGGCCGACGTGCGCGGCGCGCTCGCACACGTCGGCGGCGACCGGCGCCGCGGGATCAGTCGTCGCTCAGCTTCGCCGCGAGCGACTGCACTTGCTGGACGTTCGCGTGAACGGCCTGCGCGAGACGCGTACCGTAATCGGCGTCGGCCTTGTAGAAGTACGACAGCATCGCGTACTGGTTGCGCGCGTTCTTCACCTGGCCGAGATCGCCGGACAGTGCGGTGACGAGATCGTCCTTGTCCTGCTGCGACAGGCTACGGTAGTACTCGCCCGCCTGACGGAACGGCAGTTTCTTGCGGATCGCTTCCTGTTGCGTCGTGCCGCCGAGCGCCATGCGGACCGACTTGTACTGCGGATCCTGCGCGAGTTCGTTCAGCGTCGACGGTTCGTAATTCACCTCGCCCTTGCGGTCGCCGGCATTCATCTTGCCGTCCTGGTTGTTGTTGACGACCGGCACGGCCGGGCGGTTGATCGGCAGATCCATGTAGTTCGCGCCGAGCCGGTACATCTGCGTGTCGGCGTACGCGAACAGGCGATCCTGCAGCATCCGGTCTTCGGACGGTTCGATGCCCGGCACGAGCCGCGACGGTGCGAAGGCCGATTCCTCGGTCGACTGGAAGTAGTTGTCGGGCACGCGGTTGAGCGTCATCGTGCCGATCTTGCGTTCAGGCACGCCGGTCCAGACCTTCGTATCGTCGAGCGCGTCGAAGTCGAAGCGGCTCAGGTCCTTCGGTGTGAGCACCTGCACGTACAGGTCCCACTTCGGGAAATCGCCCTGTTTCAGCGCGCCGTACAGGTCGTTCGTCATCATGTTCCAGTCGCGGCCGATCGATGCGGCGATCTCTTGCGGGCGCAGGCCGTGTACGCCTTGCTGGCTTTTCCAGTGGAACTTCACGTAGTGCACGTCGCCCTGCGCATTGACGAACTTGAACGCATGCACCGCGAAGCCGTCCATGCGGCGATACGAATCGGGCATGCCCGCGTTCGTATACAGCATCGTCAGCATGTGGGTCGCTTCAGGCGTGTGCGCGAAGAAGTCGAACGCGAGGTTCGGATCCTGCACGCCGGTCACCGCGCTCGGTTTGTTCGCGTGCACGAAGTCGGGGAACTTGATGCCGTCGCGAATGAAGAACACCGGCCAGTTGATGCCGACCATGTCCCAGTTGCCCTGCTGCGTATAGAACTTCACCGCGAAGCCGCGCGGGTCGCGCGCCTGCTCGGGCGAGCCGCGATAGCCCATCACGGTGGAGAAGCGCACGAACACCGGCGTGCGGGTGCCCGGCGTGAAGACTTTCGCTTTCGTCAGGTCGGAGATGTCGGCGCTCGGCACGAACTCGCCGAATGCGCCGGTGCCCCGTGCGTGCACGACGCGTTCCGGAATGCGCTCGCGATCGAAGCGCTGCAGTTTCTCGATGAGCGCGGAGTCCTGCAGCAGCACCGGGCCGGCCGGGCCGGCCGTCTGCGAATTCTGGTTGTCGCCCACGGGCGCGCCGGTGTCGCGCGTGAGTTCGGCGGCGTACGGGGAAGCGGAGAGGGCCACGCAGATCGCGGCGACTGCGTGCCGCAGCACGCGATGGGAAGTTGAGGACATGACGATGGAACTCCTTGAATCCGATCGGTGGTGGGGAAGCCGACTGAATTAGAAGAGATCGTCAGACGATTGGCTAATTGATATTCGATATGTTTTCGATAGCCGTGGCATCGATGTGGCGCGCGCCCGTTCGTTGCGCAAGAAACGAAGCGGTATCGTTGCGCGCGCAATGAGTCGGCGCGGCGCGCATGATGCATCGGTCGTGCATGATTTGCTTCGGCGCCGTCAACCGGCGCTTGCCTGCCATCCGAGCCCGAGGCTCTTCTGCACGGACACGTAGTCCTTGATCAGTTCGGCTTGCCCGGCGATCACGTTCTGCTGCGCGGACAGCGCCTCGCGTTGCGTATCGAGCAGGTCGATCATCGACGCGACGCCCGCGCGATAGCGCTGGTCCATCAGCGCGCGCGAATGCACGGTGGACGTCTGCACCTTCGTCAATGCGACGACATGCTCGCGCTGATGCCCGTAACGCTGCAGCGCGGTATTGGCATCCTGCAATGCACCGAGCACGGCCTTCTGATAATTCGCTTCCGCTTCGTCGCGCGACGCTTCGGCCGCGCGTACCGCGCCGCGCGTGCGTCCGAAGTCGAGAATGTTCCATTGCAGGTACGGCGCACCGATCCACGTGAAATTCTGCTTGCGGAACAGGTGGCCGGGGTCGGTCGCGCTGAAGCCGAGATCGCCGAGCAACGTCACCTTCGGGAAATAGTCGGCGATATGCTCGCCGATCTGCGCATGGCTCGACGCGAGCCGGCGTTCGGCCGCGCGGATGTCGGGGCGCCGTTTCAGCAGCGTGGCCGGATCGCCGATCGCGACGCTGCCGGGCAGCGTCGGCAATATCGCGTCCGGGGCCGACAGCGCGGCGTCGAGCGCGCCCGGCGCGCGGCCCGTCAGGATCGCGAGCCGGTCGAGCGATTCGGTTACCTGGGCATCGAGTGGGATCAGCGACGCGCGCGTGTTCTCGACCTGCGTCGTCAGCCGCTCGATGTCCGCATCGGCCGCGACGCCGCGCGCGCGGCGCTGCTGCGTGAGTTCGAGCATCTGCTGCTGTAATTGCGCGGTGCGCCGCGACAACGCGAGTCGCTGCTGCTGGTCGCGCAGGTCGACGTACGCATTCGCGACTTCGGCCGCGATCGACACCTGCGTGTCGGCGAGATCGGCATCGACGGCTTCGGCCTGCGCGGAAGCGGCTTCGACCGCGCGCCGCGTGCCGCCGAACAGGTCGATTTCCCAGGTCGCGTCGAAGCCCGCCGAATAGAGTTGCAGCGGCCCCGAGCCGCCGAGCGACGGCGACGCGCCGCCCGGCTGGCCCGCGCCGTTCGACGGCAGCAGCGAACCGAGCGCGCCGACGTCCGGTTCGCGCATGCGGATGGCCGCGACGGTGGCAGACGATTTCGGCATCTGCGCCGCGCGCTGTTGCGAGAGTTGCGCGCGTGCCGCGCGCAAGCGTGCCTGCGCGGCGTGCAGATCCGGGTTGTACACGAGCGCGGCGACGATCAGCTCGTCGAGCTGGCGATCGTTCAGCGCATGCCACCATGCGCTCGGCGCGGGCGCGGCGGTGTCGACGCCGGTGGCCGGCGCCCGCACGAAGGTCGGTGCATCGGGCGCGGCGGGCGCGCCGCGGTAGTCGGGGCCGACCGTGCAGCCGACGAGCAGGCATGCGGTCGCGCACAGGGTGAGCGCGGGGCGGCGGGGCAGGGAGAAGGGTTTCATCGCGTATGACGGGTCAATGGCCGGACGACATCGGTTGCGGCCCGCGCGGCGTTCTCAGCAGCAGTGCGAGCGGCACGCAGGCGAGTAGCGCCAGGCCCAGCAGATAGAAGGTTTCGGAATAGGTCATCACGACGGCCTGGATCTGGATCTGCTGCGCCAGCTGGCCGAGCGCGCGCATGTTCGAATACGCGAGATCGCCGGTGTGCGCGAACCAGTTGGCCGCATAGGCCGACAGTCGATCCTGTCCGATCGACGCGTTCGCGGTGACCGATTCGCGCAGCGCGGCCGTATGGAAGGTCGTGCGCCGGTCGATCACGGTGCCGATGATCGCGAGCCCGATCGAGCCGCCGAGGTTGCGCGCCATGTTGTAGAGCCCGGCCGCATCGCCCGAGTCTTCGCGCGCGACGGCCGCCATCGACGCCTGGTTGAGCGGCATCATCGCGAGCATCTGCGCGAGGCCGCGGATCAGCTGCGACCACACGAAATCGTGGCCGACGCTCTGCGCGGTCAGGCTGATGTCGAGCATGCAGCTCAGGCAGAACAGCAGCAGTCCCGTGATCACGAGAATGCGGAAATCGACCTTGCCGAGCAGGCGCGGCAGGATCGGCATCACGAGAAAGGCCGGCAGCCCCGACAGCAGCATGATCGCGCCGGCCTGTTCCGCGTTGTAGCCGGCGACGATCGCGAGGAACTGCGGCAGCAGGTAGGACACGCCATACAGCCCGGCGCCGACCGCGGACACGATCACGATCACGCTCGCGTAGCGCGGGTTGCGCATCAGCGACAGCCGCATGATCGGCCGTTTCGCGAAGCGCTGCGACAGCGCGATCAGGATCATCCCGGCGAACGACACGATGCTCAGCGTGACGATCATCTGCGATTCGAACCAGCGTTCTCGCTGGCCTTCCTCGAGCACGACGGTCAGCGAGCTCAGGCCGATCGCGAGGCCGAGGATGCCGAGCCAGTCCGCGTTGAAGAACGCACTCCATTGCGGGCGGTCCGACGGCAGGCCGAACACCAGCAGCGCCATCAGCAGCAGGCAGACGGGCAGGTTCAGGAAGAAGCACCAGCTCCAGTTCACGTTTTCCGCGAGCCAGCCGCCGAGCACCGGGCCGAACAGCGGCCCGAGCAGCACGATCAGGCCGAACAGCGTCATCCCGACCGGCAACTGCGACAGCGGCAGGCGCGTGCGGATGATCGTCTGCGCGGTCGGGATCAGCGCGCCGCCGGTGAAGCCCTGGCCGATCCGGCCGGCGATCATCATCGGCAGCGAATGCGACCAGCCGCACATCATCGAGAAGGCGATGAACAGCGCGGAGTTCGTCAGCAGGAAATTGCGCAGCCCGAACACGCGCGTGAGCCATGCGGCGAGCGGGATCATCACGATTTCCGACATCAGGTAGCCGGTCGAGATCCACGTGCCTTCGGTGCCGGTCGCGCCGATTTCGCCCTGGATCTGCGGCAGCGCGGAATTCGTGATCGAGATGTCGAGCGTCGCCATCAGTGCGCCGAGCGCGCCGGCCGCGACCGCGATCCAGTCGGTCACGCTCGCGCGACCTTCGTGCGGCGGCGTGGGTATCGTGGTGGGCGTATCAGCCATGACGCTGCTCGTCGCGGGCCGAACGCGTATCGACGTCGACCGTCACCGACAGCCCCGGCAGCAGCATGCGTTGCGCGCGGGCATTCGCGGCGAGACGGATGCGCACGGGCACGCGCTGGACGATCTTCGTGAAGTTGCCGGTCGCGTTTTCGGGCGGCAGCAGCGCGAACTGCGCGCCGGTGCCGGGCGCGAAGCTGTCGACGACGCCGGACAGCGAGCCGTCCGGCAGCGCGTCGACATGCAGCTCGACGGGCTGGCCGATACGCATGTTGCCGATCTGCGTTTCCTTGAAGTTCGCGACGAGATAGATCGAGTCGACCGGCACGACGGTCAGCAGCCGCGTGCCGGGCTGCACGTATTGCCCGACGCGCACCGTGCGATCGCCGACGCGGCCCGCGAGCGTGCTGCGCACGATCGTGTTGTCGAGGTCGAGTTGCGCCTGTGCGGCGCTGGCCTGCGCGGCCTCGAGCTGCGCGCGTGCCTGCTGGAGCTGCGCGGTGAACGACGCGATCTGCGTGCGGGCGGCGGCGATCGACGCGGTGTTCGCGGCGAGTGTCGCGAGCGCCTGGTCGCGCGTGCTTTTCAGGTCGGCCACGCGTTCGTGCGTTTCGGCGCCGGTCGCCGCGAGCGGCGCATAGCGCGTGTACTCGTCGCTCGCGTGCTGCGCGTTGATCCTCGACACCTTCGCCTGTGCGTCGGCCTGTTCGAGGTTCGCGTGCTGCTGGCTGATGTCGGCTTCGGCGCGTGCGATATCGGCGCGGCGGGCGTCGACGGTTGCCAGCGCTTGCGCGAGCGCCACCTGGTACTGGCGGACGTCGAGCCGCACGAGCGGGTCGCCGGCCTTGACGGGCTGGTTGTCGCGCACGTAGACGTCGGTCACGTAGCCGGCGACCTTCGGCGCGGCAGTCATGCTGTCGGCCTGCAGGTACGCATCGTTGGTGCTTTCGATGAAGCGGCCGACCGTCCACCAGCGGCCGAGCCAGACCGCGCCGCCGACGGCCGCGAGCACGGCGACCACGAGCAGGATGCGCCGCTTCGTTCCGCCGTTGCCGTTGCGCGGCGTTGTTCCGTTTTCCTGACGATCTGCTTTCTGTGGCGGGTCTTGTGGCGTCGACATGCGGGATCCAATTTATTCCAAGTGGAAGAATTATTCCAGTTGATAAAATTGTGTCAAGTAGAATGTCGATCGATCGAATGACGAGGAAGGCATGAACGAAGCGAAGAAGCTGCGCCGCACGTCGGCGGGCGGCTACGCGCGCGGCGACGAAACGCGCCAGCGGATCATCGAGGCGGCGATCGAATTGTTCGGCGAACGCGGGTTCGCGGGCGCGTCGACGCGCGAGATCGCCGCGATGGCGGGCGTGAACGCGCCGGCGCTCCAGTACTACTTCGAGAACAAGGAAGGCGTGTACCGCGCGTGCGTCGAGACGATCGCCGAGAGCGGCTGGCAGGTGTTCGCGCCGGCGGTCGGCCATGCGCGGGCGATGCTCGACGGCCATGCGAGCGTCGACGAGCTCATCGATGCGTTCGTCGGGCTGCTGCGTGCGTTGTCGGACCGGATGTTCACCGCGCCGAAGACGATGAACCAGCGCATGTTCTTCGCGCGCGAGCAGGGCGGCCAGGAACCGGCGAGCGCGAGCGAAATCCTGATGAAGCGCATGCGCAAGCCGCTGAACGACGTGAGCGCCGAGCTGATCGGCCGCATCACGGGGCGGCCGGTCGACGATCCCGTCACGCGGTTGCGCGCGCTGAGCCTGTTCGGGCAGATCACGGTGTTCCACATCGCGCAGCGTTCGGCGCTGCAGTTGCTCGAATGGGAGGCGTTCGACGGCGAGCGCGCGGCCCTGGTGACCGAAACGATCGCCGATCAGACGCGCGTGCTGCTCGAGCAATGGCATGCGCAGCGCGATGCGAGTGCCGCCGATGCGGAATCCGCCCCGAAGCGCGGGCAGGGTGCGGCGGCGAAACGCGTGGCGAAGCCGGGGGCCGTGCCTCCCGCGGCGAAAAGCACGGCGCGCGTGAAGAAGCCTGCCGCGCGTTGAGCGCGGCGAATCGCTTGCCGCCGCCGATCAACCCGGCTTGCGCTGCGCTCCGTCGGGCGACGGCGGCCGGGCTGCCGTATCGGCGGCGTTCCGCGTGTCGGGGCGCCGGTCGTTTTCATCGTCGCCGACAGGCTGCGATCCGTCCGCATAGGCCACGAGGCTGCGCTGCGGATTGGCGATCCGGATTCCGCGTTCGCGGAACGTCTGCGCGATCCGCCGGTTGAATTCGCGCTGCACGCTCCAGCGCGCCGAGTCCGTGCACTGCATCTGTCCGGACAGCGCGAGCGCCGCGCCGTCGACCTGGTCGATGCCCCAGTAGCTGAAGTCCGACAGAATGCCGTCGTGGTACTTCGGATCGTCGCGCAACGCGGCGCCGATTTCCTTCAGCGTCGCGATCGCGCGGTCGATGTCCTCGCCGTACGCGATGCTGACCTTGACCGCCGCGTTGCCGAGCCCGCGATTCGTGTTGTTGACGGTCGTCACCGAGCTGAACGGGATCGTGTACAGCGACCCGTCGCCCGCGCGCAGCCGCACGGTGCGGATCGACAGGTATTCGACCGTTCCCGACACGCCGGCGAGCGTGACCCAGTCGCCGACCTGCATCGCGTTTTCCATCAGCAGGAAAATCCCGGTGATGAAGTCCTGCACGAGCTTCTGCGAGCCGAAACCGAGCGCGACGCCGAAGATGCTGGCGCCCGCCAGCAGCGGGCCGACGTTCACGCCGAGTTCGCTGAGGCCCGTCAGCACGACGACGAGCGCGATCATCACGAACAGCAGCGAGCGCAGCATCGGCAGCAGCGTGCGCAGCCGCGCGGCCCGCACCAGGTTGCCTTCGCGCGTCCAGCCTTGCAGGCGACGCTCGATCGCGATGTTGGCCGCTTCCCACACGACGAGCGCGACGATCGCCGCGATCGCGATCGTCACCAGCGCGGACGCGAGCCGGTGGCCGATCGTGCCCGTCTCGAATGCGCGGAAGACCGGCACGCCCCAGATCTGCAACAGCAGCAAGACGGTCACGATGCCGATCGCGCCCGACACGATCCGGCGCAACAGCGGGTAGTAGCGGTACGCGTGCAGATGAACGAGCGTGCGGTCGTCCTCGCGGCGGTGGAACAGCCGCGCGAGCGCGCCGAACACGACGATCGACACCATCCGCATCGCGATCATCACGGCGATCGAGCGGCCGCCGAGCGTGATCAGCACGCGGTAGCCGTTGTGGACGTCGAGCGCCCACACGAACCACAGTGCCATCACGATGAAGACCGAGACGGGCGCCCACGCGTCCGCGAGCGCGTTGCCGACGACCATGAAGGTCGGACGATCCGCGCCGGCGGCACGGATCCGTGCCGCGACCGGGCGGCGACACTGCAGGATCAGCACCGAAACCATCACGTGCCCGACGAGCGCGACGGCCTTCAGCAGCGCGACATGGCCGGCTTCGGTCAGGCCGAAGTTCGCGGCGACCTCGACGGCCGCCGTGCACGCGCCGACCACGATCACGATTCGCGCGATCGAGCGTTGCGCGAACTCGGCCCATGCATCGCTGATGTGCAGCAGTCGCAACTGCCGCGCCTCGGGCTGGAAGAACAGCCGGCTGACGATCGTGACGAGCCGGCAAATCACGTAGGTGTCGATCAATGCTTCGAGCGCGGCTTCGATCGGCGTGCCTGCTTCGACGAGCAACGACATCGTCAGGCTCGCGATGCCGACGAACACGAGCAGCGGCACCGCGCGCAGCGCGAGACTGACGAGCGCGCGCGGCATCCGATGCAGCAGCGTGGTGTGTCGGCGTGCGTGGCCTCGGCTCGGCGACGACGAGGGGGCGGTGTCCGCTGTCTCCGCGGCTGCGGTGTCGGGCGGGGTGGAAGTATCGGGCGGCGGCGCGTGGTCCGCGTCCGATGCGGTGGAATCGGGCGCGATGTCGCGCGACGTGTCGGCGCGGCGCGCGGCCACCGTAGCCAGCGCGCGTCGCAGCAGCCGCTTCGCGAGCCATTCGACGACGAGTGCAGGCAGGAGCACCGCGAGGAGGATCCCGAGCGTGTGAGTCAGATCCGCACGCTGGTCGGCGCGCACGAGCGTGTCGTGCCACCAGCGTCCCACCGAACCGATATCGAGCAGCGAGCGCAGCGATTCCTGCAGCGCGTTGCCGATCTGGGCAGCCCAGCGCGATCCCTGGCGAACGAGCATCGACGCGAGCCCGTTCGACGCGAGCGCGCCCGGCGCCGCGGCAGCCGATGCGCCGCTGGCCGCCGCCGCCGCGCTTGCTGGCACGGCGGGCGCGCTCAACGCGCCGACGGCCGCGATGGCGCGCAGCGTCGTTTCGACCTGCGCGCGTTCGCGCGGGTTTTCCAGCACGTTCAGGGCCTGCCGCGCTTCTTGTGGCGTCAGTGCGGGCGCGGCGGCGGAGGCGGCCGACGCGGCGGCCGGAGCAGGAGCGGCCGCGTGGGCGGCCGAGACGACTGCGGCGAGTAGCCAGCCGAGGAGGATATGTCGCATGGGGTAGGCATGCGGGTGCGTCTCGTCACGCGGCCCGCGAGGCTGAATGATGGACGGAAGTTAACATGATCGCGATCGGCACCGAATAGTTCCGTCGACCACTATTCGAATCGAGCATGAACGAGGCGGCGCGGGCCTTGGCACGGCATGCGCGCACCCATGTGCCGGATACGGGCTGCCGGACATCCGATACCGCCGCGAACGTGCCGCTCGCCTCGTCGTAAGGTATCTGTAACGCGTGTTCGCCGGTGCCGGTCGGCGATGCGCCGCTGCGTGAGCGTTCGTCCGGCCGCGATCGACCCTTGCACCGCACCATATGGATTCCTGATGAATCACGCTTGCTCGTCGTGAAATACCGGCAAGACATGCTCGGCGATTTCTTCGATGACGTCGCGCACGGGCCGGTCCGATCCGAGGTTCAGCGTGACATGGTGCGTCCCCGCCGCACGCATCTCATGCAGGATGTCGACCAATGCGCGGCGCCCGGTTGCATAACCGAGCGGCAGCGCGGTGGCGGGCGTATCGGCATGCACGGCAAGGTCGAGCCGCATCGATACGCCGAATGCGCGAAATTCCGGCGACGCGAGCCGGTCGACCGCCGCGCGCCACATCGAATAACGGGCGCGCTGCGTATCCGGATCGCGGTGATACGTCATCCAGCCGATCGAATGCCGTGCGATCCAGTCGACGCTCTGTCCGCCCGAGCCGACCGCAAGCATCGGCACCGCGCCGCCGTCGCGCGGCAGCAGCGTGAATTCGGGCGCATCGGGCGGCGCCCGGTCGGGCAGCACGCGCGACGGCACGCCGAGCGCGGCCGCGACGACGTCCCAGTGCGCGCGATAGCGGTCGCGCCGGGTTTCCGCATCGACGCCGAACGCCGCGTATTCGGGCGGCCGGTCGCCGGAGCCGAGCCCGAGGATGAAGCGCCCGCCCGACAGCGTCGCGACCGACAGCGCGCCTTTCGCGATATGCAGCGGATGACGCAGCGGCAGCACGATCGCGCCGCTGGCGAGCGCGATCCCGCGGGTGCGCGACGCCAGTGCGCCGAGCAGGACCCACGGGTCGAGGTGGCCGACCGGGTCGGGATAGTCGGCGCTGTTCAGCGGCACGTCGCGAATCCACAGTGCGCGAAAGCCGAGCGAATCGGCCAGCGCCGCGAGTTCGAGCTGTTCGTTGAAGTCCGCGACGATGCGGCCGCTGCGAAGCAGCGGAAGCGTGAGGCCGATCGACAGCCGCCCGGCCGAGAAGACACGCTGCGCGACGTCGGGGCGGGCGGGAATGGGTGGGGTCATGGCGAATCCTTGGACGCGAGGCAGCGGGAACGTGCGGCGCTTCGTGTCCGAATGCTAGCGTGTTTGTGCGATGCCCGAGCGGGACGGCCAAGCGTCGCGCTACCCGCACCCGTGGGGGCGCGCCGCAGCACGATTCCCGGGCGTGACGCCGCGCGGTTGTCGCGACCGGTGCCGTAGACCGGCGGGCGGGAGTCGATATCCAGCCGCTGCTTCGTGTCGGGCATGCGGCGAGTGCCGGTTCCGGCTGGTCGGTGGCGAGTCGCGGGAAGCGGCGAGGCCGGCCGCTCGCGTCCGACGGCGGGCGAGCGCTGGATGTGGGGCGCTTGTAACGTGACCGGCATGCACCCTGCAGCAACGACGCGACGATGCCGGCGGTGCGTTTCAGTTTCGAAACGTTCGCGCTTTTTGACGGGGCGCGATGCCTGCCCGCGGTCTGGCCTGGCCCCGCGAGGCCTTGCGGCATGAGACATGGTGCGCTCCTTGCATGGTTGTATGGGCCGTGAGTGCGATCGCGGGTGCAGTCGGCTCGGCAATCGCTTCAGTGGGTCGGACGTATCGAAGACGGGGACAAGAGAATGAAAAAAGACCGAAACGCAACGCATCGTGTTGCAAACATGAATCGCCGACCTCCCAGGGTAGTCGCCTCGCCGTGGATTGCGGCGACGTGAGCGAGTGGCTTTCCGTTCCATCCGAGCAATCGGGTCCGTTCTGAACGACGGCGTGCATGCGTGACGCACAAGTCCGACCGGTGCCGGTCGGCCGTCGGGGATGAACCGCGAACGCAGGCGGATGGCCCGGCCCGAATCCCGGAATCGTCATGCCTTGGCGCAACGCACGTCGTCGCGCGGCGAATGCGTTTGCACGCCGCGCATTGCGCCGGCGTGACGGGCGCGGCGACCAGGATCGGGTCGGGTCGGGAAGCCGGTAACGCGCCGATGGGCGCGGCAGCGCCGGAACACGCGGAGTCCGGGGAGCGTCCGTCGATCGCGGCATGACGGACGTCGCAATATTGTGCTGTCAGTTGATCCACTACCCCGATGGATCAATTGTTGAAGCGCCCGTCGCCGAGCGGCGACGGGCGTCTTTTTGTGCACCGGCGTGCCGTCCGCGGCGGCGCGCCCGATCGCATGACGTTCTGTATCATGTGCTGGCGTGCCTGGCCGCCCGTGCGGGCGCACGGCTTGCCGGCGCGACCGATCACGTTGCCAACATGAACGATAAAGCCTTGCCCGATTCCCCCATCGCCGACGTTGGTCCTGCCGAGCTCGATGCGCTGCAGACGTTCGTCGAGCGTCATCCTCGCCTGCTCGTGCTGACCGGCGCGGGCATCAGCACCGATTCCGGCATTCCCGGTTACCGCGACCGCAATGGCCAATGGATGCGCTCGCCGCCGATTCAGCTTCAGGAATTCCTCGGCTCCGATGCCGCGCGGCGCCGCTACTGGGCGCGCAGCATGATCGGCTGGCCGGTCGTCGGCCGCGCGCGGCCGAACGGGTCGCACGTCGCGCTGGCGCGGCTCGGCGGCGCGGGCCGGATCGAGCGCCTCGTCACGCAGAACGTCGACGGCCTGCATCAGCGCGCGGGCAGCGGCGACGTGATCGAGCTGCACGGCGGCATCAACGGCGTGACCTGCCTCGACTGCGGCGCGCATCACGCGCGGGCCGCGATCCAGGCCGTGCTCGAAGCCGACAATCCCGAGTTGCTGGGCGCGCAGGCCGAGCCGGCCGCGGACGGCGACGCGCATCTCGAATGGGCCGCGCTCGATACGTTCCGCATCCCGGCGTGCCCCGCGTGCGGCGGCCTGCTGAAGCCGGCGGTCGTGTTCTTCGGCGAGAACGTGCCGCGCGAGCGCGTGGCGCTGGCGTCGCAGGCGCTCGAGGCGGCCGACGCGTTGCTCGTCGTCGGCTCGTCGCTGATGGTGTATTCCGGCTATCGCTTCTGCGTGTGGGCACAGGCGCAGCACAAGCCGGTTGCCGCACTCAATCTCGGCCATACGCGCGCCGACCCGATGCTGACGCTGAAGGTCGAGGCGCGCTGCGCCCCCGCGCTCGACGCACTCGTGGCGCGGCTGGGGCTCGGGCGCTACAGCGATACGAAGGAGCATGCATCGTGACCGGCGCCGCTTCCTCCCCCGATCCGTCCGCGCGGCTGTCGGCGCCGGCGGCCGAACGCAATCGCGGGCCGATCCTCGACGTGCTGCGTCGCGTGCTGCCGGCGAGCGGCAGCGTGCTCGAAATCGCGAGCGGCACCGGGCAGCACGTCGTCCACTTCGCGCAGGCGTTGCCGGGCCTGCGCTGGCAGCCGAGCGATCCCGATGCGCAGGCGCGGCGTTCGATCGCCGCGTGGGTCGCGCATGCGGGCCTCGCGAACGTTGCCGGGCCGCTCGCGTTCGACGTGCGCGACACGCCATGGCCGGTCGCGGCGCTCGACGCGATCATCTGCATCAACATGATTCATATCTCGCCGTGGGCCTGTACCGACGCGCTGTTCGCGGGCGCGTCGCGCGTGCTGCGGCCGGGCGGCGTGCTGTTCCTGTACGGTCCTTACCGTCGCGAAGGCCGGCATACGGCGCCATCGAACGAGGCCTTCGACCGGCAGTTGCGCAGCCGCGACCCGTCGTGGGGCGTGCGCGATCTCGAGACCGTGGTCGCGCTCGGCCTCGATCGCGGGCTCGACTGCATCGAGGTCGTCGAGATGCCGGCGAACAACCTGAGCGTCGTATTCCGGCGCCTGCCGCACGCGGAGCAATGACACGCAAGCGCGCAACGCCGCCGGGTTTCCACTATCCTTTCGCCTGTGCGCGCGGCCCGGCTCGGGTCGCGCCCCGTTTTTTCCGGAGAATTGACTAATGGGCAAACAAGCAATCGGTGTGATCGGGCTCGCGGTGATGGGCCGCAATCTCGCACTCAATATCGAGAGCCGCGGTTACGCGGTGTCTGTGTTCAACCGCAGCCGCGAGAAAACCGACGAACTGATCGCCGAATTCCCCGGCCGCAATCTGGTGCCGACCTATACGCTCGAAGAATTCGTCGCGTCGCTCGAAACGCCGCGACGAATCCTGATGATGGTGAAGGCCGGGGAAGCGACCGATGCGACGATCGCATCGCTCAAGCCGCTGCTCGAGAAGGGCGACGTGCTGATCGACGGCGGCAATACGCACTTCACCGACACGATCCGCCGCAACCAGGAACTCGCGCAGTCGGGCCTGCACTTCATCGGCACCGGCGTGTCGGGCGGCGAAGAGGGCGCGCTGCGCGGCCCGTCGATCATGCCCGGCGGCCAGCGCGACGCGTACGACCTCGTCGAGCCGATCCTCAAGCAGATCGCCGCGAAGGCGCCGTCCGACGGCGAGCCGTGCGTCGCGTACATGGGGCCGGACGGCGCGGGCCACTACGTGAAGATGGTCCACAACGGCATCGAATACGGCGACATGCAGCTGATCGCCGAAAGCTACTCGGTGCTGAAGGACGTCGCGGGCCTGACCAACGACGAACTCGGCGCGGTGTACACCGAATGGAACCAGGGCGAGCTCGACAGCTACCTGATCGAGATCACGTCGAAGATCTTCGGCAAGAAGGACGAAGAGACCGGCAAGCATCTCGTCGACGTGATCCTCGATCGCGCCGCGCAGAAGGGCACCGGCAAGTGGACCAGCCAGAATGCGCTGGATCTCGGCGTGCCGCTGCCGCTCATCACCGAGTCGGTGTTCGCGCGCGTGCTGTCGTCGCTGAAGACCGAGCGCGTCGCGGCCAGCAAGATCCTGTCGGGCCCGGCCGCCGCGCCGTTCGACGGCGATCGTGCCGCGTTCGTCGAAGCGGTGCGCCGCGCGCTGTACCTGAGCAAGGTGATCTCGTACGCGCAGGGCTTCGCGCAACTGCGCACGGCGTCGGAAGAATACGGCTGGAGCCTCGATCTCGGGACGATCGCGAAGATCTTCCGCGCGGGCTGCATCATCCGCGCGCGCTTCCTGCAGAAGATCACCGACGCGTATGCGAAGGATCCGGCGCTCGCGAACCTGCTGCTCGACCCGTACTTCAAGGACATCGCCGCGAACTACCAGACGTCGCTGCGCGACGTCGTGGTGGCCGCGGTGAAGGCCGGCGTGCCGGTCCCGGCGTTCGCATCGGCGGTCGCGTACTTCGACAGCTACCGTTCCGAGCGGCTGCCGGCGAATCTCGTGCAGGCGCAGCGCGACTTCTTCGGGGCGCATACGTTCGAGCGCACCGACAAGCCGGGCAGCTTCCACGCGAACTGGTCGTAACCGGCTGGCGGTGGCGGCATTGTTGCGAAAATCTATTCTTTGAATAGGGTTTTTCTATCCCGGATGCCGACATTGTTGGCTCCGGGGAAACAGTGTTTTCGTTCTTTCATGGTTTTCCCTAGGTGCTGTCGGGACTAAACTCTGTTCCATCGCTGCAGACATGGTGTGTGCGGCGGAGCAAAAAAATCCCGGAGGTAATCATGAAATCGCTGATCGCAACGTTCGCTGCTGCTGCTGTCCTCGCCGTCCCCGCCGTCTCGTTCGCCCAACAGAACGCGCCCGTCACCCGTGCACAGGTGAAGGCCGAACTGGCCCAGCTGCAACAGGCCGGCTACAAGCTGGGCAGCGACCGGACCAACTACCCGGAAGGCATCCAGGCTGCTGAAGCCCGTGTGAATCCGCAACAGAACGTCGCCGCTGCCGACACGACCGGCTACGGTGCGCAACCGGCCGCCGGCCAGGAATCGGGCGTACCGGCTGCCGCCAAGACTGGCTGGCAAGTCAAGCGCATCGCGGATGGCGCACCGGTCTACAAGGGTCGTTAATGGTACGGCCGCGCTGGCGACCGCATCCGACCCCCTGTAATACGACAGCCCGTCGCACCGCATAGCGGTACGGCGGGCTGTTTTCATTGGCGGCGCGCGATGCGCCGGCGTTCAGTGCAGCGGACGCCTGCCGCGCCCGATATCGCGGAACAGCGCTTCGGCCGGTTCCAGCACCTGCAGCCACGTTTCGTCGTAACCGCTCAGCGTATCGAGTGCGTCGCGCAACCGTTCGATCGCGAGGACCGGCAGCTCCACGCTGTGGCGCGTGGCGCCGGTCAGATGCGTGACGCTTGCCAGCTGGACGAGCGCATCGGCCGCTTCGGCGACGTCTGTCGCGAACACCAGGTGCCGGTTGAGCAATTCGACCAGACCGCTGGAATCGGCGAAATCGTCGGCGTCGAGCTGCACGGAGAGAAACGTCGCGTTATTCATTGTCGTGCTCCTCGTTGTCGTTGGATCGCGTTGCGCATCACCGAGTATAGGCGGCGATCGAAGCGGAGAATATGACGGGGCCGATACGGGCGGCGAGGGCGACGGCGCCCGGGAACCCCCCCGAGCGCCCGCCGGACGGCCCGCCTGGCACGGCTCGCGGCCCACTGGCGCGCGTGCGACGCCGCAAGATTGTTTCCGGATCAGCCAACTGTCGGGGCCTCGAGCGCGACAAATGGTATCTTTGCCGGTCGGGACGACGCGAAAAAGGGGCCGGTGAGCTCGTTCGCGCCGACGTTCCGCTGTGGAAACCGATGGCCGCGAAAGCGGTCGGATACTGGTTGAGCCGGCCGTTCGGCCGGACATCGTGCGTCGCGTGCCGGAGGGCGGTGGGCGGCGTAACGACGCAAAATCCGGGAGGACCCTTGAGAGAAACTATTCCCACCCACGACGCGCTCACGCGCTGGCTGCCGCAGGCGGCGCTCGTTGCCGCGGCCATCGCGCTCACGGGCTGCACGATGACGCCGTGGACCGACAGCTGGCAACCCACGCGCCAATCGGCGCCCACGTCGGCTGCGACGCCGGGCGTGATTGCCGGCTATTACCGCGTGAACCCGGGCGATACGCTGGCGGGCATCGCGAACGCCTACGGGCAGCGCGTGCAGGACGTGGCCAGCTGGAACCACATGTCGCCCACCGACGCGGTGTCGCCGGGGCAGGTACTGCGGGTCGCGCCGCCGCCGGCCGCGACCTCGTACGGGCAGCCGCCCGCGGCGGCCGCCCAGCCGGGCTCGCTCGCATGGCCCGCCACGGGTGTCGTCGCGACACCGTTCTCGGCCGGCAAGACGCGCGGCGTCGTGATCGTCGCATCCGGGCCCGACCATTCGGTGCGGGCCGCGGCAAACGGGCGCGTGGTGTACGCCGGCTCCGGCGTCAAGGCGTACGGTCCGCTCGTGATCCTGAAGCACGACAACGGGCTCATCACGGCCTACGGGCACAACGGCAAGCTGCTCGTCAACGAAGGCGACGCGGTGCGCCAGGGGCAGCCGGTCGCCGAAATGGGCACCGACGCGAGCGGTCGTTCGACGTTCGAGTTCGAAGTCCGTCAGAACGGCAAGGTCGTCGATCCGATGAACTTCCTGCCGCGCAACGGCGGCTGATCGCCGGCATCGCCACGTGTGCGCCGGGTGGCGCACACGTTCCCGCCCCCTTTCGTCCTTTCCGTCTTCATCCTTCCTTGAGCATCGCGCCGCCGGACTGTCTCGCACGATTGCCGAGCCAGCAAATGCCCAATGCGAGCGCCGCCGCGCCGAGCGCGATCAGCGAGCACTGGATCGCGACGGGCAGGTAGCCGTGCGGCCGCGGATCGACGAACGGGTAGGGATACCAGTTCTCCACCGCGCCGCGCACGAGCGTATAGCCGAGATAGACGACCGGAAAGCCGAGCCACGCGAACGCGCTGCGGCGCGGAATCGGCGAGCGCGGTTCGACATAGAGCCAGTCGCACAGCATCACGAGCGGCACGATCCGGTGCAGTACCCAGTTGTTGAACGCAGGCGTGACGTGGCGCAGCGCATCGAGCCGCGCGAGCAGGAGCTCGTAGACGATCGCGGTGATCAGCACGTACAGCACCGCCGCGCCGCGCATCGATTCGTAGCGGGCCGAGCCGGGGCGCGCGAGGCGCCACAGCCCCGCGGCCAGCATCGCGGCCGCGTAGAGGCTGCTCAGTTGCGTGAAGTAGCTGAGGTAGTTGCCGAGATGGAAGTTCGGCAGGCGCCAGTAGTCGGCGATGCTGTGCAGCGTGGTGGACACCGCGAGCAACGCGGCGATCAGCCGATAGGCCGCAACGAAGAACGCTTTGCTCATGATGCCCGCGCGCCGTCGCACCAAAGCTTCATCGTGCCACAGCCGCTCGCGCGCGCGATGCGGATTTTCCATAGGGCGGCCTTGCAGGGCGCGCGTTGACGATTCGTCGGATATTTGATCGGGCCGTGCAAAACCGGACGCCCGTGCGGCTACAATCGTCACGGCGTTGACTGGCGCAGGCCGATCGCAACTGGCGCCCTCCCCGAATACAACACGAGACCAAGCATGAGAAACATCCTCGCGAAACAGACGCGCTACAGCTCGCCCGCGATCTTCTTCCACTGGGCCATCTTCCTGCTGGTCGCGCTGGCCTACCTGGCCATCGAGATTCGCGGGCCGAAAGGCAGCGACAGCCGTGCGTTCTGGATGAACGTGCATCTGACGGCCGGGACGTTCGTCCTCGTGCTGTCGGTGCTGCGGGTGCTGTGGCGAGTCGTCAGCCGCGTGCCGGAAGCCATTCCGCAGGCGACGCTGCTGCGCTGGCTGTCGAAGCTCGCGCATGTCGCGCTCTACGTGTTCATCATCGCGCAGCCGCTGCTCGGCATCATGATGATCAACATGGGCGGCAAGCCGGTGTCGCTCGACTGGCTCGGCGTGTCGTTCACGCTGTTCGGCCCCGACAAGGCGCTGCGGCCGACGATCAAGGAAGCGCACGAGCTGATCGGCAACGCGTTCTATTTCGTGATCGGCCTGCATGCGCTGGCCGCGCTCTACCATCACTTCATCCGGCGCGACGACGTGCTGCGGCGCATGGCGCCCTGATCGTCCCGTCTCCGGCGCGCGCGGCACGCGGGGGCGCATGGTTGTGTTGACAACCATGCGCCCCCGCTTCGTTTACCGTCATGCGCACTGGTCACCACGTCGAACATTCGGTAACATCGCGGCTGCCTTTACATTTCGCTTACTCGTCGCCGTACATGCTGCACCGACATCGTCACCTGACTGCCTGGCTTGGCCTGCTCGCGATCTGGATCGCGATCGCGGCGCCGCTGGTGTCGCAGTGGCGTATCGCGCATGCGGCCACGCCAGATGCGATCGTCTGCAGTACCGAGCATGGTGCGCATCGTTCGTCCGATGCGGGCGGCATGCACGATCGTGCGCTGCATCTCGACGCATGCGGCTACTGCGGCTTCTTCGCTCATAGCCCGGCCATCGGCGCGCCTGCCGCCGCATCGGTCGGCGCCATGCCCGTCGCTTCCATTTTCGCCGCCGCGTCGCCTGCCGCCGCGGCGCGCAGCGACCGCTATCCGCGCGCCTATCCGCGCGCACCGCCCGAGCGCGCCTGACGCGTTTCCCGCCGTTCCTACTTCCGCCGATATCCGTGCGGCCCGTCGAGGCCGCGTGGAGGGCGTCACTCGGGCTTTCGACCATGATCAATTTCCAGTTGCGTGCGCCGTGTGCGTCACGCACTACCGGTGCGCGGCCGCTGCCGCGCATGCTGAAACTTACCGTTCCCGCGCTAGCTGTCGGCGCGCTGGCCGCGAGCGCTGCCGCAGCCGAAACCGCGCACGCGGCCGGTGCGACGGCGAACGACACGGCCGTGCTGCTGCCGCCCGTCGAAGTCGTCGCATCGCCGCTGTCGACGCCGCTCGTCGTCATCACGGATCCGAAGGCGCCGCGCCAGCCGCTGCCCGCCAGCGACGGCGCCGATTACCTGAAGACGATCCCCGGCTTCACGTCGATCCGCAGCGGCGGCACGAACGGCGACCCCGTGCTGCGCGGGATGTTCGGGTCACGGCTGAACATCCTGGCGAACGGGATGCCGACGCTCGGCGCGTGCCCGAACCGGATGGACGCGCCGACGTCGTATATCGCCCCGGAAAGCTATGACAAGGTCACCGTCGTGAAGGGGCCGCAGACCGTGTTGTACGGCCCGGGCGCGTCGGCCGGCACCGTGCTGTTCGAGCGCGTGACGCCGCGTTTCGAGCGCCCCGGCATGCGCTTCGACGGCAGTCTCGTCGGCGGGTCGTTCGGCCGCAACGACCAGAACATCGACCTGAGCGCCGGCACGCCGGACGTCTATGGCCGCGTGAGCGCGAACCACGCGCATTCGCAGGACTACAAGGACGGCAACGGCAACACGGTGCCGTCGCAGTGGGACAAGTGGAACGCCGATGCGGCGCTCGGCTGGACGCCCGACGACCATACGCGCGTCGAGCTGACCGCCGGCACCGGCGACGGTTATGCGCGCTACGCGGGCCGCGGGATGGACGGCGCGCATTTCCGCCGAGAGACGTTCGGCCTGTCGTTCGACAAGCGGCATCTCGGCGACGTGCTCGACCGGATCGAGGCGCGCGTGTACTACAACGAAGCCGATCACGTGATGGACAACCATACGTTGCGGCAGCCCGACCCGACGAGCAGCATGCCGATGCGGATGGCCGCGGACGTGCGACGCCGCACGCTCGGCGCGCGTGCGGCCGCGACGTTGCGCTTCGGCGACGACTTCAAGTTCGTCACGGGTGTCGATGCGCAATCGAACCGGCTCGATTCGCGCTCCGCGATGGGCTGGCAGAACTACGGCGACCAGCCGTGGGATGCGCAGGCGACGATGTGGAACGCGGGCGTGTTCGGCGAGCTGACGTGGTATGCGAGCGACGTGTCGCGCGTGATCGGCGGCGCGCGCGTCGATTATGCGAGCGCACGCGACAAGCGCGCGATGAAGCGCGGCATGATGACGAGCAAGCCGAACCCGACCTTCGACGACGATCGGACGAAGGTGCTGCCGAGCGGCTTCGTGCGCTACGAGCGCGATCTCGCGTCGCTGCCCGTCACGTGGTACGCGGGGATCGGCCATGCGGAGCGTTATCCGGACTACTGGGAACTGTTCTCCGCGACGCGCGGGCCGGCCGGTTCGGTCAATGCGTTCTCGGCGGTGCAGCCGGAGAAGACCACCCAGCTCGACGTCGGCGCGCAATACAAGAGCGACCGGTTCGATGCCTGGGTGTCGGTGTACGGGGGCTACGTACAGGACTTCATCCTGTTCAACTATGCGGCCGGCATGATGGGGCCGACCACGCAGGCAACCAACGTCAACGCGCAGATCATGGGCGGCGAAGCCGGCGTGTCGTGGCGGCCGGTCGCGCCGCTGCGCGTCGAGACGTCGCTTGCGTATGCGTGGGGGCGCAACGTGGCGAGCGGCGATCCGCTGCCGCAGATGCCGCCGCTCGAGGCGCGCATCGGGCTCGAATACACGCGCGGCGCATGGTCGGCAGGCGGCCTGTGGCGCATCGTTGCGCCGCAGCATCGCTATGCACCGAATGAGGGCAACGTGGTCGGCAAGGACTTCGGCCCGAGCGCCGGATTCGGCGTGCTGTCGCTGCATACGCAGTACAACGTCAGCAAGACCGTGCAGATCTCGATCGGCATCGACAACGTGCTCGACAAGGCCTACACCGAGCATCTGAACCTCGCCGGCAACGCGGGCTTCGGCTATCCGGCGAACGCGCCGGTGATGGAGCCGGGGCGTACCGCTTGGGTGCGCGTGAGCGCGAAGCTGTAGCGCATCGCGCATGTGCGTCGCAGCATGCGCATGCGTGAACGCCGCACCGCCCGAACGGGCGGTGCGCGTCAACCGATTAGAGAACCGTATCTAGTCGGGGAGCAAACGTTCGCGAGTCGTGCTTCACTCCCGCATTCGACACACGCGGTGCGTGCGATGCGGCGTGCGTGTCGATCCGGTGTCATTCGCACCGGCAGCACAATAATCAGGAGAACATGCATGGCCAGATCGATGCGTTCCAGGGTAATGGCAGGGGCAGTGGCATGCGCGATGAGCGTCGCGCCGTTCGCGGGGACGGCCGCGCTGACGACGCTCGCGACGACGCACACGGCGATGGCGGCAACCGCGCCCGTCGACGACTATGCGACGACGCGCTATCCGATCATTCTCGTGCACGGGCTGACCGGCACCGACAAGTATGCGGGCGTACTCGAGTACTGGTACGGCATCCAGGAAGATCTGGAGCAGCACGGCGCGACCGTCTACGTCGCGAACCTGTCGGGCTTCCAGAGCGACGATGGCCCCAATGGGCGCGGCGAACAGTTGCTGGCTTACGTGAAGACGGTGCTCGCCGCGACCGGCGCGACCAAGGTCAATCTCGTCGGTCACAGCCAGGGCGGGTTGACGTCGCGCTATGTCGCGGCCGTCGCGCCCGATCTCGTCGCGTCGGTGACGACGATCGGCACGCCGCATCGCGGCTCCGAGTTCGCCGACTTCGTGCAGGGTGTGCTCGCGTACGATCCGACCGGGTTGTCGTCGACGGTGATCGCCGCATTCGTCAATGTATTCGGGATCCTGACGAGCAGCAGCCACAACACGAACCAGGACGCCCTCGCGTCGTTGAAGACGCTGACGACCGCGCAGGCCGCCGCCTACAACCAGAACTATCCGAGCGCGGGTCTCGGCGCGCCCGGAAGTTGCCAGACCGGCGCGTCGACGGAAACCGTCGGCGGCAACACGCATCTGCTGTATTCGTGGGCCGGCACGGCGATCCAGCCGACGCTTTCCGTGCTCGGCGTGACGGGAGCGACGGACACGAGCACGCTTCCGGTCGTCGATCCGGCGAACGCGCTCGACCTGTCGACGCTCGCGCTGTATGGCACGGGCACGGTGATGATCAACCGCGCCTCGGGCCAGAACGACGGGCTCGTGTCGAAGTGCAGCGCGCTGTACGGGAAGGTGCTGAGCACGAGCTACAAGTGGAACCATCTCGACGAGATCAACCAGTTGCTCGGCGTGCGCGGCGCGTATGCGGAAGATCCGGTCGCGGTGATCCGCACGCATGCGAACCGGTTGAAGCTCGCGGGCGTGTAATCGATGGCGGCACGTGAAAGGCGCGCGCCGCTGGCGCGGCGCGTGGCGATCTATGGTGTCGTGGGGCTGGCTGCGATTGCCGGCGTCGCGATGTGGGGCGGTGCGGGATCGCATCGCGGCACGGGCGCAGCGGGCGACGCGCCGGATGCGGCCGCGGTGGGCGGCGTGGCGGCCGTCGCGCCGCAGCCCACCGTGCCGGCGAGTGCGGGCCTCCCGCCGTCGCTCGCCGGTTCCAGCGCGCCGCGGTTGCCGCTCGATGCGGGCGGCCATCTCGCGAAGTCGCGCGCGGTGCGCGACTTCTTCGACTATTGCCTGAGCGCGCGGAGCGACCTGAGCGCGGCCGCGCTCGATGCGTTCGTCGTCCGCGAGATCGCGGCGCAGCTCGAGGGCACGGTCGCGCAGGCCGAGGCGCTCGACGTGTGGCACCGGTATCGCGCGTATCTCGACGCGCTCGCGACATTGCGCGATGCCGGAGCAGTCGACAAGTCGGATCTGGGCGCGTTGCAGGTGGCGCTGGATCAGCGCGCGTCGATCGCGTATCGCACGCTCGGCGACTGGAGCCAGCCGTTCTTCGGTGCGGAGCAGTGGCGGCAGCGCCACGACCTCGCACGGTTGAAGATCGTTCAGGATCGCTCACTGACGGATGCGCAGAAGGCCGAGCGGCTCGCGGCGCTCGAACAGCAGATGCCGGCCGACGAACGCGCGGCGCAGCAGCGCGTGGAGCGGCAGCGCGCCGCGATCGACCAGATCGCGCAATTGCAGAAGAGCGGCGCGACGCCCGACGCGATGCGCGCGCAACTGACGCAGACGCTTGGCCCCGAGGCGGCGGCGCGAGTCGCGCAGATGCAGCAGGACGATGCGTCGTGGCAGGGCCGTTACGCGGATTATGCGGCCCAGCGTGCGCAGATCGACTCGGCCGGCCTGTCGCCGCAGGAGCGCGACGCACGGATCGCGGCGCTGCGGCAGCGTGTGTTCACGAAGCCCGGCGAAGCCGTGCGCGCGGCGTCGCTCGATCGCGGGGCAGGCAGCGCGCAGTAACGCGGGCGCCGCCGCGTATGACCAACCCTATGCCGCGCGCGTGATGTCCCGCGGCAGATGGTGCTCGATGGTATCGGCGAGCGTGTCGAACGCGGGCCGGATGCCTTCGTGCGCGACGCATGCATAGCCGAGCAGCAGGCCCTGCCGCGCGGTATCGAGGTTGCTGTAGTAGCTGGTGAGCGGGCGCACGATGACACCGGCGTCGAATGCGCTCTGCGTGACCGCGCGATCGTCGCATGCGTCGGGCAGGCCGAGCACCAGATGCAGGCCGGCCTCGTCGCCCATCACCGGCAGCGCGTCGCCGAAGCGCGCGCGGATCGCGTCGATCATCAGTTGCCGGCGCTCGCCGTACAGCGTGCGCATTCGTCTGACGTGCGAAGTGAGGTGGCCGTCCATGATGAATTCGGCGAGCACGGCCTGCTGCATCAGCTGGCCTTCGCGGTACAGCTCCGACAGCCCGGTGCGGAAGGTGTCGACCAGATGCTCGGGCACGACCATGTAGCCCATCCGCAGCCCCGGGAACAGCATCTTGCCGAGACTGCCGACGTAGATCACGCGGCCGCCGTCGTCGAGCCCCTGCAGCGATGCGAGCGGGCGGCTGCCGTAGCGGAATTCGCTGTCGTAGTCGTCCTCGATGATCCAGCAGCGGTGCTGGCGCGCGTATTCGAGCAGCATGCGGCGCCGCGCGAGACTCATCACCATCCCGAGCGGGTACTGATGCGACGGCGTGACGAGCACGAGCCGCGGCGGATGCTGCATGTCGCTGGCGCTCGGGTCGAGCCCTTCCTGGTCGACCGGCACCGGCGCGAGCGTGAGGCCGGTCGCCTGCAATACGCTGCGCACGCCCCAGTAGCACGGTTCCTCGACCCACGCGCGATCGCCGATGTCGGACAGCAGCCGCACCGCGAGATCGATCGACTGGTGGATGCCCGTCGTGATGATCACCTGGTCCGGCGAGCATTTGACCGAGCGCGCGACGCGCAGGTAATCGGCGAGCGCGCGCCGCAGCGGCCGGTAGCCGCCGCCCGGCGCATAGGTCAGCAGTTCCGGATTGGCCTCCTTCCACAGCCGCGCCTGCAGGCGGCTCCACGTGCGGCTGGGGAATTCCGACACGTCCGGCACGCCCGGCATGAACGCACCCCACTGGCGCCGCGAGACGCCCGCATGCTCGATCAACTGCCGCCCGCGCATCGACAGGCTGCCCTGCGCGTCGGGCGGCGGCGGTTCGTCCGTGGCCGACGGCGGCGGCGCGGCGCCCGGCACGCGGATCGCGGCGGCGTCCGGCCGCGTGTCGGCCACGTAGGTGCCGCTGCCGGTCGTCGTCAGCACGTAACCTTCGGCCGTCAGCTGGTCGTACACGTGGAGGACCGTATTGCGCGCGATCGACAGGTCGCCCGCGAGCGTGCGCGAACTCGGCAGCTTTGTTCCCGGCCCCAATTCTCCGGTCAGGATGGCCTGCTGCATCAGTTGCAGCAATTGCCGGTACATCGGTTCGGGCGAACTGCGGTCGATGCGGGCGGAGAGCCAGTCGGCGACGATCACGGTATCCAAAGTGGTCCTACTTGGAATATTGAAATGGTTCCCTATTGTAGAACCGTGCGCGCCGTATAGTGGCTCGCATCTCAAAATCAATTGTCGCGAAGCAAGGGGACAGCCACGATGAAGTCCGATGATGTGATCGTCAGCTTTCGCGGCGTGCGGAAGACCTACGACGGCGAGACGCTGGTCGTCAAATCGCTCGACCTCGATATCCACCGCGGGGAATTCCTGACGCTGCTCGGGCCGTCGGGCTCGGGCAAGACGACCTGCCTGATGATGCTCGCCGGTTTCGAATTCCCGACCGGCGGCGAGATCCGCCTCGACGGCGAGCTGCTGAACACCGTGCCGCCGCACAAGCGCAACATCGGCATGGTGTTTCAAAACTACGCGCTGTTTCCGCACCTGACGGTCGAGCAGAACGTCGCGTATCCGCTGACCGTGCGCAAGCTGCCCGCCGCCGAGCGCACGGAGCGCGTCGCGCATGCGCTGAAGATGGTGCAGATGGAGCGCTTCGCGAAACGCTATCCGGCGCAACTGTCGGGTGGCCAGCAGCAGCGCATCGCGCTGGCGCGCGCGCTCGTGTTCGAGCCGAAGCTGGTGCTGATGGACGAGCCGCTCGGCGCGCTCGACAAGCAGCTGCGCGAACACATGCAGTACGAACTGAAGGCGCTGCACGAAAAGCTCGGCGTGACCTTCGTGTACGTGACGCACGACCAGGGCGAGGCGCTGACGATGTCCGATCGCGTCGCCGTGTTCGACAAGGGCATCGTGCAGCAGCTCGACACCGTCGATCGCCTGTACGAATCGCCGTGCAACGAATTCGTCGCGAATTTCATCGGCGACAGCAACCGGCTGCGCGGCACCATCGCGCGCGTCGACGGCGAATTCTGCGAATTCCGGCTCGACGACGGCACGAAGCTCGTCGGCCGCCATATCGGCGAAGCCGCCGAGGGCGCGTCGGCCGTCGCGTGCATCCGCCCCGAACGCATGAGCCTCGCGGCACACGGCGCGAATGGCACCGCCGCCAATTGCGTGAGCGGCGAGGCACGCAGCCTCATCTATTTCGGCGATCACGTGCGCATGCGCTGCGCGCTGCCGGGCCAGGACGAATGCTTCGTGAAGGTGCCGCTCGGCACCGGCGCGCTCGACGCGTTCTCGCCCGGCGCGCCGGTCTCGCTTGCGTTCTCGCCCGAACACCTGCGCGTGTTCGCGTGAGCATGGTTTACCCGGTTTTCCGCAGCACGTCGTCAACAACAAAGCCCACTTCCACCACGAGAGGAGAGGAACCATCATGAAACGAGCAAGCTTTACCGCGCGCCGCACGGCGCTCGCGCTGGCACTGGTCGCGTTTGGCGCATCGGCCGCGGCTGCCGAGCTCACGGTCGTCAACTTCGGCGGCGCGAACGGCGACGCGCAGAAGGCCGCGTTCAACCAGCCGTTCGAGAAGGCGACCGGCAACAAGGTCACGGCCGTCGAATACAACGGCGAGCAGGCGAAGGTGAAGGCGATGGTCGAGGCGAAGCACGTCAACTGGGACGTGGTCGAAGTCGAATCGGGCGACCTGAACCGCGGCTGCGACGAAGGGCTGTACGAGAAGCTCGACTGGTCGAAGATCGCGAAGAAATCCGACCTGATTCCGGAGTCGCCGCAGGTGTGCGGCGTCGGCTTCTTCGTATGGTCGACGGCGCTGTCGTACAACGCGGACAAGCTGAAGTCGGCGCCGACCGGCTGGGCCGATTTCTGGAACGTGAAGAAATTCCCCGGCAAGCGCGGGATGCGCAAGGGCGCGCGCTATAACCTCGAATTCGCGCTGATGGCCGACGGCGTCGCGACGAAGGACGTCTACAAGGTGCTCGGCACGAAGGCCGGCCAGGATCGCGCGTTCAAGAAGCTCGACGAGCTGAAGCCGTACATCCAGTGGTGGGAAGCGGGTGCGCAGCCGCCGCAGTTCCTCGTCGCCGGCGACGTCGTGATGTCGACCGCGTACAACGGCCGCATCGACGCCGCGCAGAAGGAAGGCAAGAACCTGAAGGTCGTGTGGAACGGCAGCATCTACGACCTCGACTACTGGGCGATTCCGAAGGGTTCGCCGAACAAGGCGCTCGCCGAGCAGTACATCGCGTACACGCTGACGCCGAAGCCGCAGCAGGCGTATGCGCAGCACATCGCGTACGGCCCGACGAACGTCGCCGCGATCAAGTCGCTCGACGCGAAGACGCTCGCGAACCTGCCGAACTCGCCGGCCAACGGCAAGAACGCGGTACTGGAGGACATCGGCTTCTGGACCGACCACAGCGACGAGCTCGAACAGCGCTTCGCCGCGTGGGCAACGAAGTAACCGGTCAGGCATCCTCACGGGTGTCGTGATGCAACCGGCCGCGCGACGCGTCGATCGTGTCGCGCGGCATTCCGCCGGAACGTGCCCGGCCGGAGAGAACCGTTGAATACCATGACGATCGCGCCTTCCCCGCCGTCGGCCGCCGCGCTCAAGCGCGAGCTGAAGGCCACCGAGGCCCGCAAGCGCACGATGGCGCTGCTGCTGGTGGCGCCGCTCGCGATTTTCCTGCTGCTGATTTTCGTCGTGCCGATCGGCACGCTGCTCACGCGCGCGGTGCAGAACCCGGAGATCGCGACCGCGTTGCCGAACACGGTCGCCGCGTTGTCGAGCTGGGACCGCAAGACACCGCCGGCGGACGCCGCGTATGCCGCGCTCGCGGCCGACATGACGAAGGTGGCCGACAGCGAGGCGATGGGCGCGCTCGCACGGCGCCTGAACACCGAGATTCCCGGCTATCGCTCGCTCGTCGCGAAGACGGCGCGCGCGATGCCGCTGAAGGGCGACGGCGACGCGGCGCTCACGCCTGCGCAGACGCGCGCGAAATTCATCGACCTCGATGCGCGCTGGGGCGAGATCGCGTACTGGCAGTCGATCGCGAAGAACGGCAGCCAGGTGTCGCCGTTCTACCTGCTCGCGGCGCTCGATCACAAGCAGGACGGCTTCGGCCGCATCGTGCAGGCCGATCCCGACCAGTCGATCTACCTCGCGATCTTCGGGCGCACGTTCGTGATCGGCATCGCCGTCACGCTGTTCGCGCTGCTGCTCGGTTATCCGCTTGCATACTGGATCTCGACGCTGTCGGAACGACGCGCGAACCTCGTGATGATCCTCGTGCTGATTCCGTTCTGGACCTCGGTGCTCGTGCGCGTCGCCGCATGGATCGTGCTGCTGCAGAGCGAAGGGCTCATCAACACGGCGCTGATCGGCAGCGGGCTGATCTCGCATCCGCTGACGCTGCTGTTCAATCGCGTCGGCGTGTACATCTCGATGACGCACATCCTGCTGCCGTTCATGATCCTGCCGCTCTACAGCGTGATGAAGTCGATTCCGCCGACCTACCAGCGCGCGGCCGTGTCGCTCGGCAGCCATCCGTTCGCCGCGTTCTGGCGCGTGTACGTGCCGCAGACCTATCCGGGCGTCGGCGCGGGCGCGCTGCTCGTGTTCATCCTCGCGATCGGCTACTACATCACGCCCGCGCTGCTCGGCGGGCCGAACGACCAGATGGTCAGCTACTACGTCGCGTACTTCACGAACGTGACGATCAACTGGGGCATGGCGTGTGCGCTCGGCGGGCTGCTGCTCGCGGCGACGCTCGTGCTGTACGCGGTGTACGGGCGCTTCACGCGCACCAACGTGAGTCTCGGCTGAGCGCCGGGCACAGGGAAACGGGAAGGGGATGCCGACCATGAAACTCGCCAGGCCGCTGTTCGCGCCGCACATGTCATTCGTCGAGCGCGCGTGGTACGTCGCGTTGCGCGTGCTCGTCGTGCTGACGCTGCTGTACCTGATCCTGCCGGTGCTCGCGATCGTGCCGCTGTCGTTCTCGTCGAGCACGTTCCTCGTCTATCCGATTCCGGGCTTCTCCACGCGCTGGTACGAGAACCTGATCGCATCGGACGAGTGGCGGATGGCCGCGAAGAACAGCTTCATCGTCGCGCCGTCCGCGACCGTCGTCGCGACCGTGCTCGGCACGCTCGCGGCCATCGGCCTGACGAAGGCAGACTTCCGCGGCAAGGGGCTGCTGATGGCCGTGCTGCTGTCGCCGATGATCGTGCCCGTCGTCGTGGTCGGCGTCGGCATGTACCTGTTCTTCGCGCCGCTCGGGCTCGCGAACACCTACACGGGGCTGATCGCCGCGCACGCGGCGCTCGGCGTGCCGTTCGTCGTGACGACGGTGGCCGCGACGCTGCAGGGCTTCAACCAGAACCTCGTGCGGGCGAGCCTGTCGCTCGGTGCGAATCCGGTCACGACGTTCTTCCGCGTGACGCTGCCGGTGATCGCGCCGGGCGTGATGTCGGGCGCGCTGTTCGCATTCGCGACGTCGTTCGACGAAGTGGTCGTCACGTTGTTCCTCGCGGGCGCGGACCAGACGACGCTGCCGCGCCAGATGTTCACGGGTATTCGCGAGAACATCAGCCCGACGATCGCCGCGCTCGCCACGATCCTGATCGTCTTCTCGACGAGCCTGCTGCTCGCGCTCGAATGGCTGCGCGGCCGCAATGCGCGGCGTGCGGTGTCGTAAATAGCGGCGCCGGCCGCACCGTTCGCCAGGCCGCGAGGCCGCGAGGCCGCCGATCGTTGCGTCTTCAACGATGCCGTGCACCCGACACGGCATGGCGAAGCTTTCGTTTGGCTGACCGACGGGGCGGCCGCCTGCACGTTCGATGCGGCTCTGCAACAATACGGCTCGCGGTGCCGCGCGTCCCGTTGCCGTTGCACGGAGGATGCGGTGCCACGCCGCTCAATCCGCGACGCCGCGCGTCGCTCGTCAGCCGAGCCCATCTTGTCCGAACTCGTTTCCCCCGCCGGCGCGCACGAGCCGGCCGTCAACTGGCGCGCGATGTCCGCCGTGCTGCTGGCCGTCGCGCTCGCGACGCTCGACACCGCGATCGCGAACACCGCGCTGCCCGCCATCGCGACCGACCTGCATGCGTCGCCGGCCGCGTCCGTGTGGATCATCAACGCATACCAGCTCGCGATGGTCGCGACGCTGCTGCCGTTCGCGTCGCTCGGCGACATCGTCGGCCACAAGCGCGTGTATGTCGCCGGGCTGGCGGTGTTCACGCTGGCATCGTTCGGTTGTTCGCTCGCGTCGACGCTGCCGGTGCTGACGGCCGCGCGCATCGTGCAGGGCTTCGGCGCGAGCGCGATCATGAGCGTCAACGTCGCGCTGATCCGCGGCCTGTTTCCCGCGCACCGGCTCGGGCGCGGCGTCGGTTTCAACGCGCTCGTCGTCGGCGTGTCGTTCGCGGTGGGGCCGACGATCGCGTCGCTGATCCTGTCGGTGGCCGCGTGGCCATGGCTGTTCGCGGTGAACGTGCCGCTCGGCGTGTTCGCGCTCGCGGTGGCGATTCCGTCGCTGCCGCGGACGGCGCGCGGCAAGCATGCGTTCGATCCGGTTGCCGCGCTGTTCAACGTGATCACGTTCGCGTCGCTGATCTTCGCGCTCGGCGAATTCGCGCAGCGCGGGCCGCTGACGGTCGTGTTCGCGGCGGCCGCGGTCGCATTCGCGTTCGGCTGGCTGCTGATTCGCCGCCAGGCCGGGCATCCGGCGCCGATGCTGCCGGTCGACCTGTTCCGCCGGCCCGTGTTCACGCTGTCCGCGCTGACCGCCGTGTGCGCGTTCGCCGCGCAGGGGCTTGCGTTCGTGTCGCTGCCGTTCTATTTCGAAACCGTCCTGCATCGCAGCGCGGTCGAAACGGGGTTCCTGATGACGCCGTGGTCGGCGATCGTCGCGCTTGCCGCGCCGATCGCGGGGCGGCTGTCGGATCGTTATCCGCCCGGGCTGCTCGGTGCGATCGGCCTGGCGTTGCTGAGTGCGGGCATGGTGTCGCTTGCCGCGCTGCCGGTGTCGCCGGGCGTCGTCGACATCGGCTGGCGGATGATGCTGTGCGGCGCGGGCTTCGGCTTCTTCCAGTCGCCGAACCTGAAAGCGCTGATGTCGAGCGCGCCGCCCGAGCGCAGCGGCGGCGCGAGCGGGATCATCGCGACCGCGCGGCTGATCGGGCAGGCGACGGGCGCGGCGCTGGTTGCGCTGTCGTTCGGAATCGCTGGGCGCCACGGGCCGACGCTTGCGTTGATGCTCGGGGCGGGCTTCGCGGGCGCGGCGAGCGTCGCGAGCGGGCTGCGGCTGTTCGCGCCGTCGCATCGGGCCGGCGCGCCGGTCGTGCCGGAGCCCGTGAAGGAGCGGGCGACGGAGTAGGGGCGTGCGCGAACGCGGCGCACGTTGACGACGCAACGACGATCACGGGAACGTCACTCACGAACCGGCGCGCGGCAAGCCATCGCCGCGCGCCGGTCCTCATGCATCGCTCAGAACCCGCCCGACTTGATCAGCTGGTTGAGGTTCGCGATGTTCAGGCTGCCGAAGCCGGTCGTCAGATCCCAGCCGGTGCCGGCGGTGTAGCCATACCCCTGATAGCCGTTGTTGCCCGACACGACGTCATAGCGCACGAGCGACGGATGCGACGGAATGTCCGCATAGAAATTGGCGGCGGGGAAGCCGAGGCCCGTGCCGTTCGCCGCGAGCAGGCGCGCCCAGAAGCCCGTGAAGATCGGCGCGGCGAGGCTCGTGCCGCCGATCTGCTGCAACTGGCCGTAGTTGTAGATGTACGCGCCCGTGCTCTGCGCGGCGTCGAACGCGACGTCCGGCAACTGGCGATTGCTGCCCGACTGCCACGACGGCGCGGGCAGGATCGTGCTGACGCCGCCGCCCGTCGCCCATAGCTTGCCGTTCGAATCGAGCCCTTCGTTCCACACCGTCTCGTTCGAGAACGCACCGGCCGACGTCGTGTAGAGCGTCGTGCCGCCGATCGCGAGCACGTGCGGCGACGAAGCCGGCCACGATACCGTGTAGTTCGAGCCGTCCGGGTAGCCGCGGTTGTTGCACTCGTACACGCCTTCGTCGCCCGACGATACCGAGAAGGTTTGGCCTTGCGCCGCGGCCGTCGTGAAGATCTGCTCCTCGGCGTCGATCGTGCCGTCCGCGTTCGCATCGGTTTCGCACCAGCCGAGCGAGACGTTGATCACCTTCGCGGTGTTGTCCGACACCGCACGGTTGAACGCCTGCGTGAGGCCCGTGTTGCCGGCGGCGTTGAGGTCCGCCATGTAGAACACCAGCTTGCCGACCTGACCGCCGGCCGAGCCGACGATCGACTGGCTGTCGAGATCCCATTCGCCCTGGCCGTCCTGGTCGTCGGTGTAGCTGCCGCCCGTGCCGTTGGTCTTGACGGTCTGCGTCGTGACCGTGCCGTAGCCGTTGCTCGACGTGAACTGCTTCAGGTCCTGCAGCGTCTGCGATACGCCGCCGATCGTGATGATGCCGACGGTCACGCCGGCCGCGGTCGGCACGCCGGTTGCGTTGTAGAGGCCCGGAAATTCCTTCGGATAGTGGCCCGTCGCCGTGCCGGCGGCGAGCGCCTGCGGCTTCGCCACGTTGCCGATGCGCAGCATCGGCCGCGCACGCGCGACGCTCTGCAGCCCGAGCACCGAGCCGACGACGTCGCCGAGCGCACGCGGCACCTGCGCGGTCGACGTGTTGGCGAAGCCCGAACGGCCCGCGTACTGGAAGCGCACGAGCGACGTGTTGAACGCGGTCTTCACCGTGCCGGCCGTGCCGTGCGCGGAGACCAGCAGCCGGTTCGGCGCGACTTCGACGTTCACGAAGCCGCTCTTGTGCAGATAGTCGACGACCGACTTCACCTGCGCTTCGGTCGGCGCGTAGTTCGCGAGGAACTGCTCGTGCGTCAGGTACTGGCGGTAATGCGCGCTGCCGGGCCGGTTCACGTCGCGCGCCAGTTGCTTGAGCTGTGCGGCGTTGCGCAGCTTCAGGCTGACGACGACGTCGGCCGTCTCGCCGGCCGCGAGTTCGAGCGACGGCGCCGCACTGCGCGCCATCAACTGCGGGCCGGTCAGAAAGGCCTTCGTATGGGTATCGACCCAATCCGTCGCCGCGTGTGCCGCAGCGGCGGCGAACACGAGCGGTGCCACGCACGCAAGGCGGCGGGGCGACGGAAGGGGAAGGGCAAACCAGGCGTTCCTTTTCATCGGGAGTCCTTTTTTAGGAGAGGCGACGTTACTGGAACCCCCGGCCCTTGTGGGGCCGCGAGCGGTGACGAGCGTAGGGCGTCGGTGCCGAACGGGTAGCTGCCAGTTTCCATAGCTGTCAGTTCTGACAACGGGGGCGCACGCGTGCGTGCGCGGCGCGGTACGCACCGGTCGTGGCGGGGCCGGCGAGCGGAACCGGTTCGCGGTGCGACGGCGCGGCAACGCACGTCGCGCACACGCACGAGTCGTTCGTTGCAGCATCGGAACGTGCGCGGTCGTGGACGGGCGTGCTGCGCGTATGCATGGCGTTTGCGTGTCAATGGCTGCGCGCCGTATCGCACTATGTGGTCATTGGAAGCGACTCGTCAGGAACGGATTCGTGCAGGAACACGAATGGGGCCGGCCGAACCCGAACGTTTCCCGAACTGTGGAACAGCGCATCGGCCAGCCTTGCAGGCTGCTTTCGGATCGCATGTCGCAGTCGCGGATTAGAGGAAATGCTCGAATCCCGGTGTCGGCGCGAGCCGGTGCGACGCACGCGCCAGGCGCGCAGGAATGAACGACGGTGTTCGCGAAATTCCGCCTTGACGCGCGCCGATCAGCGGATATCCTTCAATCCATAACCAACCGGTTATGGATTTTGGACGACATGCAAACCACTCAGGACACGCTTTTCAGGACGCTTGCCGATCCCACGCGCCGCGCGCTTTTCGAGCGGCTGTGCGCGGAAGGTGAACTGACGGTCGCCGCGCTGACCGCCCATGCGGGCGTCTCGCAGCCGGCCGTGTCGAAGCACCTTGGCGTCCTGAAGCAGGCCGGGCTCGTGAATGACCGTCACGAAGGCCGGCAGACCCACTACAGCGCGCAGCCGCAAGCGCTGGCCCCGTTGATCGACTGGACGAGCCAGATGGCAGGCTTCTGGCAGAGCCGGTTCGATGCCCTCGAAGATCTGCTCAAAAGGATGGATCAGTAATGAACCAAGCCACTACCGAAACGCGCTCCGTCGTCGTCGACCGGGAGCTGCCCCATCCGCCGGAGAAGATCTGGCGTGCGCTCACGCAACCGCACCTGATCGAGGCGTGGCTCATGAAGAGCGACTTCGAGCCCGTCGCGGGCCATGCCTTCAGTTTCCGCGCGGATTGGGGCTCGGTCGACTGCACGGTCCTCACGATCGAGCCGCACCGCGCGCTGTCCTATACGTGGGCGGCCCACGGGCTCGAAAGCATCGTGACGTGGACGCTCACGCCGACGCCGGCCGGCACGCATCTGCGCATGGAGCATGTCGGCTTCCGCCCCGACCAGGAGCAGGCATACCGCGGCGCGCAGTACGGCTGGGTTCGGTTCTTCGAATCGCTCGAACAGGTGCTGTCGCGTCCCGACGAAGGCACGGAGGCCCGCGCATGAGTGCAACGGACCTCACCCCGTCGGCGCGCATCGATGCGCTGATCGCAGGCATCGCCGACTGGCGCGGCAAGACCTTCGCCGACGTGCGCCAGACGATCCTCGCCGCGCAAGCGGGCATCGTCGAGGAATGGAAATGGATGGGCAGCCCCGTCTGGTCATGCGACGGAATGATCGCGGTTGCGAACGCGCACAAGGGCAAGGTGAAAGTGACCTTCATGCACGGCGCGCAGCTTCCCGATCCCGACAAGCTGTTCAACGACGGCCTCGACGGCAATGCGCGACGCGCGATCGATCTGTTCGAAGGCGACAAGCTCGACAAGCGGGCGTTGAAGAACCTCGTGCGCGCGGCGATCGAATACAACCGCACGCACCTGAAGAAGAACGCGCGAGGGGCGGGCGCGAAGGCGCGCGCGGACAAGGCGGCTTAAGGCGGCTTAAGGCCGCGTAAGGCCGCATGAAGCGCGGACGAAAAAAAGCCCGGCACGAGGTCGGGCATCCAAATCGGCCGCAACCGCCCGCGAGGCGGCTGCGGCACCTGCAAAAGCAGGGCGCTTACGCTGCGAGCAGCGAGCGCAGCACGAACGGCAGGATCCCGCCGTGCTTGTAGTAGTCGACTTCGATCGGCGTATCGATGCGCAGCAGCACCGGCACGCGCTGCGTTTCGCCGTTCTTGCGATGGATCACGAGCGTGACGTCCTGCTGCGGCTTGAAGTCGTCGCCGAGGCCTTCGATGTCGTACGTCTCTTCACCGGTGATGCCGAGCGACTGGACGCTGTCCGCGCCCTTGAACTGCAGCGGCAGCACGCCCATGCCGACCAGGTTCGAGCGGTGGATGCGCTCGAAGCTGCGCGCGATCACGGCCTTCACACCGAGCAACTGCGTGCCCTTCGCGGCCCAGTCGCGCGACGAACCCGTACCGTATTCCTCGCCCGCGAACACGACGGTCGGCGTGCCGGCGGCAACGTACTGCATGGCCGCGTCGTAGATCGACTGCTGTTCGCCGCTCGGCTGGTGGATCGTCAGGCCGCCTTCGACGCGCGTGCCGTCCGCCTTCACGGGGATCATCAGGTTCTTGATCCGGACGTTCGCGAACGTGCCGCGCATCATCACGTCGTGGTTGCCGCGGCGCGAGCCGTAGCTGTTGAAGTCGGCCTTCTGCACGCCGTTTTCCTTCAGCCACTTGCCTGCCGGCGAATCTTCCTTGATCGAGCCTGCCGGGCTGATGTGGTCGGTCGTGACCGAGTCGCCGAAGATGCCCAGTGCGCGCGCGCCCTTGACCGTCGGGATCGATGCAGCCGGCTCCATCGAGAAGTCGTTGCCGAAGAACGGCGGCTCGGCGATGTAGGTCGACTTCGGCCAGTCGTAGACCTCGCCCGATTCGCCCTCGATCTTGCTCCAGAGGTCGCCCTTCTTGGTCAGCTTCGAGTAGTTGTCCTCGAACTTCTTCGGATCGAGCGCGAACTTGAGCAGCGCGTGGATTTCGTCGCTCGTCGGCCAGATGTCGCCGAGGTAGATGTCGCGGCCGCCCTTGCCCTTGCCGACCGGCTCGGTCATCAGGTCGCGCGTGATGTTGCCGGCGATCGCGTACGCGACGACGAGCGGCGGCGAGGCGAGGAAGTTCGCGCGGATGTTCGGGTGGATACGCGCTTCGAAGTTACGGTTGCCCGACAGCACGGCCGCCGCGACGATATCGTTCGTCGTGATCGCTTCGTTCAGTTCCGGCGTCAGGTCGCCCGCGTTGCCGATACAGGTCGTGCAGCCATAGGCCGCGACTTCGAAGCCGAGCTTGGACAGGTAGGGCAGCAGGCCCGTCTTCGTCAGGTACTCGGTGACGATGCGCGATCCCGGCGCGAGCGACGTCTTGATCTTCGGATCGACCGTGAGGCCGGCCTCGACCGCCTTCTTTGCGAGCAGGCCCGCGGCCAGCAGCACGCTCGGGTTCGACGTGTTCGTGCACGACGTGATCGCGGCGATCAGGATGTCGCCGTTCTTCACGTCGACGCCGTTGCTCGTCGTGTATTGCGCGTTCAGGTCGTCCGCGTTCTTCGCGAAGCCGTTCTCCGCGACCGGCTTCGAGAACAGGTCGGTGAACGTCGACTTGACGTGGCCGATCTCGATGCGGTCCTGCGGGCGCTTCGGGCCGGCCAGCGACGGGGCGACCGTCGCCAGGTCGAGCGTCACCGTCTTCGTGTAGTCGATGTCGCCGGCCTTCGGAATGCCGAACAGCTGCTGCGCCTTGAAGTAGTTTTCGAACGTGGCGATTTCGGCCTTCGTGCGGCCCGTGCCTTCGAAGTAGTCGATCGTCTTTTCGTCGACCGGGAAGAAGCCCATCGTCGCGCCGTATTCCGGCGCCATGTTGCCGATCGTCGCGCGGTCCGGCAGCGACAGCGACTTCGTGCCTTCGCCGAAGAATTCGACGAACTTGCCGACGACCTTCTCCTTGCGCAGCATTTCGGTGATCGTCAGCACCAGGTCGGTGGCCGTCACGCCTTCGCGCAGCTTGCCCTTCAGCTCGACGCCGACGACGTCCGGCGTCAGGAAGTACACCGGCTGGCCGAGCATGCCGGCTTCCGCCTCGATGCCGCCCACGCCCCAGCCGACCACGCCGATGCCGTTGATCATCGTCGTGTGGCTGTCCGTGCCGACGAGGGTGTCCGGGTAGTACACGGTGTCGCCGCCGTCCGCCTTCTTGTGGACGCCGCGCGCGAGGTATTCGAGGTTCACCTGGTGGACGATGCCGACGCCCGGCGGCACGACCTTGAACGTGTCGAACGCCTGCATGCCCCACTTCATGAACTGGTAGCGCTCGTTGTTGCGCTGGAATTCCAGCTTCATGTTCAGGTCGAGCGCGTCCTTCTGGCGGAAGTAATCGATCTGGACCGAGTGGTCGACGACGAGATCGACCGGGACCAGCGGTTCGATCTTCTTCGGGTTCTTGCCCGTGCGCTCGGCGACGCCGCGCATGGCCGCGATGTCGGCGAGCAGCGGCACGCCCGTGAAGTCCTGCAGCACGACGCGCGACACGACGAACGGAATCTCGTCGACGCGCTTCGCGGTCGGCTTCCAGTTCGCGAGCTGCTCGATGTGCTCTTCGGTGATCTTCTTGCCGTCGTAGTTGCGCAGCACGGACTCGAGCACGATGCGGATCGACACCGGCAGGCGTTCGATCTTCGTCTTCAGCTCCTTGCCGAGTTGCGGCAGCGAGTAGAACTTGCCTTTGCCGGAACCGCTGTCGAATTCCTTGAGGGTCTTGTGGAGATTGTGGGCCATGGTGATTTTCCTGGGTTTGAGGCTAGGAAACAAAGAGTCCTGTAGGGCTATATCACATACAAGTCGACGTACTCATCGACCGGCATCGCGTCGAGCTTTGCCTGGTCCAGCGACACGTCGAGAATCGCTTGTTGCTGCTTGGCCGGGAAGCGGCGGGCGAGGTTGGTCCGGAATTTATCGACCAGCAGCGGGATGCCGTCCGCACGGCGGCGCCGATGGCCGAGCGGGTACTCGACCGCCACTTCGGCAAGCTTCGATCCGTCCGTGAACTCGATCGTCAGCGCATTCGCGATCGATCGCTTGTCCGGATCGTGATAATCCTTCGTGAACTGCGGATCCTCGACGCACACGGTTTTCGCGCGCAGCGCGTCGATGCGCGGGTCCGCCGCGGCCGAGTCTTCATAGTCGGCCGCGGTCAGTCGGCCGAACAGCAGCGGCACGGCGACCATGTACTGGATGCAGTGGTCGCGGTCGGCCGGATTGGCGAGCGGGCCCTGCTTGTCGATGATGCGGATCGCGGCCGCATGCGTGCGGATCGTGATCCGGCTGATGTCGTCGGTCGTGCGGCCCGCCGCGGCGAGCTGCGCGTGCAGTTGCAGCGCGGCCTCGGCGGCCGTCTGCGCATGGAATTCGGCGGGGAACGCAATCTTGAACAGCACGTTTTCCATCACGTACGTGCCGTACGGGCGCTGGAAGCGGAACGGCTTGCCGTCGAACAGCACGTCGTAGAAGCCCCAGGTCTTGGCGGTGAGCGCCGACGGGTAGCCCATTTCACCCGTTTTCGCGATCAG
Organism: Burkholderia sp. BCC1208; assembly: GCF_902833095.1. NCBI lineage: Bacteria > Pseudomonadati > Pseudomonadota > Betaproteobacteria > Burkholderiales > Burkholderiaceae > Burkholderia > Burkholderia sp. BCC1208. The sequence continues at coordinate 395,674 of NZ_CADFDY010000002.1, read as the reverse complement.
CGCGAGGCGCACCGCGCGGGACGTGGCGTCTCCGGCCGCCCAGGATTTGCGCGAACCGGTGTTCGGCGCATGGCGGTAGGTACGCAGCGCGTGGCCGTCGACGAACGCATGGGAGACCGCGTTGATCAGCTCGTCGCGCGTGAGCCCGAGGAGGCGCCCGACGACGGCCGTCGATGCGACCTTCACGAGCAGCACGTGGTCGAGCCCGACCGCGTTGAACGAATTCTCGAGGGCGAGGCAGCCCTGGATCTCGTGGGCCTGGGTCATCGCGACCAGCACGTCGCGCATGGTAAGCGGCTTCCGGCCGGCCACGCGGGCCGTGCGGGAGAGCCAGTCGGCCGTCGCCAGGATTCCGCCGAGGTTGTCGGACGGATGACCCCATTCGGCGGCGAGCCAGGTGTCGTTGAAGTCCAGCCAGCGGATCATCGCGCCGATGCCGAACGCGGCCTGGACGGGATCGAGCTGGAAGGACGTGCCGGGCACCTTCGCGCCGTTCGGCACGATCGTGCCGGGCACGACGGGGCCGAGCAGCTTGGTGCAGGCAGGGTAGGACAGCGCCTCGAGTCCGCATCCGAGCGTGTCGATCAGGCAATGACGCGCCGTCTCCAGCGCAAGCGCGCTGTCGATACCGGTGTTCAGCACATAGTCGACGATATCGACGAGTACCGTATCCGGAGCAGGGCGGACGTTGGAGACCGGGGCGGACATCGAGGGGCCGGGGGAGCGGAAAAACGCGCGCGCTTAGTTCGTTGCCGGCTTCAGCTCGTTCGCCTGCGTCGGTGCTGCCGTGCCTTGCGCCATTTCCGGCGTCACGCATTCGTCCGCGAGACGCTCGCCGCCGTTTGCGTCGGAGAACAGCATCGCCTTGGTCGGGATCACGACCAGCTTGAAGCCTGCTGCCGGATCGTAGAACGTGTCGGCGCCCGTCGTCGTGGCCTGACGCGGCAGCTTGTAGTTCTTCTTCGCCCAGTGAACCGTGACGACCTGGTCGCGCTTCATGTCGCCGGCGAGGTCGAACGACAGACCTTCCTTACAGGACCACTTGACCGCGCCGTCCGGTACCGGATCGACCTTGGCCGCTGCGCGCGCCTGTGCCTTCTTGCTGCGCGGGATGATGCGCTTGGCCGGCGCCGGGCGCTTGGCCGTTGCCTTCTTCGCGGTCGTGGTGGCCGTACCCTGGGCAAACGCGCTCGGAGCCGACACCAGCATCGTGGCGGACAAGGCGCCGATGGCGGTAGCGATCAGGAGTTTCTTCATGGAGTCAGAACCTTTCGATAATCAGTTGACAAGGGCCGGCAATCGAAACCGCCGGCCGGTTTGAAACTGCACGCGCCCCGAAAGCGCGCAGCGGCCGCTATTTTCACCTATTTGGCCGCGCATATATCAGGTTTTCGGGCTCCGTTACGTTTTTTGTCGTTTCGCAAACGTCTGTCCGGTTCGCGCCTCGGCGAATGCATGAAACTCGTGTAGCGGCGGGCGGCGCGCACTCAACGCGCAGCGCCCGCGGTGGCCGGACCGAACAGCGGCGCGGCCTCGTCCGGCACGGGCTGGCCGGTGGCCCGCGCGCGGCGCAGCACCGACCAGTAATAACGATAACTCGCGCGATCGTGCAGCGTATCACCGTGGCGCGTCGGGCCCCAGTCGGCGGCCTGCGCGGCCAGCAGGATCTCGGCGGCCAGCGTGACTTCGTCGGTGCGCGGTGCGAACGCGTCGACGATCGGACGGATCTGCGCGGGGTGGATGCTCCACATCCGCGTGAATGCGAATTCGTCGCGCGCGCGGCGCGCGTCGCCGGCGACGACGCCCATGTCGCGCACCTCGGTCGTCACGTTGTGCGACGGCGTCTTGCCGTGCGCGTGACAGGCCGCGGCGATTTCCAGCTTCGCGCGGCGTACGAGCGGGTGGTCGAACTGGCCGGGCGAGCGCATCGCGGAATCGGGAATCGCGCCGTGGTGCGCGGAGACGAAATCCATCAGCCCGAAGCTCAGCGTGCCGACCGTCGGCAGCGCGGCGAGGGCGGCCGCCTGCGCGAGCGCGCCGTGCGTCTCGACCAGCACGTCGACCGGAATCGGCTGCGCGATGCCGAGCTCGCGGCGCGTGCCTTCGATGAACGCGGTCATTTCGGCCGCGTCGGCGGCGTTCGCGACCTTCGGCAGCGTGATGTAGGCGGGTACGCGCGATGCGCGCAGCACGATGCGCACGTCGTCGCGCCAGTGCGGGTGGGAAAAGTCGTGGATGCGGACGCCGACGCGGCCGAAGCGGTTCTCGGCGCTGCCGAGCAGCTCGGCGACGAGCGCCGCGTGCGCGGCTTCCTGGCCGACGGCCGCGCCGTCCTCGCAGTCGAGCGTGAGGTCGAACACCGGGCCCAGCTCGGCCTGCAGCGCAAGCGACTTGCGCATCAGCTTCTCGCTGCCCGCGTAGTGATCGCAGCAGGACAGGATCGCGGGCGGTGACGCCCCGTCGTACAGCACTTGTGCAGGAGTGAGCGCGGCCATCTCTTCTACGTCAGGGAAGCGGGTCAACGTGGAGAAAATCGGATTCGGGCAGGTTCTGGGCCGCAGCGTCGGGCGCGGGGCGGCAAAACGTGCGCGGATCGGATCGGTCGGCAGGGCCGGCGGCGTGCCGGCCCGTGCCGAAGCCGGGCGCCCGCAGGCCGCCCGGCGCGATGCGTGATGCTTAGTTCTTCAGCAGGTGGGCGACGCCGTCACGCTCTTCGAGCAGCTCGGCCAGCGTGCCGTCCATCTTCTCGCGCGAGAACGCGTCGATTTCCAGGCCTTCGACACGCTTGTATTCGCCGTTTTCGCAGGTGACCGGCACGCCGTAGATGATGTCTTCGGGGATGCCGTACGAGCCGTCCGACGGGATGCCCATCGTGACCCACTTGCCGTTCGTGCCGAGCACCCAGTCACGGACGTGGTCGATCGCTGCGTTGGCTGCCGACGCGGCCGACGACAGGCCGCGCGCTTCGATGATCGCCGCGCCGCGCTTGCCGACGGTCGGGATGAACGTGTCGCGGTTCCAGACGTCGTCGTTGATCAGCTTCAGCAGCGATTCGCCTTCTGCGGTCGCGAAGCGGAAGTCGGGGTACATCGTCGGCGAGTGGTTGCCCCACACGGCGAGCTTCTCGATCGACGCGACCGGCTTGCCCGACTTGGCGGCGAGCTGCGACAGCGCGCGGTTGTGGTCGAGGCGCAGCATGGCCGTGAAGTTCTTCTTCGGCAGATCCGGCGCCGACTTCATCGCGATGTACGCGTTCGTGTTCGCCGGGTTGCCGACGACCAGCACCTTCACGTCGCGGCTCGCGACTTCGTTCAGCGCGGCGCCCTGAACCGTGAAGATTTCGGCGTTCGCCGACAGCAGGTCCTTGCGCTCCATGCCCTTCGAGCGCGGACGCGCACCGACCAGCAGCGCGACGTCTGCATCCTTGAATGCGACCTTCGGATCGTCGGTGGTCACGACGCCCGAGAGCAGCGGGAACGCGCAGTCGTCGAGTTCCATCACGACGCCCTTGACGGCGCCTTGGGCTTGCGGGAGGTCGAGCAGTTGCAGGATGACCGGCTGGTCCTTGCCGAGCAGGTCGCCGTTCGCGATGCGGAACAGCAGGGAGTAAGCGATTTGACCTGCGGCGCCGGTGACGGCAACGCGCTTTGCGGGCTTAGCCATTGAAAATCTCCAGGACGGGTGAAGCGTTGGACGCGAGCGAAAACGCCATTCTATGCGCGTTGTGCGTAGCGTTGCATTGAAGCAGGGCGGAGGACTCGCGATGGCAGACGCGGTGAACCTGGAGACGGCCGTGGCACGTAGCCGGGGACGCGCTGTTGCACCCGCGAACCCTTGCTCGACCGGGAGTGTAGGAGGCGTCACGCGCAAAGTCAAACGGTATCATATGTCTTATATAAGACAGATGTTTTGCGGAAATTGAGTGGACGAAAAAGTGCGGTTTGTGATGAAATGCGCGCCATGACATCGAACCAGGCGAACACCGCGAATCAGACCGGCGCAGGCGGCCCAGGGCAGCCGGGCGCGGGCGACGCCGCGGCCTCGCCCGCGGCGTCCGCATCGCCGACGTTCAGCCCGTTATACCAGCAGATCAAGTCATTGATCACGCAAAGCCTCGAATCCGGCGAATGGAAGCCCGGCGAGATCATCCCCAGCGAAGTGGAGCTCGCGGCCCGTTACAAGGTCAGCCAGGGCACCGTGCGCAAGGCGATCGACGAGCTGGCCGCCGAAAACCTCGTGGTCCGGCGCCAGGGCAAGGGTACTTTTGTTGCAACGCACAACGAGGATCGCGCGCAATTCCGCTTCCTGCGTCTGCTGGCCGACGACGGCGCCGAGCATCCGCACGTGAGCCGTCTGCTCGAATGCCGGCGCCTGCGCGCGCCGGCCGAGATCGCGCGGCAGCTCGACCTGAAGCCGGCCGATCCCGTCGTGCAGGTGCGCCGCCTGCTGGAATTCGACAGCGAAGTGACGGTGCTCGACGAGATCTGGCTGCCGGGCGCGATGTTCCGCGGGCTCACGTTCGAGCGGTTGAGCGAGTACAAGGGGCCGCTCTACGCGATGTTCGAGACGGAGTTCGGTACGCGGATGATCCGCGCGACGGAGAAGATCCGCGCGGTGGCGGCGGATCCGGCGGTGGCCGACCTGCTGCACGTGCCGGCGGGCTTCCCGCTGCTGTCGGTCGAGCGCGTGTCCTATACGTACGGGGACCGGCCGGTGGAAGTGCGTCGCGGCTGGTATGTCACAACCGGGTACTACTATCAGAATGACTTGAGCTGACGACGTTCGGCTCAGCCGCGTGCATTCGCGTTTCCCACGCTCGCGAAGCACGTTTCGGGCCGCCTTTATTCTAGTTCGCGCAACTATCCAGAGCAGACTTTCGCTGCAGCGCGATATAAAAAGGCGCTAAAATCGCGGATTAGTGTGACAACATAGTAGGGGTCTAGCATGACTGACGCAGTAAGAAAGCCGAGGCCGGAATACCGGAACATCGGAATCGGCGACATCACGTTGAAATATCGCATGCCGCTGGCGGCGACATTGTCGATTCTCCACCGAGTCAGCGGCGCGCTGCTGTTTCTGTTCCTGCCGTTCCTGCTGTTCCTCTTCGACCAGAGCCTCACCTCCGAGCTCAGCTTCGAAGTCTTCAAGGTTTTCCTCTCCAACATCGTCGTCAAGCTGATCGTCCTCGCGTTGTCGTGGGCCTTCTTCCACCATTTCTGCGCCGGCATTCGCCACCTGCTGATGGACGTCAACCACGACGCCGTCACGAAGGAAGGCGGCAAGCGGACGGCCGTCGTCGTCTTTGTCGTCTCGATCGCACTGACGATCGCCATGGCACTCAAACTGTTCGGAGCATTCTAAGAAAATGGCAGCCAATAACCGAATCGGCTCGAAGCGCCTCGTCGTCGGCGCACACTACGGCCTGCGCGACTGGCTCGCGCAGCGCGTCACCGCCACGATCATGGCGGTCTATACGGTCATTCTGCTCGTCCTGTTCTTCGGCGCGCACGATTTTTCGTACGAAGGCTGGGCCTCGATCTTCGCCGCGCAATGGATGAAGCTCGCAACCTTCGTGATGCTGCTTTCCCTCTTCTACCACGCATGGGTCGGCGTGCGCGACATCTGGATGGACTACGTGAAGCCCGTCGGTGTGCGCCTGCTGCTGCAATCGCTGACCATCGTCTGGCTGCTCGCATGTGCGGGCTACGCCGCGCAGATTCTCTGGAGAGTGTAAAGAATGGCTGCAATCAAAACTTCCCTCCCGCGCCGCAAGTTCGACGTCGTGATCGTCGGTGCGGGCGGCTCCGGCTTGCGCGCGGCGCTGCAACTGTCGCGCGCGGGCCTGTCGGTCGGCGTGCTGTCGAAGGTGTTCCCGACGCGTTCGCACACGGTGGCCGCGCAAGGCGGTATCGGTGCGTCGCTCGGCAACATGAGCGAAGACAACTGGCACTTCCACTTCTACGACACGATCAAGGGCTCCGACTGGCTCGGCGACCAGGACGCGATCGAATTCATGTGCCGTGAAGCGCCGAACGTCGTGTACGAACTCGAACACTTCGGCATGCCGTTCGACCGCAACGCGGACGGCACGATCTACCAGCGCCCGTTCGGCGGCCACACCGCGAACTACGGCGAGAAGCCGGTCCAGCGCGCTTGCGCGGCCGCCGACCGTACCGGTCACGCGCTGCTGCACACGCTGTACCAGCAGAACGTCGAAGCGAAGACGCAGTTCTTCGTCGAATGGATGGCGCTCGACCTGATCCGCGACGCGGACGGCGACGTGCTCGGCGTGACGGCCCTCGAGATGGAGACGGGCGACGTCTACATCATGGAAGGCAAGACGACGCTGTTCGCGACGGGCGGCGCAGGCCGGATCTTCGCGGCATCGACCAACGCGTTCATCAATACCGGCGACGGCCTCGGCATGGCGGCGCGCTCGGGCATCGCGCTGCAGGACATGGAGTTCTGGCAGTTCCACCCGACCGGCGTGGCCGGCGCGGGTGTGCTGATCACCGAAGGCGTGCGCGGCGAAGGCGGCATCCTGCGCAACGCGAACGGCGAGCGCTTCATGGAGCGCTATGCGCCGACGCTGAAGGATCTGGCGCCGCGTGACTTCGTGTCGCGTTCGATGGACCAGGAAATCAAGGAAGGCCGCGGCGTGGGTCCGAACAAGGATCACGTGCTGCTCGACCTGTCGCACATCGGCGCCGAGACGATCATGAAGCGTCTGCCGTCGATCCGCGAAATCGCGCTGAAGTTCGCGAACGTCGATGCGATCAAGGAACCGATCCCGGTCGTCCCGACGATTCACTACCAGATGGGCGGCATCCCGACCAACATCCACGGTCAGGTCGTCGGCACGTCGCGGGATCACAAGGAACCGGTCAACGGCTTCTACGCGGTGGGCGAGTGCTCGTGCGTGTCCGTGCACGGCGCGAACCGCCTCGGCACGAACTCGCTGCTGGACCTCGTGGTGTTCGGCCGCGCGGCCGGCAACCACATCGTCGAGCACGTGAAGAGCCAGAAGGAACACAAGCCGCTGCCGGCCGATGCAGGCGAATTCTCGCTGGCGCGTCTGAACAAGCTCGACAAGTCGACGTCGGGCGAATACACGCAGGACGTCGCGAACGACATCCGCGCGACGATGCAGAAGCACGCAGGCGTGTTCCGCACGTCGGCGCTGCTGAAGGAAGGCGTCGACCAGATGGCCGGCCTGGCGGCGCGCGTGGAAAGCATCCACCTGAAGGACAAGTCGAAGGTGTTCAACACCGCGCGCGTCGAAGCGCTCGAGCTGGAGAACCTGATCGAAGTGGCCCGCGCGACGATGGTGTCGGCGGAAGCGCGCAAGGAAAGCCGCGGCGCGCACGCGCACAGCGACTACGAACACCGCGACGACGAGAACTGGCTGCGCCACACGCTGTGGTACAGCGAAGGCGATCGCCTCGACTACAAGCCGGTTCAAATGAAGCCGCTGACGGTCGAATCCGTGCCGCCGAAGCCGCGCACGTTCTAAGCCGAGTCAAAGGAATCCGAAATGGCAAAACGCATTTTTGAAGTCTACCGCTACGATCCGGACAAGGACGCAGCGCCGCGCATGCAGACGTACGAGCTCGAGATCCAGCATGAGCGCATGCTGCTCGACGCGCTGGTCAAGCTGAAGGCACTGGACGAGACGCTGTCGTTCCGCCGTTCGTGCCGCGAAGGCGTGTGCGGTTCAGACGCGATGAACATCAACGGCAAGAACGGTCTCGCGTGCCTGACGAACCTGAACGACCTGCCGCAGAAGATCGTGCTGCGTCCGCTGCCGGGCCTGCCCGTCGTGCGCGACCTGATCGTCGACATGACGCACTTCTTCAACCAGTACCACTCGATCAAGCCGTACCTGATCAACGACGCGCCGCCGCCGGAGAAGGAACGCCTTCAGTCGCCGGAAGAGCGCGACGAACTCGACGGCGTGTACGAGTGCATTCTGTGCGCGAGCTGCTCGACGTCGTGCCCGAGCTTCTGGTGGAACCCGGACAAGTTCGTCGGCCCGGCCGGCCTGCTGCAGGCTTACCGCTTCATCGCGGACAGCCGCGACACCGCCACCGGCGAGCGTCTCGACAATCTGGAAGACCCGTACCGTCTGTTCCGTTGCCACACGATCATGAACTGCGTCGACGTTTGCCCGAAGGGCCTGAACCCGACGAAGGCGATCGGCAAGATCAAGGAACTGATGGTTCGCCGCGCGGTTTAAGGCCGGAGCAATGAGCGACGATTCGCATCAATCCGACCCGCACCGCCGCGCGCGCCTTCGCTGGCGCGCGCGGCGGGGTCTGCTGGAAAACGACATCGTATTCGAGCGTTTCTTCGGCAGATACGAGCATGACCTCACCGATGCAGACGTAGGCGCGTTGTCGCGCCTGCTCGATCTGAGCGACAACGACCTGATGGACTTGCTCCTCGCGCGCAAGGAACCAGAGGGCGACCTAGACAGCCCGGACATCCGCCGGCTGTTGGAGATGCTGCGCAACGTGTAACACGTTACGCCCGTTATCGAATCCCGTTTCTTTATTTCGATTGAGGATGTGCCATGACTCCGTCTGATGTTAAAGCCACGCTATCGTTCAGCGACAACTCGCCGAGCGTCGAACTGCCGATCTACAAGGGCACGATGGGCCCGGACGTGATCGACATCCGCAAGCTGTACGGCCAGACCGGCAAGTTCACTTACGACCCGGGCTTCATGTCGACGGCAGCTTGTAATTCGGCGATTACGTACATCGACGGCGACAAGGGCGAACTGCTGTACCGCGGCTACCCGATCGACAACCTCGCGCAGAACGCGGACTTCCTCGAAAGCTGCTACCTGCTGCTGAAGGGCGAACTGCCGAACGCCGCGCAGAAGAAGGAATTCGTCGACACCGTCACGAAGCACACGATGGTGCACGAGCAGATGCACTTCTTCTTCCGCGGCTTCCGTCGCGACGCGCACCCGATGGCGGTGCTGGTGGCGGCCGTCGGCGCGCTGTCGGCGTTCTATCACGACTCGCTCGACATCAACGACCCGCGTCACCGCGAAGTGTCGGCGATCCGCATGATCGCGAAGCTGCCGACGCTCGTCGCGATGGCGTACAAGTTCAGCATCGGCCAGCCGTTCGTCTATCCGAAGAACGAACTGTCGTACAGCGCGAACTTCATGCACATGATGTTCTCGAACCCGTGCGAAGAGTACAAGGTCAACGACGTGCTGGTCCGCGCGCTCGACCGTATCCTGATCCTGCACGCCGATCACGAGCAGAACGCATCGACGTCGACGGTCCGCCTGGCCGGTTCGTCGGGCGCGAACCCGTTCGCGTGTATCGCGGCCGGTATCGCGTGTCTGTGGGGCCCGGCGCACGGTGGTGCGAACGAAGCCGCGCTGAACATGCTCGAGCAGATCGGTTCGCCGGACAACATCCCCGAATTCATCAAGCAGGTGAAGGACAAGAATTCGGGCGTGAAGCTGATGGGCTTCGGTCACCGTGTGTACAAGAACTACGACCCGCGTGCGAAGCTGATGCGCGAAACGTGCTACGAAGTGCTGAACGAACTGGGCCTGCACGACGACCCGCTGTTCAAGCTCGCGATGCAGCTCGAGAAGATCGCGCTGGAAGACGAATACTTCGTGTCGCGCAAGCTGTACCCGAACGTCGACTTCTACTCGGGCATCGTCCAGCGCGCGCTGGGCATCCCGACGTCGATGTTCACGTGTATCTTCGCGATGGCACGTACGGTCGGCTGGATCGCACAGTGGAACGAAATGATCGCCGATCCGGAACAGAAGATCGGCCGTCCGCGTCAGCTGTTCATCGGCGATACGCCGCGCGAAGCAAAGCCGCTCAACGCACGTTGAACCGTGTGCGGCGCGAACGGCCGGCAGGCCGCTCGCGTCGGGCAATCGCAACGCCACGACACCCCGACGGGTCAGCCCGTCGGGGTGTTTTCATTTGCGCGGCCGACGTTGGCCCGATCCGGCGAGGCGCTCCAGCGACGGCGGCCGGGTGTCGAGCGCCGGCGCATCGTCGTCGGGCGCGTGGCCGTGCTGCTTGAAGAACTGCCGGTACGCGCCGGGCGTCGTGCCGCGCGCGGCGAGGAACTGGCGATTGAAGTTCGCGGCATTCGGAATGCCGCAGCGCTCGGCCACCGTCGCGATCGGCCAGTCGGTGGCGACGAGATGGCGGCAGGCGTGCGCGAGCCGCAGCCGTTGCACGTAGCGGCCGACGCTTTCGCCGAGATGCCGGACGAACAGCCGTTGCAGCGTGCGTTCGGACAGGTGGGCGGCAGCGGCGAGTGCGTCGATGCGCAGCGGTTCGTGGAAATGCCGGTCGATCGCGTCGAGCACGCGATCGAGGCGTTCGGTTTCGGGCGCGGCCGAGTCGGCGGCCGAGGATGCGCCGTCGGGCCGGTCGTACGCGTGCGCGGTGGCGAGCGGTTCGCCGCCGGCTTCCGCTAGATCGGCAAGCGTGTCGAGCGTGGCCGCAAGCCTCACGCGCGGCGACGGATCGAGCAACAACGCCAGTCGCGCGCGCATCGCGCGGGCCGTCTTCACGTCGAAGCGCAGGCCCGGCGCCGCGCGCCGCAGCAGCGAGCGCAGCGGCGCGTATTCGGGGCAGCAGTCGGCCAGCCGCCGCACCCAGTCTCCGTCGAACCAGACGACGAGCGCGACCTCGGGCGCGTCGCGATCGATGCGCGCGTTCGACGACCACGTATGCGGCAGGTTGGGCGGCACGAGCACGAGATCGTCGTCCGCGTAGCGCGCGACATGATCGCCGATGAAGCGCTGGCCGCGGCTGTTGAGCGTCAGCGTCAGTTCGTACTCGGGGTGGCGATGCCACTCGAACGGAATCCGCGCGAGCTGACGGTGATAGACGCGGATCGAACAGCCGGGCGCGAACGTCACGTGCTCGTATTGCGGTTTCATCGCGGCCTCCGGTAGGGGCGGGCAGCGCGTCGTGGCATGATCGTGAGCGATCGTCACCACGGAGCGATGCCATGTTTTCACATGTTTGCGTGGGCGTCAGCGATACGGCGCGCGCCTACGATTTCTACGCGCCGCTGTTCGCGGAACTCGGCCTGCGCCTGAAATTCCGCGAACCGGACGGCTGGTCGGGCTGGATGCCGGCCGACGCCGAGCGGCCGCTGTTCTTCTTCGGCAAGCCGCTCGATGGCCGGCCGCCCGAACCGGGAAATGGCCACACGATCGCGTTCGATGCGCCGACCCGTGCACACGTCGATCGCTGCCACGCGCTCGCGCTGCGACAGGGCGGCAGCTGCGAAGGGCCGCCGGGCCTGCGGCCGCACTATCACCCCGACTACTACGGCGCCTATTTCCGCGACCCGGACGGCAACAAGCTCTGCGTGGTCTGCCATCGTCGCGAGTGATGCACGATTGTCAGGATTGTATCGATCATTGACCGGATAGTAGTGATATCGGCCATGCGCCGGCCGTACGCTGACAGCACATCACGACGCGCTTCAGCGAGGAGACGACGATGCAACTGACGATTGACGATCTGCCGGCCGCGATCCAAGCGGCCAAACGGGCGCTGCGCGCCGACCTGCCCGGTTATGCGGCCACGTTCCGCGAGCTGGAAGGCGACATCGCACGGCAGGTCGACGCGATCCGCCGCGCGCACGCGCAGGGCCACGACGTGATTCCGGTCGTGCCATTCGCGGATATCTCGGCCGGCAAGATCGATCCGCACGCGATTGCCGCGATCCGCACGCATGGCGCGGTCGTGATCCGCGGCGTGTTCGATGCGCGGCAGGCGCGCGACTGGAACGACGAGATCGGCGCGTATCTGGAGGCGAACCGCTTCGCCGACCGGTTGCACGCGCGCGCGGAAGACCGCTATTTCGGCAACCTCGCGTCGGGCAAGCCGCAGATCTACGGCGTTTATTGGTCGAAGCCGCAGGTCGCTGCGCGCCAGTCGCCGGCGCTCACGCAGGCGCGGGTGTTCCTGAATCGCCTGTGGCGGCATGCGGACGGCGCACGCACGCATTTCGATCCCGACCAGGTGCCCGCCTATGCGGACCGGATTCGCCGCCGGCCGCCCGGCTCGACGTCGCTCGGGCTGTCGCCGCACGTCGACGGCGGCTCCGTCGAGCGCTGGCTCGGCGCGAATTTTCGCCGGGTTTATCGCCACGTGCTGGCCGGCCGCTGGCGCGATTACGATCCGTTCGATGCGGCGTTTCGTCCCGACGTCGAGGAGATTCCGTCCCCGGCCGTCTGCTCGATGTTCCGCACGTTCCAGGGCTGGACCGCCCTGACACCGCAGGGGCCCGGCGACGGTACGCTGCAGCTGATCCCGGTCGCGAACGCGATGGCCTATGTCGTGCTGCGTGCGCTGCAGGACGACGTCGCCGACGACGACCTGTGCGGCGCGCGTCCCGGCCGCGCGCTGTCGATCCGGCCCGAATGGCATTCGCTGCTGCTCGACGCGCTGGTGCCGATCCCGCACATGGCGCCGGGCGACGCGGTGTTCTGGCACGGCGACGTCGTGCATGCGGTCGAGGATGCGCATCGCGGCAGCGGCGACAGCAACGTGATGTACATCGCGGCCGCGCCCGGCTGCGCGAAGAACGACGCGTACCTGCACCGCCAGCGTTCCGCGTTCCTGCGTGGCGACAGCCCGCCCGATTTCCCGGCCGATCATTTCGAGGTCGAATTCGACGGGCGCGCGGGGGAGGGCGAGCTCACGGCGCTCGGCCGTGCGCAGATGGGATTCGAGCCCGGCGCGTAACGCGCGTGCGGCGGGCGAAACGGCCGTTCGCGAGACGGCGAACGGCCCGTCTGCCGAATCCGCTGCGGGGTGCGCGCAATTCGACGCAAACGGCTGTCGGCGCCGCCGAAATCGACGCGAATTGCGCAATTTGGCTTCCGATAATGGTCCGGACACAACGCCGCCGGCCCGTGCGCCGCACGGAGGCGGCGCAGATCATGGAGGAGTCGATGCAATTCACGCAAGCGATCGTTCGCCGTCCCGCGCTGTCCTGTGGCGCGGGCCTCACCACCGCCGCGCTCGGGGCGCCCGACTACGACAAGACGCTCACGCAGTTCCACGCATACTGCGACGCGCTGCGCGGGCTCGGCGTCGCGCTGACCGAACTGCCGTCGCTCGATGCGTTTCCCGATTCGCATTTCGTCGAGGACGTCGCCGTCGTCACGCCGGAATTCGCGGTGATCACGCGCCCCGGCGCGCCCGCCCGGCGCGGCGAGACGGTTCATATCGAAGCGGCGCTGGCCGCCCATCGCGACCTGCTGCCGATGCAGTCCGGCCGCCTCGACGGCGGCGACGTGATGCTGGTCGGCAAGCGCTTCTTCATCGGCCTGACGAGCCGCACCGATGCCGAGGGCATCGCCGCGTTCGACGCGCTGGTGTCGCGCCATGGCTATTCGGTCGTCGCGGTGCCGGTCGGCGCCGGCCTGCACCTGAAATCGGTCGTCAACGCACTCGACGACGACACGCTGCTCGTGACCGACGCGCTGGCCGCGCATCCGGCGTTCGCCGACTATCGCCGGATCGCGATCGCGGCCGCGGACGAATACGCGGGCAACACACTGCGCGTGAACGGCACGCTGATCACACCGGCCGGTTATCCGCGCGTGCATGACGCGATCGCGTCGCTCGGTTTGCCGCTGCACGTGATCGACACGAGCGAGTTCCGCAAGATGGACGGCGGCCTGACCTGCCTGTCGCTGCGGTTCTAGCCGATTGGCGCGCGGCCGCTTCGGCCGGATAATGTGGCCCCGCCGCGCGGAACGGCAGACGCTCCGCGCATGAGCCAGGACCCGACCGGAGCGAACGCGGATGACCGACAAGAAGATGCAGCTCGACAAGATCGATCTCCGGATCCTCGACATCCTGCGTACCGACGGGCGAATTTCCTACCGGAAGCTGTCGGAACGCGTGAACCTCACGCCGCGGCCGTGCCAGGCGCGCGTGGAGCGGCTCGAGGCGCTCGGCGTGATCGAAGGATATCGCGCGGTGATCAAGGCGCCGCGCGCGACCAAGCCGATCGTCGTGATCGCGCAGATCGTGCTGGCCGATCATGGGCGCTCGCAGGCACCGTTCGAGGAGGAAATGCGCGCGAATCCGGCCGTGCTCGATTGCTGGCTCGTCAGCGGCACGTTCGATTTTCTCGTGCGGCTCGCGTGCGAGGATCTCGACGAGTACCGGCGGATCGCGAACGCGTGGCTGGAAAGTCCGCGGTTCCGGATCGAGAAGATCGTGACGACGGCCGAACTGCAGGCGATCAAGCGCAGCGTCGTGTGAGGCGACCGGCCCGGCAGGGCCGATTTCAACGCGAATGGCCGGATCAATCGATTTGCATTCCAAATCAAATCGATTGGCCGGGTCACAATCAGGATGAACACTATGGATACTATGCAAGCGGCAGCGCAGACGGCCGCGCCGTCCGGGACGACGCTGAAGCGCCGGCTGCAGGGCCGCCACATCGCGATGATCGCGATCGGCGGTTCGATCGGCACGGGGCTGTTCGTCGCGTCGGGCGCGTCCGTCGCGCAGGCGGGGCCGGGCGGAGCGATCGCCGCGTATCTCGCGATCGGAATCATGGTCTACTTCGTCGTCACGGGGCTCGGCGAGATGGCCGCGCTGATGCCGGTATCGGGCTCGTTCGCGATCTACGGCGAGAAGTACGTCGACGAAGGTTTCGGCGTCGCGCTCGGCTGGACCTACTGGTACAGCTGGGCGGTGACGATCGCGATCGAACTGGTCGCCGCGCAAATCGTGATGCGCTACTGGTTTCCGTCGGTGCCGGGCGTGTGGTGGGGCGCGAGCTTCCTCGTGCTGATCTTCCTGCTCAATACGCTGTCGGTGCGCGGCTTCGGCGAATCGGAATACTGGTTCTCGCTGATCAAGGTCGTCACCGTGATTGCGTTCATCGCGGCCGGGCTGCTGATCGCGGCCGGCGTGCTCGGCGGCGGGCATACCGGCGGCGGGCATACCGGCACCGGGCATCCGGTCGGCTGGCGCAACTTCACGACCGGCGACGCGCCGTTCGTCGGCGGTGTGCACGCGATGATGAGCGTCGCGCTGATTGCGGGTTTTTCGTTCCTCGGCACCGAGCTGGTCGGCATCACGGCCGGCGAATCGGAAAACCCGCGCAAGACCATCCCGCGCGCGGTGAAGCAGATCTTCTGGCGGATCATGCTGTTCTACGTGCTCGCGATTTTCGTGATCGGCCTGCTCGTGCCGTACACCGATCCGAACCTGCTGAAGAGCGACGTGACCGACATCGGCGTGAGCCCGTTCACGCTGGTGTTCAGCCACGCGGGGTTCCCGCTCGCCGCCGGCGCGATGAATCTGGTGATCCTGACGGCCGTGCTGTCGGCCGGCAACTCCGGCACCTACGCGGCGACGCGGATGCTGTACAACCTCGCATCGGAAGGGCGCGCGCCGGCCATGTTCGCGACGCTGTCGCCGGGCGGCGTGCCGCGCAACGCGCTGTACGCGACGATGGCCGTCGGCGGATTGTGTTTCCTCACGTCGTTGACCAACAACCAGCGCATCTATCTGTGGCTGCTGAATACGGTCGGCATCACCGGGTTTATCGCGTGGCTCGGCATCGCGGTCTGCCATTACCGGTTCCGCAAGGGATTTTTGAAGCAGGGCTATCGGCTCGATCAACTGCCGTATCGCGCGAAATGGTTTCCGTTCGGGCCGGTGTTCGCGATCGTGGTCTGCATCGTGATTTCGCTCGGCCAGGATTACCAGGCGTTCTTCGCGGCGCGCATCGACTGGATGGAAGTGCTGTCGATCTATGTGTGGATTCCACTGTTCGTCGCGATCTGGTGGGCGTATCGCCGCGCGCGCAAGAGCCGGCTCGTGCGCTACGAGGAGATGGACATCGGGCCGTGGCTCACGCGCTCGGTCGAGGCCGTCGACGCGGCCGCCGCGCAGCACGCGCAGCACGGGCAGCCGCACTGACCGCCCGCGCGGGTGCGGACCTTGCCGGCGTTACTTGTCCAGCTCCGGATAGTGCCGGAAGATCCCCATGTCGTTGAACGGGATGCGGCGCTCCGACTCGAGGTAGCGCGCGACGGGCGGGTGCTGCGCGACGCGATCGTGCAGCGCGACGAGCGCCGCGACCTTGCGCTCCGCGCGCTTCATCGCTTTCGGGAACGCATAGCGCAGGCCCTCGATCAACTGGAACATCGACAGGTCCGCATAGCTGAGCGCGCTGCCCGCGATATAACCGCTCTTGTGCGGGTTCTGTTCGAGCACGCGATCGAAGTAGCCGAGGAATTTCGGCAGCCGGTTCTCTAGGAAATCGGCCGCGCGCTCGGCCGCTTCCGCCTTCTGGTCCTCGTAGTACAGGCCGCTGCCGATCGGATGGTGCGTGTCGTGGATCTCGGTGATGAAATCGGCGGCGGTCAGCTGGATCTGGTGCACCCACAGCCGGCCGGCTTCGTCGTCCGGCGCGAGCCCGAGCCGCGCGCCGAGAAACAGCAGGATGTTCGCGGTCTGCCCGACGACCACGTCGCCCGCTTTCAGGAACGGCGGCGCGAACGGCACGCATTCGGCTTTCGTGCTGTCCATCATGCGCATCATCGCCGACACGCCCATCCCGCGCCCCGATTCGCGCGCGACGTCGACGTAATCGGCTTCGGCCGCTTCGAGCGCGAGCCGCACGTATTCGCCGCGACCCTGGATTTCGGGCCAGTAATAGAGTTCATATCGCATGCTGTTCTCCTGTTCGTTGCACCGAATGCTGCCGGCTGCGTGACGGTGGGGCGGCCATGCGCGCCCGCTGCGAATAGACAGTCTAGGAGATCGTCTGAAAAGTGCCGCGCGCGTCGTGCGTCACGCGCCGCGTTCGCCGCCTTCGGGGCCGTAGAAGAACACCCACGTCGAGAAATCGTCCGAGAAGCCGACGAAGCGGTGCTCGGCGTGCGCGGGGACGAACAGCGCGTCGCCGGCCGCGACGTCGCATTCGCGCCCGTCGACGACGAAGCGCGACGTGCCGGCGGCGATCACGTAGATCTCGTCGCGCACATGCGGAGCCTGCCGGTCCTCGATGCGCGGCCGGTACAGCTCGACGTCGAGCGTGCCGTGGCGAAACAGCGTCGTGAACAGTGTGCCCGCCTCGTCGAGGCGCGCAAGCGATTCGTTCAGGCCGAGTTTCATGGGGGCTCCGGGTCCGGATCACGGGAACGTGCGTTGCGCCATCGTAGCGCGCATGTCGATATCTCGAAACTCCGCGATGGCCATCGGCGAAACAAAGGCGCGATCAGCTCGCCACATGTGAAACGGATTCGACCATCGACGGAACGGAGCAGCAGCCGGGCGGATTCGATCGGTATTTTCACCGCAATTTAACCGACGCCGCCTACGATCGCGCTTCGTCAGTCAACCACACGTCGCGATGCCGATTCGTGCGTGATTGCCCGATGGCCTTTCCCTTTGATCCCGCGAAATCCGGCGATCGTGCCTGCAGTCATGCGCGCTCGTTATTCGCATTCTTTCGTCTCGCACTCATGAGTCAGCATTCCCCGGTTTCGTCCCGCAGAACGTTCCTTTCCGCCGCGCCGGCCGTCGCGGCGGCTTCATTGCTCAGCGCGTGTGGCGGCGACGACGTCACGTCGGCGCCGATCGGCGACGCCGCGCTCGCCGCGCAAATGTCCGCGAAACTGAACGCCCAGCTCGGTGATGCGGCGACGGTCGATGCGATCGTGCCGGCGATGACCGATGTCGGCTTCACATGGGCGCTGCCGACGGCGCCGGCCGCGCGGATCGGCGCGATCGTCGCGTACAGCTTCGGCAATCGCCCGAACGCGGCGAGCGGTAATACGTCGAGCACCGGCGGCAACCAGTCGGCGCTGCCCGACCCAGGGCCGGTGAACGAAGCGCTCGCGGACGCCGTGTACCGCATCCGCCAGTTGAAACCCGTCAAGATCTACGCGCAGTGGGAAATCGCGCGTTTTCTCGTGTCGAAATACGGGCTGGGCGCCGACGCGCTGTCGTCGATCGAGCCGGTGATCGCGAGCGACGGCTCGATCGTGTACCTGAGCACCGCGGGTGTCGCGGCCGTGGCGGTATCGCGCGCGGGCGGGGCGGCGGCGATGGGCACCGTCGCGGTGGTCGGCCATCGCGATCATGCGAAGCGCTGCATCCAGACCTCGCAGCAGGCGGGCATGACGGCCGCTGCGGTCGCCGAGGTGCCGCTGCCGACGACGTACGACCCGCAGTCGGGCCAGCCGTGGACGCGCAACCGCAGCCTCTATCTCGTACACGACATGTATGCGCAGATGCTGACGCACGCGATGACCGCGACGATGCAGGCGTTCCCCAAGGGCTGATGCTTTCCATTGTTTTTCATTCGACTCCCGTGACCATGACGAACCGCCGCCATTTCCTGGCTTCCACTTCATTGCTCGCCGCATCGTGCGCCGCCGCCGCACCCGCTTTCGCGGGCGACGTCCCCGTTTCCGATGCGGAACTGCAGCGCCAGATGCTCGGCAAGCTGACCAACGAACTGAACGATCGCGCGACCGCCGCCGACGAAACCGGTTACCTGCTCGACACGTTTTTCTCGTGGACGCCGCCGACCGTCGACGCCGCCGCCATCGACACGATCGTCGCGTTCGGCTTCGGCAGTCGCGCCGGGGCATCGGCCGCCACGCCGGTGCCGGGCCCCGTGAACGAGGCGATCGCCGATACCGTGTTCCAGCTCCGGCAGAAAGTCGCGGTGCCGATCTTCGCGCAGCAGGAAGTCGCGAGCGTGCTCGCGTCGAAGTACGGACTGGCGGCCGGCGTGACGTCGATCCCGACGCCTGCCGCGGTCGCAGGCAGCCCGATATCGACGCCCGATGGCGTGGCCGCCTCGATCGTCAGGCAGGTCGGGTCGGCCGCGGCGCTCGGCAAGATCGGCGTGGTCACCCATCGCGATCAGGCGTCGATCGCCGTGCGCGTATCGAACGCGGCGGGGATGCAGGCAGCGGTGCCGGGAGGGCTGTCGCTGCCGAACGTCTACGATGCATCGGCGCAGCAGGCGGCGATGCGACGGCGCGATCTTTACCTGATGAGCAACGCCGGCATGCAGCTCGCGATGCTGCGGCTCGAATTGATCAATCGCGAATATCCGAACGGCTGAGCGAGGGCACGGATACAGGCGCCGCACGCGCGCTCGCCGCGCGCCGGCTCGTGCGTGCCCCGTTTTGGCTGGTAATGCCGATACAGGTATTGGCACTACCAGCCAAACCACTGTTTTTAATGGGTTTTTTCGCGTCCTGCCTGCGCCGTGGCGGGTTCCGCGTGGCATAATCGACCGCATCCGCAAGGCTTGTAGTCACAACGACCCCGCATACCCATGGCACAGACTCTCTACGACAAACTGTGGAACACCCACGTGGTCCACACCGAGGAAGACGGCACGACCCTGCTCTACATCGACCGTCAGCTGCTGCATGAAGTCACGAGCCCGCAGGCGTTCGAAGGGCTGAAGATCGCGCAGCGTCCGGTGTGGCGCATCAGCGCGAACCTGGCCGTGTCGGATCACAACGTGCCGACGACGGACCGCAGCCACGGCATCGCCGATCCCGTCTCGAAGCTGCAGGTCGACACGCTCGACGCGAACTGCGACGCATTCGGCATCACGCAGTTCAAGATGAACGACATGCGCCAGGGCATCGTCCACATCATCGGGCCGGAGCAGGGCGCGACGCTCCCGGGCATGACGATCGTGTGCGGCGATTCGCATACGTCGACGCACGGCGCGTTCGGCGCGCTCGCGCACGGCATCGGCACGTCGGAAGTCGAGCACGTGCTCGCGACGCAAACGCTCCTGCAGAAGAAGAGCAAGAACATGCTCGTGAAGGTCGAGGGCGCACTCCCGCGCGGCTGTACCGCGAAGGACATCGTGCTCGCGATCATCGGCAAGATCGGCACCGCGGGCGGCACGGGCTACGCGATCGAATTCGGCGGCTCGACCATTCGCGCGCTGACGATGGAAGGCCGCATGACCGTCTGCAACATGGCCATCGAGGCCGGCGCGCGCGCCGGCATGGTCGCCGTCGACGATACGACGATCGATTACCTGAAGGGCCGTCCGTTCGTGCCGACCGGCGCGGAATGGGATCAGGCCGTCGAATACTGGCGCCAGTTCAAGTCGGACGACGGCGCGCAGTTCGATCGCGTGGTCGAGCTGAACGCGGCCGAGATCGTCCCGCAGGTCACGTGGGGCACGTCGCCGGAAATGGTCACGTCGATCGACGGGCGCGTGCCCGATCCCGAGCGCGAAAAGGATCCGGTCAAGCGCGACGCGATGGAGCGCGCGCTGGCCTACATGGCGCTCGAGCCGAACACGCCGATCGAAGCGATCAAGGTCGACAAGATCTTCATCGGCTCGTGCACGAACGCGCGGATCGAAGATATTCGCGCGGCCGCGTATGTCGTGAAGAAGCTGAACCGCCGCGTCGCGTCGAACGTGCGGCTCGCGATGGTCGTGCCGGGCTCGGGCCTGGTGAAGGCGCAGGCCGAGCGCGAAGGGCTCGACAAGGTATTCACCGATGCGGGCTTCGAATGGCGCGAGCCGGGCTGCTCGATGTGCCTCGCGATGAACGCCGACCGGCTCGAGCCGGGCGAGCGCTGCGCGTCGACGTCGAACCGCAACTTCGAAGGGCGGCAGGGCGCGGGCGGTCGCACGCACCTCGTGAGCCCCGCGATGGCCGCGGCCGCGGCGATCGAAGGTCACTTCGTCGACATTCGCCAGTTGGGGTAACGCGTGACGGCATCGAAAATCATTGCGCGGCTGGTTGCCGTGCTGGCGCTGGCGGGGCTGGGCTTCGGCCTGGCCGGCTGCAATACCGTCCGAGGCTTCGGCGAGGACGTCCATTCCGCCGGCAACGCGCTGCAGCGCGCCGCGGACTGACGCCGCCACCGAGAATTTGTCGATGTGCGCCGGCTGAACGCCGGCCCTTCAACCGGATAGACGGATCATGGAAAAATTCACTGTACATACCGGCGTCGTGGCGCCGCTCGATCGCGAGAACGTCGACACCGACGCGATCATCCCGAAGCAGTTCCTGAAGTCGATCAAGCGCACGGGCTTCGGTCCGAACGCGTTCGACGAATGGCGCTACCTCGATCACGGCGAGCCGGGCCAGGACAACTCGAAGCGTCCGCTGAACCCGGACTTCGTGCTGAACCAGCCGCGCTACCAGGGCGCATCGGTGCTGCTCGCCCGCAAGAACTTCGGCTGCGGCAGCTCGCGCGAGCACGCACCGTGGGCGCTGCAGCAGTACGGCTTCCGCGCGATCATCGCGCCGAGCTTCGCGGACATCTTCTTCAACAACTGCTACAAGAACGGTCTGCTGCCGATCGTGCTGACCGAGCAGCAGGTCGATCACCTGTTCAACGAGACGGCCGCGTTCAACGGCTTTCAACTGACGATCGATCTCGACGCGCAGGTCGTGCGTGCGGGCGACGGCCGCGAGTATCCGTTCGAGATCGCCGCGTTCCGCAAGTACTGCCTGCTGAACGGTTTCGACGACATCGGCCTCACGCTGCGCCACGCGGACAAGATCCGCCAGTTCGAAGCGGAACGGCTCGTGAAGCAGCCGTGGCTCAACACCAAGCTGGTCGGCTGATCGCGCGCTGCGGGCGGGCGCGCCGCGCGTGCGCCCGGCCGCCGGTCTCCCCAACACCCTACCCAGTCAGGAATTTCGCATGAAGATTGCAGTGCTGCCCGGCGACGGCATCGGGCCGGAAATCGTCAATGAAGCGGTGAAGGTGCTGAACGCACTCGACGAGAAGTTCGAACTCGAACAGGCGCCGGTCGGCGGCGCGGGCTACGAGGCGAGCGGCCATCCGCTGCCCGACGCGACGCTGGCGCTCGCGAAGCAGGCCGACGCGATCCTGTTCGGCGCGGTCGGCGACTGGAAGTACGACTCGCTGGAGCGCGCGCTGCGCCCCGAGCAGGCGATCCTCGGGCTGCGCAAGCACCTCGAGCTGTTCGCGAACTTCCGCCCGGCGATCTGCTATCCGCAGCTCGTCGATGCGTCGCCGCTGAAGCCCGAGCTCGTCGCGGGCCTCGACATCCTGATCGTGCGCGAACTGAACGGCGACATCTACTTCGGCCAGCCGCGCGGCGTGCGTGCGGCGCCGGACGGCCCGTTCGCCGGCGAGCGCGAAGGCTTCGACACGATGCGCTATTCGGAGCCGGAAGTGCGCCGCATCGCGCACGTCGCGTTCCAGGCCGCGCAGAAGCGCGCGAAGAAGCTGCTGTCGGTCGACAAGTCGAACGTGCTGGAGACGTCGCAGTTCTGGCGCGACGTCATGATCGACGTGTCGAAGGAGTACGCGGACGTCGAGCTGTCGCACATGTACGTCGACAACGCGGCGATGCAGCTCGCGAAGGCGCCGAAGCAGTTCGACGTGATCGTCACCGGCAACATGTTCGGCGACATCCTGTCGGATGAAGCGTCGATGCTGACGGGCTCGATCGGCATGCTGCCGTCGGCGTCGCTCGACAAGCACAACAAGGGCCTGTACGAGCCGTCGCACGGTTCGGCGCCGGACATCGCGGGCAAGGGCATCGCGAACCCGCTCGCGACGATCCTGTCGGCCGCGATGCTGCTGCGCTACTCGCTGAATCGCGCGGAGCAGGCCGATCGCATCGAGCTCGCGGTGAAAACGGTGCTCGAACAGGGCTACCGAACGGGCGACATCGCGACGCCGGGCTGCAAGCAGGTCGGCACGGCCGCGATGGGCGACGCGGTGGTCGCCGCGCTGTAAGCGCTTGGAAATGAAGTGCGGTAATTAATGTGGAAAAGGGTGCGAACGGGCCGTAAAAATCGGCCGGTTCGCGCGCGGTTGGCCGTTGTGCGGGCCACCGGCTTTGTGTAGACTCGAACGATGGCGCTGATTTCCCTGATCTCCCCGGTCCTGAAACTCCACGGCAACACTGCCCGTGCGGGTGCGCGCGCCATCGTCATCACGAAAACCATTACCACGAAAACGATCATTAAACGCTGATCGCCGTCGTGCCCGCCTGTTTCCCCGCGCGGTCACGCGGGGACGGAAATGGCGGGGAAGCTCCATTCAAAGCAAAGGGTTAGTCATGAACGTAGGTCTCGTAGGTTGGCGCGGCATGGTCGGCAGCGTCCTGATGCAGCGTATGCAGGAAGAGGGCGATTTCGACCTGATCGAACCGGTGTTTTTCAGCACCAGCAACACGGGCGGCAAGGCGCCGTCGTTCGCGAAAAACGAGACCACGCTCAAGGACGCGACCAACGTCGACGAGCTGAAGAAGTGCGACGTGATCATCACGTGCCAGGGCGGCGACTACACGAACGACGTGTTCCCGAAGCTGCGCGCGGCCGGCTGGAACGGCTACTGGATCGACGCGGCATCGTCGCTGCGGATGAAGGACGACGCGGTCATCATCCTCGATCCGGTCAACCTCGACGTGATCAAGGACGCGCTCGTCAAGGGCACGAAGAATTTCGTCGGCGGCAACTGCACGGTCAGCCTGATGCTGATGGCGCTCGGCGGCCTGTTCCGCGAGAACCTCGTCGACTGGATGACGGCGATGACGTACCAGGCCGCATCGGGCGCGGGCGCGCAGAACATGCGCGAGCTGCTGTCGCAGATGGGCACGCTGAACGGCGCGGTGCAGGAACAGCTCGCCGATCCGGCTTCCGCGATCCTCGACATCGACCGCCGCGTGCTGGCCGCGATGAACAGCGATGCGATGCCGACGAGCCACTTCGGCGTGCCGCTCGCCGGTTCGCTGATTCCGTGGATCGACAAGGATCTCGGCAACGGGATGTCGAAGGAAGAGTGGAAGGGCGGCGCGGAAACCAACAAGATCCTCGGCAAGCCGGCGATGGGCGAGCCGGGTTCGATCCCGGTCGACGGCCTGTGCGTGCGGATCGGCGCGATGCGCTGCCACTCGCAGGCGCTGACGATCAAGCTGAAGAAGGACGTGCCGCTCGACGAGATCAACGGCATCCTCGCGTCGGCGAACGACTGGGTGAAGGTCGTGCCGAACGAGCGTGAAGCGTCGATGCGCGACCTGTCGCCGGCGAAGATCACCGGCACGCTGTCGGTGCCGGTCGGCCGCCTGCGCAAGCTCGCGATGGGCGGCGAATACCTGTCGGCGTTCACGGTCGGCGATCAGCTGCTGTGGGGCGCGGCCGAGCCGCTGCGCCGCATGCTGCGCATCCTGCTCGACAAGTAAGCCCGCTCCGCTGTCCGGCCCGCAGGCCGGGCTGCACCACATGACGCGCCGCGTCGGCCTCGAGATTCAGGGCCGGCGCGGCGCGTTTTTTCATGCGCGGCTCAGCGCAGGTTCAGCAGCGTCTGGTCGACGGCCTGCTGGGTCTTGATCGTCTGCGCATTCGCTTGGTAATTGCGTTGCGCGGTGATCAGGTTCACGAGCTCGGTGGTCAGGTTGACGTTCGAGTTTTCCAGCGCGCTTCCCTGCAGCGTGCCGTGGTTCGTGCTGCCCGGCGCGGAGATCTGCGGCACGCCCGACGCGGCCGTTTCCGCATACTGGTTGCCGCCGATGTTCACGAGCCCGTTCGGGTTGTTGAAGTTCGCGAGCGCGATCATGCCGAGCACCGCGCTCTGGCCGTTCGAGTAGTTGCCGGTCAGCTTGCCGTCGGTGCCGATCGAGAACGTCGTCAGCGTGCCGCTTGCGAAGCCGTCCTGCGCGAGGTTGTTCACGCCGTCCTTGCCGCCGTACTGCGTCGTGCCGCCCAGGTCGAGCGTCAGGTTCTGCGGATTGGCGCCGCCCGTCGTGTTCGGGATCGCGAATGCGAACTGGCCGAGGCTCGGCGTCGGCTGGCCGGTCGCGGCCGACGTCGTCGAGCTGATCCGGCCCGATGCGTCGAACGTGACGGTGCCGAGATTCGTCGGCGTCTGGCCGTGCGCACCCGCGTAGGCCTGCCACGTGCCGGCCGCACTCTTCGCGAAGTACATCGTGACCTGTTGCGAGCCGCCGAGCGTGTCGTAGACCTGGATCGACGAGTTGTAGTTGTACGTCGTGTTGTCGTTCGCGTTGAACGGCGTCTTGCTCGGCACCTTGTCCTGCGCGTTCAGGTTGAACTGGCCGGTGATCTTGCTCGTCGCCCGCGGCGCGATGTTGCTGGTCGGCGCCTGCAGCGGCACGGTCTGCGCGGTGTTGATCACGCCGCCCGCGCCTGCCGCATGGCCCATCAGGTTGCGGCCTTGCGAGTCGACGATCGCGCCGTTCTTGTCGCGATGGAACGTGCCGTCGCGCGAGTACGTGGTCACGCCGTTGCTCGACATCTGGAAGAAGCCGTTGCCGTTGATCGCGACGTCGAGCGACGATTTCGTCGAATCGATCGTCCCCTGGCCGAAATTCTGCTGCACCGACGCGAGCCGCGTGCCGATGCCGATCTGCGTGTTGACCGACGTCGCGACCGAATTCGCGTACATGTCGGCGAAATTCGCGCGTCCCTGTTTGAAGCCAACCGTGTTTGCGTTCGCGATGTTGTTGCCGATCACGTCGAGATTGCTCGACGCACCGGCCAACCCGCTCAAACCCTGCTGATAGCCCATGTTCGTCCCCGTAACGAGCTGGTGAGTGAATGCAGTCGTGCGACTGTGCGATGGCCCTTCGGTACTTCACGGCATCAGCCCGGCCAAGCGCGTTTCCGTCTTTCCGGCATGGGCACGCGCGAGGTCGAAATGTGCCGATTGCTGTTTGAAGACGATCGTATCGGCGGTGATTATCGGATCTGTGTAATTTTGTGTAATGAAATTGAATTGATGCAGAAATGACCGTTTTTATATGAGTAATGGGCCATGCGGAATGGGATGAAAGCCTTATGGGGTGTTGCTTTGGCGGTGTGAATTTTTATTTCGTCGATAAGAGAGGAGAATTGTCTTCTTATCGACGAATTGGAATGGGTTGGAGGGGGATTGATTGCCGGTCGGGATTTGTTTTGATTTTCGGCTGTTGATTCATTAACGGCGGGCAGGGTGGATGGTCGAGGGCGCGCTTGCGATTCCGTCGCCGTGATCCTGCGGCGTACACACGGTGAACACCAGAAAGCCGCATCATTCGAACGGTGGGGCGATGTCGCCGCGAGGGAGTTTTCGACAGCACGCGCAGGTTCGCTTCGATCGATCGGATGCATGGGCTGCGGCAGGCCCGGCGGACTCGCGCGACACGAGCGCCCGCCCGCGGCCGGTAGCACTGGCGATCGACGAATTCGGCCGGAACCCGATCGCGTGAAGTAAACTACGCGGTTACGACGCACAGAGCCGCCAAAAGCGTCGCGTTCCGCGCGACGCTTTTGCATTTCTGCAGCCACTTTATTGACGCTTCCAACCGCGAATCCGAGCCGCGCCCGCGCGCGGCGATAGAGCCAACGATGTCCCGAATTTCCTTGTTTCCGCGTCAGTCCCGTCTGTCGCGCGCCGTGCATGGCGCGCTGGCGATCCTGGCGCTCGGCGCGGCCGTATCGGCGTGGGCAGCCGGCACCGGCGAATTGCCGGCGTCCGCCGCCGGCGCCGCCGCCCCGCTTACCGTGACGGTCCAGCCGGGCCAGTCGCTGAACGACATCGCGAAAGCGGCCACGCAGTCGCACGATCCGGGCGTGCTCGCGCGCGCGGGCCGTGCGCTGTTCGACGCCAATCCGCAGGCGTTCATGAAGCGCGACGCGAGCCGCCTGAAAGTCGGCGCGACGCTGACCGTGCCCGCGCTCGATGCCACCGGCGCGGCGCTCGTGCCGGCCGGGGCGTCGGCTGTGTCCGCTGCATCCGGTACGGCGGCCGCTTCCATGCCCGCCGCCGCATCGGGCGGGGCGGCGAGCGCGCAGCATGGCGCATCCGCGCCGCATCCCGGCTCGGCCGTGCAGCCCGCGTCGATGGCGCCGGCCGTACATGCCGCTCCGGTGAGCGGGGCGAGTGCGGCGGCGGGGGCATCGGCTTCGAGCGGGGCTTCGGCTTCAATCGGTGCTTCGGCTTCGACCGGCGCGTCGGCCGCATATGGCGCGTCGGCTGTCGACAGCATGCAGCCGGTGGCGCCCATGGCCGGGGCAAGCGGTCCGCATGTATGGAGCGGTGCGATCCAGTCGGCGCCGTCGTCGGCGAGCGAGGCCGCGGGGCCGTCGATGCCGGGCAGCCCGGTTTCCGGCGTGCACGAACCGGCCGGTGCGGCGCCCGCCGTGGGTGCGTCGCAGCCGCGGCCGTCGAGCCTGCAGCAATTGCTGGCATTAAAGAACCGCGTGCTGATGGAGTTGCAGAAGCACGGCTTCGGCAAACCGGCAACGACGACCGGCATTGCGCCTGCGCCCGCGCCCACCGCGCCGCGTCCGGCCGCGAATGACGCCGGTGCGTCAGCCGCGGCTTCGACGGCAGACGAAGCCGCGTCGGGTGTGGCCGCCAGTGCGCCGCAACCGGCGTCGGCTTCGGTACAGCCGGTCGCACCCGTCGCGACGCCTGCACGTCGTACCGAACAGATGGACTGGCGCCCGGCCGCCGTGGCCGGCGCCGCCTTGATCGTGCTCGCGGCCGGCTTCGCGTGGCGCAAGCGCCGGAAGAGTCGCCGCGCGGACGATGCGGGTACGGCTGCGACCGCGGCAGGCGGTGCCGCGGTTGTAGAAGCGGAAGCCCCGCCGTCCGTCGAACGCGAACTGCCGATCACACCCGAGATGCCGGTTGCACGCGATGCGGCGTCCGACATGAATCTCGCCGCGGCGACTGCCGCTGCGGCGGAGACGGTCGAGCCGCCCGCAGCGGACACATCGTCCGCGCCCGAAATGACGGCGCCGCGCGACGCGTCGCCTGAATCGCCGCCTGCTCACGCCGCGGAGCCGCCCGCGAACGCGGCAACCCCGGCTCCGAGCGAGGCTTCGCACGACGCGGAACCGGCCGAAAAAGCCGCTGCCGCCGACAAACCCGCCGAGCCCGCCACCGCATCCGCAGCCCCTTCGACGACCGAAGCGCAGCACGCGACGCTGATGCAGAACGCGATCAGCGCGCTCAACAGTCTCGACATGCCGTTGCCGCCGCGGGCGGCAGACGAACCATCGTCGGCGGCGGAAGAACCGTCTGTACGGGATGTGCAGTCCGATGCCGATAAAATCGCAACTAACGGTCAACCCACCGAGCACCCGTCGATGGGTTCGGGTGAGACGACCCCGGAACATCCGGCCGACCAGGACGACGAGTTCGACTGGGATCCGGATGCGGCGACGCCTGCCGGCGATGCGGGCAACCCGCCCGCGACGTCGTCGCTGCCGCCGCTCGGCGGCGCGCAGTTCGGCGCGCTGAAGCTCGACTTCGATCTCGACCTGCCGTCCACGCCGGGCGCCGCGCTGCCCGCGCTCACCCCGGACGAACTCGCGCGCATCGCCCGCAACAAGCTGGACCTCGCTGCCGAATACGTCGAACTGGGCGACCTGTCCGGCGCGCGGACGCTGCTGCAGGAAGTGGTCGACGCGAACGACGCCGCGACGCGCGACGACGCACGCGCGCTGCTCGCGAAACTGGCGGACGAGGCGTGATGCGGATCGCGCTGGGCATCCAGTACGACGGCGCGGCGTTCTGCGGCTGGCAGGCGCAGCCGCACGGCAAGACCGTGCAGGACCGGCTCGAACATGCGCTGGCCGAGTTCGCGCGGGTGCCGCTGCACACGACGGTCGCGGGGCGGACCGACACCGGCGTGCACGGGCTCGGGCAAGTCGTGCATTTCGACACCGACCTCGAGCGCGAAGTGTTCTCGTGGGTGCGCGGCACCAACGCGTTCCTGCCGCCGACCGTCTCGGTGCAATGGGCGAAGCCGATGCCGGACACGTTCCACGCGCGTTTCTCGGCGTTCGAGCGCACCTACTACTACGCGCTGTACGTGCACCCCGTGCGCTCGCCAATGCTGGCCGGCCGTGCGGGCTGGATCCACACGCCGCTCGACGACGACGCGATGCGCGCCGCCGCCGCGCACCTGATCGGCGAACACGATTTTTCGTCGTTCCGGTCGTCGGAATGCCAGTCGAAGACGCCGGTCAAACACCTGTATCAGATCGACGTGCGGCGCGCGGGGCATTTCATCCATTTCCGCTTCCGCGCGAACGCGTTCCTGCATCACATGGTGCGCAACCTGATGGGCTGCCTCGTTGCGGTCGGGCGCGGCCGCTACCCGGCCGACTGGCTCGCCGACGTGCTGGCCGGGCGCGACCGCAACCTCGCGGCGCCCACGTTCATGGCCGACGGGCTGTACCTCGCCCGCGTCGGCTACCCGGCGGAATTCGCCGTCCCGCCTGCGCAGCTCGGCAGCGTGCCGTGGAGCAGCGTCTGGGCGGATCTGGACCCACTATCATGACGGATCACGACGTGCCTTCTTCGAATTCCGCCGCGGCGGGCCTGCCGCCGCGCACGCGCATCAAGCTGTGCGGGCTGTCGCGCCCCGAGGACGTGCTGCACGCGGCGGCGCTCGGCGCCGATGCGATCGGCCTCGTGTTCTACCCGAAGAGCCCGCGCGCGGTGACGATCGCGCAGGCGGCCGAACTGGCGGGCCTAGCGCCGCCGTTCGTATCGGTGGTCGGGCTGTTCGTGAATGCGACCGAAGCCGAGATCGAGGCCGTCGTGCGCGACGTGCCGCTCACGGTGCTGCAGTTCCACGGCGACGAGACGCCCGAGCAGTGCGATGCCCTTGGCCGCGCGGCGCGCCTGCCGTGGTTGCGCGCGGTGCGCGTCGGCCCCTCGACGCAGCCGTCCGATTTGGTAGAATCGGCTCTTCATTATTCGAAAGCGCGCGGCCTCCTGTTCGACACCCTGGTGCCGGATTACGGCGGTAGCGGCAAGGTCTTCGATTGGTCTCTTATTCCCGCAGAGCTCGCGCGTCGGGCCGTTTTGAGTGGTGGCTTGAACGCGCAAAACGTCGGTGATGCGATCCGCCAGCTGCGTCCGTTTGCTGTCGATGTCTCGAGTGGCATCGAAGTGGAGGGCGCGAAGGGCGTGAAGGATCACGCCCGGATGGCGGCGTTCGTACGCGCGGTGCGCGAAGCGGACGCCGGGTGATGCAAGCCGGTGCGGCCCCCAAAGCGGGCGCACCGACCGATCGAGAGAGACACCATGTACAACCTTCCTGATGATCGCGGCCATTTCGGCCCGTATGGCGGCGTGTTCGTCGCCGAGACGCTGATTCACGCGCTGGACGAACTGCGCGCCGCGTATGAAAAGTTCCAGAACGATCCCGACTTCGTCGCCGAATTCGAGCGCGAGCTGAAGTATTTCGTCGGCCGCCCGTCGCCGATCTATCACGCGCAGCGCTGGAGCGAGATGCTCGGCGGCGCGCAGATCTACCTGAAGCGCGAAGACCTGAACCACACGGGCGCGCACAAGATCAACAACGTGATCGGCCAAGCGCTGCTCGCGAAGCGCATGGGCAAGAAGCGCGTGATCGCGGAAACCGGCGCCGGCCAGCACGGCGTCGCGACCGCGACGATCTGCGCGCGCTTCGGGATGGAGTGCGTGGTCTACATGGGCTCGGAGGACGTGCGCCGGCAGGCCGCGAACGTCTACCGGATGAAGTTGCTCGGCGCGACGGTCGTGCCGGTCGAATCGGGTTCGCGCACGCTGAAGGACGCGCTCAACGAGGCGATGCGCGACTGGGTCACGAACATCGAAAGCACGTTCTACATCATCGGCACGGTCGCGGGCCCGCACCCGTACCCGATGATGGTGCGCGACTTCCAGCGCGTGATCGGCGACGAGTGCAAGGTGCAGATGCCCGAGCTCGCAGGCCGGCAGCCGGACGCGGTGATCGCCTGCGTCGGCGGCGGGTCGAACGCGATGGGCATCTTCTATCCGTACATCGACGATCGATCGGTGCAGCTGATCGGCGTCGAAGCGGCCGGCGACGGCCTCGACACGGGCCATCACGCGGCATCGCTGATCGCCGGCAGCCCGGGCGTGCTGCACGGCAACCGTACGTATCTGCTGCAGGACGACAACGGCCAGATCATCGAGACGCATTCGGTGTCGGCGGGCCTCGACTATCCGGGCGTCGGCCCCGAACACGCATGGCTGAAGGACAGCGGCCGCGCGCAGTACGTGCCGATCACCGACGAGGAAGCGCTGAAGGCATTCCACGACTGCTGCCGGATCGAGGGGATCATTCCCGCGCTCGAGTCGAGCCACGCGATCGCGTATGGCGTGAAGCTCGCGCCGACGTTGCCGAAGGACAAGCTCCTGCTCGTCAACCTGTCGGGCCGCGGCGACAAGGACATGCACACGGTCGCCGAGCGATCGGGCATCGAGCTCTGACCCCCACCGATGCGTGACCTGATCGAAGAGCCGGGCGGCGGCGCCGCGAGCGAGGCGGAGGCGGTTCAGCCCGCCGCCGCCGTGCCGCGCGTGCTGCCGCCCGGTATCGAACTGCACAACCGCGATTTCCTGACCGATGCCGTGCACCTGCCGGATGCGTCGATCGACCTGATCGTCGCCGATCCGCCGTACGGGCTCGGCAAGGACTACGGCAACGACTCGGACAAGCGTTCGGGCGACGATTTCCTCGCGTGGACGCGCGAGTGGCTCGAGCTCGCGATTCCGAAGCTCAAGCCGAGCGGGTCGATGTACATCTTCTGCACGTGGCAGTACGCGCCGGAAATCTTCAGTTTCCTGAAGACGCAGCTCACGATGGTCAACGAGATCATCTGGGACCGGCGCGTGCCGAGCATGGGCGGCACGACGCGCCGTTTCACGTCGGTGCACGACAACATCGGCTTTTTCGCGGTTTCCAGGGCGTATTACTTCGATCTCGATCCGGTCCGCATCCCGTACGACGCCGACACGAAGAAGGCCCGCTCGCGCAAGCTGTTCGAAGGCAGCAAGTGGCTGGAGATGGGCTACAACCCGAAGGACGTCTGGTCGGTCTCGCGCCTGCACCGGCAGCACGCGGAGCGCGTCGATCATCCGACCCAGAAGCCGCTGGAAATCATCGAGCGGATGGTGCTCGCGAGCTGCCCGCCGGGCGGCCGCGTGCTCGATCCGTTCATGGGCAGCGGCACGACCGCGGTGGCCTGCGCACGGCAGGGGCGCGACTTCGTCGGCTACGAGATCAACGAAAGTTATTGCGCGATCGCGCACGAGCGCGTGAACGCGCTCGCCGCACCGGCGTGCGCGTGAGTCGCGCCGCCGCGTTGCCGATCGCCTCAAGGAAAATTGCCATGTCCCGTATTCAGCAGACCTTCGCCGCGCTTGCCGAACAAGGCCGTAAGGGCCTGATCCCGTTCATCACGGCCGGCGATCCCGATCCCGCGAAAACCGTCGAATTCATGCACGCGCTCGCCGCGGGCGGCGCGGACGTGATCGAACTCGGCGTGCCGTTCTCGGACCCGATGGCCGACGGCCCCGTGATCCAGCGCTCGTCGGAACGCGCGCTCGCGCGCGGCGTCACGTTGAAGAGCGTGCTCGCCGACGTGAAGCGTTTTCGCGAAACCGACCCCAAAACGCCCGTCGTGCTGATGGGCTATGCGAATCCGATCGAACGGATGGGCGTCGACGCGTTCGCGGCCGAAGCGCACGCGGCCGGCGTCGACGGCGTGCTGGTGGTCGACTATCCGCCTGAAGAGGCGGGGGTGTTCGCGGAAAAGATGCGCGCCGCGCAGATCGATCCGATCTTCCTGCTCGCGCCCACGTCGACCGACGAACGCATCGCCGACGTCGGCAAGATCGCGAGCGGCTACGTGTATTACGTGTCGCTCAAGGGTGTGACCGGCGCGGGAAATCTGGATGTTTCGAGCATTGCAGGTAAAATCCCGGCCATCAAGTCGCGCGTGCCGGTTCCGGTGGGTGTCGGCTTCGGTATCCGCGACGCCGAAACGGCGCGCGCGGTGGCCGAGGTATCGGACGCCGTCGTGATCGGCAGCCGCCTCGTGCAGCTGCTCGAAAGCGCTGCGCCGGAAGGTGCCGCGGCCGCGCTGCAGGCCTTCATTGCCGAGCTGCGCGCCGCGCTGGACGGCGCGGGCAAGACGGCCGCCTAAACAACAGATGAAAGCGGGCCCGGGTGCATGTCGCCCGGCCCGCCACGGAACAGGAAACCATACGATGAGCTGGCTCGACAAACTGTTGCCGCCGAAGATCAAGCAGACCGACCCGAAAAGCCGCAAGGGCATTCCGGAAGGCCTGTGGGTCAAGTGCCCGTCCTGCGAGGCCGTTCTCTATCGCAACGACGTGGACGCGAACCTGCACGTGTGCCCGAAGTGCGATCACCACATGCGCATCGGCGCACGCGAGCGTCTCGACGGGCTGCTCGATCCGGAAGGCCGCTACGAGATCGGCCAGGAAATCGTGCCGGTCGACTCGCTGAAGTTCAAGGACAGCCGCAAGTACCCCGATCGTCTGAAGGAAGCGATGGACGAAACCGGCGAGACCGACGCGATGGTCGTGATGGGCGGAGCGATCCACACGTTGCCGGTCGTGGCAGCCTGCTTCGAGTTTTCGTTCATGGGCGGCTCGATGGGTTCGGTCGTCGGCGAGCGCTTCGCGCGCGGCGCGCAGAACGCGCTGGAACAGCACGTGCCGTTCATCTGCTTCACCGCATCGGGCGGCGCACGGATGCAGGAAAGCCTGCTGTCGCTGATGCAGATGGCCAAGACCACCGCGATGCTGACCAAGCTGGCCGAAGCGAAGCTGCCGTTCATCTCGGTGCTGACCGACCCGACGATGGGCGGCGTGTCGGCGAGCTTCGCGTTCCTCGGCGACGTCGTGATCGCCGAGCCGAAGGCGCTGATCGGCTTCGCCGGGCCGCGCGTGATCGAGCAGACGGTCCGCGAGAAGCTGCCGGAAGGCTTCCAGCGCGCCGAATTCCTGCTGAAGACGGGCGCGATCGACATGATCATCGACCGCCGCAAGATGCGCGACGAGATCGCGCAATTGCTCGCGCTGCTGCAGCGACAGCCGGCCGACGCGCTGGCTTGACCGGCGCAAGGTTGTGAACTCCGCGCGTCGCCTGGCTTCAGCTAGGGCCTGTTCACGCTAATAATGGGCTTGCGCTGGCCCCCAGAAGGGCCGAGCGCGAGGATTGCGACGAAGCGAATACTCGACGTATTCGCGAGGAGCATGACGCGGCGATCGGCCCTTCTGGGGGCCAGCCCCACGAATGCATTTTTCTAAACAGGGGAACGTGCCTTTGCGCCCGCATGGCGGCGTCGTTCGTCGTTGCAATAGCAACGGCTATTGCGCCTCCTCACTCCTTGCCCTGCGGGCGCAAAGGCACGTTCGCAAGCCCGTTATTAGCGTGAACAGGCCCTAGGCGGCGCGCTTCGTTTTTTGGCGTAGTGGCCGTACCGATCCTGATTTGATCCGATGAGCACTTTTACCACTCTCGAAGCGTGGCTTTCGCATCTCGAACGCGCGCACCCGGTCGGCATCGACATGGGCTTGACCCGCATCGGGCAGGTCAAGGCGGCGCTGCAGCTCGAATTCGCGTGCCCCGTGATCACCGTCGGCGGCACGAACGGCAAGGGCTCGACCTGCGCATTCCTCGAGACGATTCTCGTGCGTGCGGGCTACAAGGTCGGCTGCCACACGTCGCCGCACCTGCTCGAATTCAACGAGCGCGCACGGGTGAACGGGCAGAACGTGACCGACGACGAACTGCTGCCGCACTTCGAGGCCGTCGAAGCCGCGCGCACGTCGCTGGCCGAGCCCGTATCGCTCACGTATTTCGAATTCACGACGCTCGCGATCCTCCACCTGTTCGCGGCGCGCGGGCTTGACGCGGTGATTCTCGAAGTCGGCCTCGGCGGCCGGCTCGATGCGGTCAACATCATCGATACCGATTGCGCGATCGTCACGAGCATCGACATCGACCACACCGAATACCTTGGCGACACGCGCGAGAAGATCGCGTTCGAGAAGGCCGGGATCTTCCGCGCGGGCAAGCCGGCGATCTGCGGCGATCCGGCCGCGCCGCAGACGCTGATCGACCACGCCGAAGCGATCGGCGCCGATCTGTGGCTCGTCGGCCGCGATTTCCGCTACGAGGCGCAGGCGGGCGCCGAGCGCCAGCAATGGAGCTACCTCGGCCGCGAGAAGCGCTATCCGGCACTCGCGTATCCGGCGCTGCGCGGCGCGAATCAGCTGATCAACGCGTCGGCCGCGCTCGCCGCGCTCGAGGCGCTGCGCCCGCTGCTGCCGGTGTCCGCGCAGGACATCCGGCTCGGGCTGGCGAACGTCGAGCTGCCGGGGCGCTTCCAGGTGCTGCCCGGCAAGCCGGCCATCGTGCTCGACGTCGCGCACAATCCGCATGCGTCGGCCGTGCTCGAGCAGAACCTCGGCAACATGGGCTTCTTCCCTTACACGTACGCGGTGTTCGGCGCGATGCACGACAAGGACATCGACGGCGTGCTGCAGCACCTGAAGGGCGAGATCGACCACTGGTGCGTGACCGACCTGCCGCTGCCGCGCGCGGCCTCCGCGGAGCAGCTCGAAGCCGCGCTGCGCAAGGCCGGCGTGGAGGAGGGGCCCGATTCGAGCGTGACGCGTTACGCGTCGCCCGCGGAAGCGTTTCGCGATGCACTAAAAAGAGCATCCGAGAATGATAGAATCGTGGTTTTCGGCAGTTTCCATACGGTTGCCGGCGTGCTGGCCTACCGTAAATCGCAGCAACACTGACTGACGGGCAGTTTCGGATTCAGCCATTCATGGGAATTTTCTCGTTCGGCAAAAAAGACGACGACGCGCCTCCGCGGCGCGGCGGTCGCACCGGGGCCTCCCGGAACGTGCGCACGGAGCGCACTGAACGCGTCGAGCGACGCTCGCGCCGCACCGAGCGTCCGGAATCGGACGCACTGCTCCTCGATCCGACCCTTCCAGAAAAGCAACGCGCGCGCCGTCGCCTCGTCGGCGCGATCGCGCTCGTCGTGGCCGCGGTGATCGTGCTGCCGATGGTGCTCGATTCGCACCCGAAGCCGGTCACCGACGACATCGCGATCGACATCCCGAACCGGCCCGCCCACCAGGCGGTCGCGCCGCGCGACGACGATGTGTCCGACGTGCAGGCAGGCGTCGCGCACGACGAACCGCCGGCCTCCGACACGGCCGTTGCGGCCGCACCGGCGCCCGCGCCGAAGGATGCCGCCAAGCCGGCCGCGAAACCCGATACGACCGCCACGGCGAGCGTGACGCCGCCGAAGCCCGCGCCGAAGCCGGCTGCTCCCGCGGCGAAACCGGCCGCGCCGAAGCCTGCGCCCGCAACCGTCGCGAATGCCGACGCCGCCAGCCCGGACAGCGGCGACGCATCGTCGCCGGCATCGCCGGCCGGTGCGCGCTTCGCGGTGCAGCTCGGTTCGTTCAAGGACGACGCGACGGCCCGTTCGTGGGCGACCAAGTTGAAATCGGCGGGTGTGCCCGCATATGTCGAGCATCGCAAGCAGGCAGACGGCAGCACGGCTACACTGTTGCGTGCCGGCCCGTTCGCGGATCGCTCGGCGGCCTCCGCCGCGATCGCGAAGGTGCGCGAAGCCGGTCTGACGCAGTAAGGCCACGATGCTGACGGCTTTCGACTACGCTGTATTGGCGGTGATCGTGTTGTCGGCGCTGCGCGGCGCGTGGCGCGGCTTCGTGTCCGAGATTTTCGGGCTGATCGGCTGGATCGCGGCGATCGTGATCGCGGGCCGCTACGTCGGGCTGGTCGTGCCGTACATTCCGGCGAACTGGCCGGGCGGTGCGCTGACGCAGTGGGTGATCGCCTTCGCGTTGCTCGTGATCGGCGTCGTGCTGGTCGCCGGCGTGGCGAATGCGCTGCTGTCGCGGATCGCGCAGGCGAGTGGCCTGGGCGGCGTCGACCGCTCGCTGGGCATGATGTTCGGGCTGGTGCGCGGCTGCGTGCTGGTGGTGCTGCTGGTCGCGGCGGCCGGGCTGACCGAACTGCCCAAACAGGATTTCTGGCGCAATGCGCTATTGCGTCCTTTTGCCGAACAGGGCGTGCACGAGCTGAAGCAGCTCCTGCCCGACGGCATGGCCCAGTACGTACGCGTGTGACGACGCGGCCGGGCAGGACGGAACCGATTTTGTCATCTTGAAGGACATGCCATGTGCGGCATCGTAGGCGTTATCTCCCAATCCCCGGTCAATCAGCTGATCTATGACAGCCTGCTGCTGCTGCAGCATCGCGGTCAGGACGCGGCGGGCATTGCGACGGCGGACGGCAGCAATTTCCACATGTACAAGGCGAACGGCATGGTGCGCGACGTGTTCCGCACGCGCAACATGCGCAGTCTGCCCGGCACCTACGGCATCGGCCAGGTGCGCTACCCGACGGCCGGCTCGGCGTCGAGCGAGGCCGAGGCGCAGCCGTTCTACGTGAACGCACCGTTCGGGATCATCCTCGCGCACAACGGCAACCTGACGAACTGGCAGCAATTGAAGGACGAGATGTTCCGGATCGACCGCCGGCACATCAACACCAACTCCGACAGCGAAGTGCTGCTCAACGTGTTCGCGCACGAGCTGCAACTGTCGACCACGGGCCTCGAGCTCGATCCGGCGTCCGTGTTCAAGGCGGTTTCGGGCGTGCATCGCCGCCTGCAGGGTTCGTACGCGATCGTGTCGCTGATCGCCGGCTACGGCCTGCTCGCGTTCCGCGATCCGTTCGGCATCCGTCCGCTGTGCATCGGCAAGCTCGAGACCGAAAACGGCACCGAATGGATGGTCGCGTCGGAGTCGGTGGCGGTCGAAGGCATCGGTTTCGAATTCGTACGTGACCTGGAGCCGGGCGAAGCGATCTTCATCGACAAGGCCGGCAACTTCCACAGCCAGCAGTGCGCGGAGAACCCGACGCTGAATCCGTGCATGTTCGAATACGTGTATCTCGCCCGTCCGGATTCGTGCCTCGACGGCGTGCCGGTCTACAACGTGCGCCTGCGCATGGGCGACTATCTCGCCGAGAAGATCAAGCGCGAACTGCCGAACGTGCCGATCGACGTCGTGATGCCGATTCCCGATTCGTCGCGCCCGGCCGCGATGCAGGTCGCCGCGAAGCTTGGCGTCGAGTATCGCGAAGGCTTCTTCAAGAACCGCTACGTCGGCCGGACGTTCATCATGCCGGGGCAGGCCGTGCGCAAGAAGTCGGTGCGCCAGAAGCTCAACGCGATGAGCATCGAGTTCAAGGACAAGAACGTGCTGATCGTCGACGATTCGATCGTGCGCGGCACGACCTCGCACGAAATCGTGCAGATGGCGCGCGATGCGGGCGCGAAGTCGGTGATCTTCGCGTCGGCGGCGCCGCCCGTGAAGTTCCCGAACGTGTACGGCATCGACATGCCGACGCGTGGCGAGCTCGTCGCGCACGGCCGCACCGACGAGGAAGTCGCGAAGATCATCGGCGCCGACCACCTGATCTACCAGGACGTCGACGATCTGCGCCGCGCGGTGCGCGACATCAACCCGAAGCTCGAGCACTTCGAGGCGTCGTGCTTCGACGGCAACTACATCACCGGCGCCGTGACGCCCGAGTATCTCGATGCGATCGAGCGCGCGCGCCTCACGCCGGCGTCGCAGGCCGATCGCGACACGGCCGGCGAAACCGAGCGTTCGCAGATGAACCTGCAACTGTCGGTGGAGTAACGCCGGCGCACGCTTTTATCGAGGCGTGATAGGATGTGGCCTTGCGTCGATTTGATATCAGCTTGCGGACGCGGGGCAACTTCCCAAAACAGCTAAAGCGAAGGCCGGCGGCAGCCGGCCCGAGTCGATCGCTGTCGTACCGCACCGAAGCCCGCTGATGCCGACGCATAGCGGGCTTTTTGTTTTTGGCCTGGGTTTTGACCGGGTCCGCGCCTCATGCATGACCGTCGGCGCGGCCATCGAATACGGAAAACGGAACATGGACGACTCCCTCAACTTCGACACGCTTGCCGTGCGCGCGGGCACGCTGCGCAGCGACTTCAACGAGCATTCGGAAGCGCTGTTCCTCACGTCGAGCTTCTGCTTCTCGAGCGCGGCTGAAGCTGCCGAGCGCTTCGCGAATTCGGAAGACTATTTCACCTACTCGCGCTTCACGAATCCGACCGTCACCATGTTCCAGGAGCGTCTCGCCGCGCTCGAGGGCGGCGAGGCGTGCATCGCGACGGCGTCGGGCATGGCCGCGATCATGTCGGTCGTGATGTCCGCGCTGCAGGCGGGCGACCACCTCGTCAGCTCGCGCAGCCTGTTCGGCTCGACGCTCGGGATGTTCTCGCAGATCTTCAGCAAGTTCGGGATCACGACGACCTTCGTCGATCCGACCGACCTGAACGCGTGGCAGGAAGCCGTGCGGCCGGAAACGAAGATGTTCTTCCTCGAGACGCCGTCGAACCCGCTGACCGAGCTCGCCGATATCGAAGCGATCGGCAAGATCGCGAAGGCCGCGAATGCATTGTTCGTCGTCGACAACTGTTTCTGCAGCCCGGTGCTGCAGCAGCCGCTGAAGCTCGGCGCGGACGTCGTGATGCACTCGGCGACGAAATTCCTCGACGGGCAGGGCCGCGTGCTCGGCGGCGCGCTGGTCGGCTCGAAGGAATTCATCATGGGCAAGGTGTTCCCGTTCGTGCGCAGCGCGGGCCCGACGTTGTCGGCCTTCAACGCGTGGGTGCTGCTGAAGGGAATGGAGACGCTGTCGCTGCGCGTCGAGAAGCAATCGGCGAACGCGCTGGAGATCGCGCGCTGGCTCGACTCGCATCCGGCGGTGGCGCGCGTGTTCTATCCCGGGCTCGAATCGCATCCGCAGCATGAACTCGCGAAGCGCCAGCAGAAGGCGGGCGGCGCGATCGTGTCGTTCGAACTGAAGGGCGACACGCCCGAGCAGCAGCGCGCGAACGCATGGCGCGTGATCGACGGCACCCGGCTGGTGTCGATCACCGGTAACCTGGGCGACACGCGCACGACGATCACGCATCCGGCCACCACGACGCACGGCCGCATCACGCCGGAAGCGCGTGCGGCGGCGGGGATCACCGAGGGGCTGATCCGCCTCGCGGTCGGCCTCGAGCACGCAGCCGACATTCGCAACGATCTGGCGCGCGGTCTGGGCGGCTGATCGATACAGCCGATGTTCGTCGCTCGGCATCAATGAAACGGGCCGCTCGAGAGAGCGGCCCGTCGTCGTTTTGGCGCATGCCGTCGCGCGTGTTTCCCGTTCAGCCAGCGGCGTGCCCGTGCGGTGCGGCACGCATCGCGTCCACCATCCATCGCAGCGTTTCGTCGAGCGGCGTGACAGGTAATTCGCCCACCGCGCGCCGCAGCTTGTCGCGCGACCCACTCAGGCTTTTCACTTCATTGTGTCGCACGAAACGCGGATCGATCGTCACGTCGATCACGTAGCCGGCGATGCGCGACAGCATCGCCAGCACTTCCTTCAGCGAATACGCGCGCTCCGAGCAGACGTTGAACGTCTCGCCGGCCGGCGCGGCTTCGACCAGCTTCAGATAGGCGGCCGTCACGTCGCGCACGTCGGAGAAATCGCGGCTCACGTCGAGGTTGCCGAGCGAGATCCGCGGTGCGTTGGACGCGTAGTGCGCGACGAGCTTCGGCAGCAGATACGCGTCGCTCTGGCCGACGCCCGTGTAGTTGAACGGCCGCGCGATCACGATCGGGAGCCGGTCGGCCCATAGCTTCGCCGCATATTCCATCGCGAGCTTGCTGACCGCGTAGTCGTTCGCCGGGGCAGGCACGACGGCTTCGTCGAGCACGCCGGCCGTCGAGTTGCCGTAGATGTTCGCGCTGCTTGCCAGCAGCACGGCCGACGGGCGGCGGTCGAGGCCGGCGAGCGCCGCCAGCAGGTTGCGCGTACCGACGATGTTGACCGCGTAGGTTTGCGACGGCTCGTCCTGGGCGACATGCGCGCGCGCGGCGAGATGCACGACCGCGTCGGGTCGTGCGTCGGCCGCGGCTGCGCGCATTGCCTCCGTGTCGAGCAGATCGACGGGCAGCAGCGTGCAGTGTGCGAACGCCGGATCGGCCGGGTGGGGCGTGCCGGGCGCGACCGTGCCCCAGACGTCATAGCCGGCCGCCTGCAGGCGTTCGGCCATGTAGCGACCGGTGAAGCCCGTCAGGCCCGTGACGAATGCACGGCGCGACGGACTCCCGGTTTCAGAACGTGTCATGGTGTTGGTTCCGCGTCAAATCCGCTTCGACCATCATCTGGCAAAGTTGTTCGAGCGTCGTCTTGGGTGCCCAGCCAAGTTTGCTTTTCGCCTTGTCCGCGCAGCCGATCAGCAGGTCGACTTCGGCCGGGCGGTAGAACTTCGGGTTCACTTCGACGAGCACGTTGCCGGTCGATGCGTCGAGGCCACGCTCCTGCTCGCCCTTGCCGGTCCATTCGATCTGGTAGCCGGCCGCCGCGAACGCCATCCGCACGAAGTCGCGCACGGTTTCGGTCCGGTTGGTTGCCAGCACGTAGGTGTCGGGCTCGTCGGCCTGCAGCATCCGCCACATTCCTTCGACGTATTCGAGCGCGAAGCCCCAGTCGCGTTTCGCGTCGAGGTTGCCGAGTTCGAGGCGCGTCGCCTTGCCCAGCTTGATCTTCGCGATCGTGTCGGTGATCTTGCGCGTGACGAATTCCCGGCCGCGCAGCGGCGATTCGTGGTTGAACAGAATCCCGCTGCTGCCGAACAGGCCGTACGATTCGCGGTAGTTCACGGTCATCCAGTGTGCGTACAGTTTCGCGACGCCGTACGGGCTGCGCGGATAGAACGCCGTGGTTTCCGTTTGCGGAATGGCCTGGACCTTGCCGAACATCTCGGACGTCGACGCCTGGTAGAAGCGCGTCTTCGGGCTCACGACGCGAATCGCCTCGAGCAGGTTCAGCGGGCCGATGCCGGTCACTTCGGCGGTCGTCGCCGGCTGGTCGAACGACACGCCGACGAAGCTTTGCGCGGCGAGGTTGTAGAGCTCGTCCGGCTGCGTGCGTTCGAGCAGGCGCAGGCTCGAACCGGCGTCGGTCAGGTCGTGTTCGACGAGCGTCAGGTTCGGGTGCGTGTCGACGCCCAGTTCGGCGATACGCCAGAAATTCACCGAGCTGGTGCGGCGGTAGGTGCCGGTGACCTCGTAGCCCTTGTCGAGCAGCAGTTTGGTCAGGTACGCACCGTCTTGCCCCGAAATTCCGGTGATGATGGCCTTTTTACGAGTTTGGCTCATGGCGTTGTCCTGGTAGAAGCGATGGATGATGAAATTCAGGCGGTCGTGCCGGCGGCAGCCGGCACCGCGCGGCGCGCAGGCCCGCGCGTCAGGCGCCGTTCGAAGCCGTACCAGCTCAGGGTCGCGTAAGCGAGCGTGATCGCCAGCGCGAGCGCGGCCGTGACGAAGCGGTTCAGGTGCAGCGGCCACAGCGCGTACAGCACGCTCAGGTGGATCAGGTAGACGGTGTAGCTGACGGTGCCGACGTAGACGAGCAGCGGGTTCGTCAGCACGCGCTGCACGAGGCCGCGGCCGCGCAGCGCGATCACGACGATCGACGTGCACAGCAGCAGCGAGATGCTGTAGAGCGCCGCATTCGACATCGGCGTGTTCGCCGCACGAAAGCGCGGGAACGACAGGTGCAGCCAGCCGAGGATCGCCAGCGACACGAGCGCGCCGACGATCGCGAGCGGATAGAACGGCTCCAGCGCGCGCCGGTCGCGGCGCAGCATGATCGCGAGCAAGGCGCCGGCCGCGAGCAGGTCCATCCGGAACGGCGTCAGGTAGTAGATCGGCCAGAACGAATCGAACCACGGCGTCGCGATCGCGCGCAGCACCGGTGCCGCGACGATCAGCGCGGCGGCGACCCACAGCAGCGCGCGCTCCGAGCACCAGAGCACGACGAACGGCCAGAAGATGTAGAACTGCTCCTCGACCGCGAGCGACCACAGCACGTTCAGGCTGTCATGGCCGATGCTGCCGAGCGACAGCCCGATATTGGTCGAGAAGAACGCGAACCACGGCCAGTGCGGCAGCCAGCTCGCGCCGAACAGCAGCGTCGACACCACCAGCAGCAGTACGTACGGCGGCAGGATGCGGCGCACGCGCCGCGCATAGAAGTGGCTGAAGTACGACTGCCCGCGCGCCTTGCGATCGAGCAGGATGCCGGTGATCAGCAGGCCGCTCAGCACGAAGAACAGATCGACGCCCATCCAGAGCGGCGCCTTCAGTGCGTGCTGCAGGAACACGGCGCCCACGGCGATCGCGCGCAGCCCGTCGAGCTGGACGATGCGGCCGTGTTGCGGCGGGGCGAGGTCGGCGGGGCGCGACAGGGCCGTCATCGCGCGGCTCCTTCACGACCCGCATCCGATGCGTGTACGTATTGCATGCCTTTAAATGGAATATGGAATCGAAATCGATTCTAGGGAAAATAAATCGGTAAAAAAACGCGCGACATTTATCCGCCGACAAATATCAAAATGCCGTTTATTACGGTCGCGTGATGAAAGGTTGGCGCCCGGGCGGCCGCGACAGGCGGCGCGGAGCGGAATTTTCTACATGGCAGTGGCTGAAAGGCGGTCGTTATTGCCGTTTCCGGACGTCATTTACACCCTGTTCCGGTTCGATATTTCAGGCGGAAACATCCCCAAATATTTCCAAATTTCTTGTGATTATTTTTGCTTGTAACCTGCATCGCGACGTTTGAAACCCATTTAGCGACAGGGCGCGGCCGCGGGCGATCCGTGGCGGCGCCGGCCGCTGTTGCATCGAGTCTGGAGAAGCGCATTGCGACGTCTGATTCTGGTTGGCATGACGGTATGCGCGGCGCTGCTGACGAGCGCCGTGCCGGCCGAAACGGTGTTGCCCGCGACGACGTCGTGGATCGGCAACACGTTCGGCTATGGCGACGGTACATGGACGCAGATCGACATCCGCGCGATCGCGGTGACGCCCGAGGGCAAGGTGTATACGAATGCGCCGTGGGACGAGAGCGGCGCCGAGGCGAGCGTCTACCAGGACGGGAAGATGCTCGGCTTCGCGGGCGGCACGCACGGCTGGGGCAATCTCGGCGGCAACGCGATCGCGGTGAACGGCAAGTACGCGTATGTCGCGATCGGCGTGGGCAACGAGCGCGGCCACCTGCAGTCGCCCGGCATCTGGCCGGACAAGGGCAAGCAATGGTTCGGCATCTCGCGGCGCACGATCGGCGACATGAAGCAGCCCGCGCCGTTTCGCGCGTCGCCGCAGGTCGCGCCGGGTGGCCGCGCCGATGCCGGCCGCGCGCGGATGGCCGCGAGCTTCATGATGATGAACGAGGTGCCGGCGCCCGCACGTTCGGAAGTGGGCGACGCGAAGGCGGAAGTGGGCGGCCTCGCGGCCGACGACAAGACGCTGTTCGCGACCAATCCGTCGCGCGACGTGGTGGATGTGTATGACGCGGAGACGATGCAGCAGAAGGGCACGTGGAGCGCGCACGAGCCGGGCCGCATCGCGCTCGCGGGCGACGGCACGCTGTGGCTGCTGACCGATACGCTGGGCGGTCCCGCGCATCTCGTGCACGTGCGGGCCGACGGCCGCAAGATCGAGGACGCGCCGGCGCTGCCGGAAGGCACCGACGCGGTGGACGTGGCGGTCGATGCGAAAGGGCGCGTGCTGGTCGCGGACAACGGGCCGCGCCAGCAGATCCTGATCTTCTCGAAAGGCGGCAAGGGTTATGCGCAGTCGGGCACGCTCGGCGAGCGCGGCGGCATCTTCGCGGGCCCGGTGCCGGGCCGGCCCGGGCCGCAGCGCTTCAACGGGCTGACGGGCGTCGGCGTCGACCGTGCCGGCAACATCTATGTGTCGATGAACGGGATCGGGCCGCGCCACGACACGATCGGCGCGGGGCTCGGCGCGGTGCTGGAAAGCTACACGCCGGACGGCAAGCTGCGCTGGCAGGTGCAGGGGCTGCTGTTCGTCGATGGCGCGTGGCTCGACCCGGCGCGGCCGAACAGCGTGTACACGGGCAACAAGCGCTTCGAGCTCGACCTGTCGAAGCCGCCG
Organism: Burkholderia sp. BCC1208; assembly: GCF_902833095.1. Lineage (NCBI taxonomy): Bacteria > Pseudomonadati > Pseudomonadota > Betaproteobacteria > Burkholderiales > Burkholderiaceae > Burkholderia > Burkholderia sp. BCC1208. The sequence continues at coordinate 350,735 of NZ_CADFDY010000002.1, read as the reverse complement.
GGCCAGGACTGGAAATACGTCGGCTTCCTGTCGAACCGCTTCAAGTATCCGGACGATCCGGTGTTCCACACGGACCAGTATCCGGGCATGCCGATCGCGCGGCGCGTCGACGGCCGTACGTTCCTGTACCTGACCGACATGTACGCCGATCACCTGAAGATCTACCGCTTCGACGCGAAGCGCGACGGCGAGGTCGCGATTCCGTCCGGCCTGATCGCGGGCCGTGCGCGGCCGGTCGACAAGGTGCCGAACAAGCCGCCGGGCGGCGACTGGCTGTGGCGCGACGCGAACGGCAACGGCCGGATCGATGCCGACGAGTCCGAGATCAACACGACCGGCAAGGCGAAGGCGGGCGGCTGGGGCTGGTGGGTCGACACGAAGGGCGACATCTGGCGCACGAGCGACGTGCGCGGCATCCACCGCTTCCAGTACGGCGGCGTCGACAAGGCCGGCAACCCGATCTACTCGTACGACAAGGTCACGACCTACCCGATGCCGCAGCCGTTCACGCAGTTGCGCCGGGCGATCTACGAGCCGCAGACCGACACGCTGTACGTGACCGGCTATACGGCCGACGCGCCGCCGCAGCCGGGCATCAACAAGGAAGTGGGGCGCGTGCTGATCCGCTTCGACAAGTGGTCGACGGGCTCGCCGGTCGTGCGCTACCAGGTGGCGCTGCCGTGGAAGCTCGATGCGAAGCCGATCTTCGACCTGATCGGGATCACGGTCGAGGGCCGCTACATCTTCACCGTGGAGCCGGTCGGCAAGATCCACGTGTACGACAAGGACACCGGCAAGGAAGTGGGCGTGATGAGCCCGGGCGCCGAGGTCGGCAAGGCCTCCGGCTGGGTCGACGTGCCCTTCGGCATCAGCGCATTCCGGCGCGAGAACGGCGAATACCTCGTGTTCGTCGAGGAAGACGCGCGCGGCAAGGTGCTGATGTATCGCTGGAAACCGTGACGGGCGGCGCGCGGCTCACGACATCGTCGCCGTCACACAAGGCACAAGCATGGACAAAGGCATACTCAAGAACGTTTCGATCAACTTCATCGGGCTGATCCTGCCGACCTTCGTGTCGCTGGTGACGGTGCCCGCCTATATCCATGCGCTCGGCGTCGAACGCTACGGCGTCGTCAGCCTCGTATGGACGCTGATCGGCTATTTCGGGATCCTCGATCTCGGGATGAGCATGGCCGCGCAGAACCATATCTCGAAGGCGCTCGCCAGCGGCAACGCCGACGAAAGCGCGCGCGTGTTCTGGAGCGCGTTCTGGCTGAATCTCGGCACGGGGATCGCGGGCGGGCTGCTGATCTACTTCGGCGCGTTCGTCTACACCGCGTATTTCACGAAGGTGTCGGCCGCGATGCAGCACGAGGTGTATCTGGCGCTGCCGTGGCTCGCGCTCGCGATTCCGCTCGCGAACGTGTCGTGGGTGTTCGCCGGCGCGATCAATGGCGCCGAACGGTTCGGCGTGTTCAACACGAACCAGACGATCGGTACGTTCCTGTTCCAGCTGCTGCCGCTCGGCGCCGCGTGGTGGATCGCGCCGAACCTGCAGACGGTGCTCGCCGCGGCCGTCGTCGCTCGGCTGATCGCCGCGGTGATGCTCGGTCACGCAAGCATCAAGGTGCTCGGGATCCGGCGCATCGACCCGCCGCAGTGGGGCACCGCGAAAGGGCTGTTCAACTTCGGCGGCTGGATGCTGATCGCGAGCATGACGAGCATGATCGCCGACACGCTCGATCGCGTGATGCTCGGCGCCGGCATGGGCGCGAAGTTCGTCACCTACTACACGGTGCCGCAGAACCTCGTCACGCGCCTGAACATGCTGCCGAACGCGCTGGTGCGCACGCTGTTCCCGCGCTTGTCGGCAGTCGGCCGCGACCATGCCGACACGCTCGCGCGCCAGTCGCTCGAATTCCTGAACGGCGTGTTCACGCCGGTCGGCATCGTCGCGATCTTCGCGCTCGCGCCGTTCCTCACGCTGTGGGTGGGCGCCGATCTCGCCGCGCATTCGGCGCCGGTGGGCCGCGTGCTGGTGATCAGCGTGTGGCTCGTCGGCCAGGCGAGCGTCACGCGCATCCTGATCCAGTCGCAGGTCAACCCGGCCCGTGCGGCATTTGCCGGGCTCGTCGAGATGCCGTTCTTCGTCGGCGGCCTGTGGTTCGGCATTCATCACTTCGGGCTGATCGGCGCGGCGGTGGTCGTCGCGGCGCGCGCGCTCGTCGACTACGGCGTGCTGCTGTACCTGTCGGCGATCCGGATGCGCGCGATCGTGCTCGACATGCTCGCCCATCTCGCCTTCCTGCTCGCTAGCCTGTTTCTGGCGCAGGCGTGGTCGGGGCTCGGCGAGTCGATCGGCATGTGCGCGGTCGTGCTGGTGCTGAACGTCGCGTGGTCGCTCACGATGACGCCGGGGCTGCGCGCGCTCGTGCGCGACCTGTTTGTCCGTCTCAATGCGAGGAAAACCGTATGAATCGCGATCTGGCGGAACACGCCGTATTGAATCTCGCCACGGCCGATGCCGCCGTGGCCCACGCGGGCGATGCCGCCGCGCTGCACCGCGCGGTGCCGGCCGAGCGCGCCGGCGCGCGGCAACCGGCGCGCGCGCTGCGCGTGGCGATCGTCCACGACTGGCTCGTCACCTATGCGGGCGCCGAGCGCGTGCTCGAACAGATCGTCGCGTGCTTTCCCGACGCGGACCTGTTCAGCCTCGTCGATTTCCTCGACGACCGCGCGTTCGTGCGCGGCAAGCGGGTGACGACGTCCTTCATCCAGAAGCTGCCGTTCGCACGTACCAAGTACCGCAGCTACCTGCCGCTGATGCCGCTCGCGATCGAGCAGCTCGACGTGTCCGAGTACGATCTCGTGATCTCGAGCAGCCACGCGGTCGCGAAGGGCGTGCTGACCGGGCCGGACCAGGTGCACATCAGCTACGTGCATTCACCGATCCGCTATGCGTGGGATTTGCAGCACCAGTATCTGGAACAGTCGAACCTCACGCACGGGCCGAAATCGCTGCTCGCGCGGATGATCCTGCACTACATCCGCAACTGGGATACGCGTACCGCGAACGCGGTGGACGGCTTCGTCGCGAACTCCGCGTTCATCGCGCGGCGCATCAAGAAGGTCTACCATCGCGACGCGGCGGTGATCTTCCCGCCGGTCGACGTCGACGCGTTCTCGCTGAACGCGGTGAAGGAGGACTTCTACCTGACCGCGTCGCGGATGGTGCCGTACAAGAAGATCGACCTGATCGTCGAAGCGTTTTCGCGCACGCCCGAGCGCAAGCTCGTCGTGATCGGCGACGGCCCCGAGATGCAGAAGATCCGCGCGAAGGCCGGCCCGAACGTCGAGATCATGGGCTACCAGCCGTTCGCGGTGCTGCACGACCGGATGCGGCGCGCGAAGGCGTTCGTGTTCGCGGCCGAGGAGGATTTCGGGATCTCGGTCGTCGAGGCGCAGGCGTGCGGCACGCCGGTCATCGCGTACGGCAAGGGCGGTGCGCTCGAAACGGTGCTCGACCCGCAATCGAGCCCGAATCCGACCGGTCTCTTCTTCGACGAACAGACGCCGCACGCCGTCGTCGCGGCCGTCGACGACTTCGAGCGCGCACCGCAGCGCTTCACGCCGAACGCCTGCCGCGCGAACGCGGAGCGGTTTTCCGCCGATACGTTCCGGCAGCGCTTCCTCGACTACGTGGAGCAGGCGCTGCCCGGCTCGACCGCGCAGCGCGGCACCGCCGCCCCGATGCCGGCCGCGCGCGGCCCGGCGACGCTCGTGCTCGACCAGAGCGGCGTGCTCGGCGGCGCGGAGCTGTCGCTGCTCGAGATCATGAAGCACATGCGCGCGAACGCCGACGTGCTGCTGTTCGACGACGGCCCGTTCCGCGCGGCGCTCGACGAGATCGGCGCGCGCGTCGACGTGGTCGAGCAGGGCGCGCTCGCGGGCGTGCGCAAGCAGGGCGGCGTGTCGTTCGGCGCGGTGAAGCAGCTCGTGCGGCTGGTGCGCGACGTCGCCCGGCGCGCGCGCCGCGCCGAGGTGATCTATGCGAACACGCAACGCGCGATGGTGGTCGCCGCGCTCGCCGGGCGGCTTGCGCGCAAGCCGGTGGTCTGGCACCTGCGCGACATCGTCAGCACCGACCATTTCGGCGGCAAGCAGCTACGGGCGATCAAGTACTGCGCGCGGTTCGGCATCACGCGCGTGATCGCGAACTCCGACGCATCCGCGCAGGCGTTCCGCGCGCTGACGGGTTTCACGCCGCAGCACGTCGACGTCGTGTTCAACGGCATTTCGGCCGAACCGTTCGATGCACTGGAAGGCGTGAGCCAGGCCGCGCTGCGCGCGCGTCTCGGGTTGCCCACGGACGCCTGGCTGGTCGGCTCGTTCAGCCGTCTCGCGCGCTGGAAGGGGCAGCACGTGCTGCTGGAGGCCGCCGAGCGGCATCCCGACATGCACGTGGTGCTGGTCGGCGCGCCGCTGTTCGGCGAGGACGAGTATGCGGCGCAACTGCACGAATACGTCGCGCAGCACGGGATGGACGAACGCGTGCATTTCCTCGGGTTCCAGCGCGACGTGGCCGCGTGCATGACGGCGGTCGACGTCGTCGCGCATACGTCGATCACGCCGGAGCCGTTCGGGCGCGTGATCGTCGAGGGGATGCTCGCGCGCCGGCCGGTCGTCGCGGCCCGCGCGGGCGGCGTCGTCGAGATCATCGAGGACGGCGACAACGGGCTGCTCTGCGAGCCGGGCAACGCGGCCGCGCTGGCCGATGCGCTGGCGGCGCTCAAGCGCGATCGCGCGCTGCGCGAGCGGCTCGTCGCGAGCGGGCGTGCGACCGCGGTGCGCCGGTTCGGGACCGAAACCTACGTGGAGCGGGTCGAGAAGATCCTCTCGGATACCGCCAAGGCCGCCAAGGCTGCGAAGGCGAAGAAGTAGCGGCAACGGTCGGCGCGAGCCGGCGGGAAACGGGCCCCCATGCGGCGTTGCGCTGCGTGGGGGTTTTGCTTTTCAGCGGGTGGAGCGTCCGGTCGTGACGGACGGGCGGGTTGCGCGCCCGGGTCGGAGTCGGGCGCGAGCGTGGCCGGTCGTCATCTGGAACGGGATCGGGCCGTCGGGAACGTGAGGCGATCCGGCGCCGTGGATATCGCCAGGGGTCGCCACGCGGGCCGTGGCGCGGTCGGACAGCAGCAGTCTGCCGGGTCCCTCCCGACCCGGCCGGCAACCGCGTGCCGGCCATGAAAAAGCCCCCGCGCGGCGAGACACCGCGCGGGGGCTTCGACCCGGACGGGCCGACCGACCCGGCCGGCCCGCGTCAGACGGCCTGTTCGGGCGCCGACGCGACGACGCGGGCGGTGCGGGTCGGCTTGAAGCTGGCCGACCACATCATCGCCGGCCGTTCGAACATCCGGTAGAACAGGTACGCCACCGGAATCGCGACGGCCATGAACGCGAACGACGGCCAGATCGACAGTTGCAGTTCGGAGTGGAACAGCACCGAGCCGAGGCAGACGAAAAGCGGCAGGTGGACCAGGTACAGCGAGTAGCTGAAGTCGCCGAACCAGCTCAGCACGCGCAGTGGCGGCGTCGGTCGCGGCGGGCGGGCGAGCGCGCGGTACAGGAAGCACGCGAAGCCGGCCGACCACAGCTGGAATGCGCCGTACTGGCCGAAATGGAATGCGCCGCAGCCGGCGGCCAGCAGCACGGCGGCCGCGACGTACCACGCGCGCGACGGCACGACGGCCGTGCCGCGAGACTGCTGCGCGCGCACGTCCGCGATCCATGCGCCGATCGTCCAGGACAGCCAGTACGACGTGAAGAACTGCAGGTCGTGCCGTTCGAGCAGCCACGCCGACGCGACGTTGACGAGCGCGACCACGGCCACGACGGCCGGCATGCCGATGCGCCGGCGCAGCGCGAACAGCAGCGGGTAGATCGCGTAGAACTGCACTTCGAGCGACAGCGTCCACAGGGCGCCGTTCGACCCGTACGTGTAGCCGGCGACGCCCTGCAGCGAGAACAGGTTCACGAGGAACGCGACGAGGCCGACGTCGCGGATCTTGTGGCTGACGGGCTCGATCTGCAGGCTGACCGCATCGAGCGCGAGCGTGAACAGCAGCGCGGCGAGCAGCACCGGATAGATGCGCGCGAAGCGGCGCACCCAGAAGTTCGGTGCGTCGAGCCGGTACGCCGGATTGGCCGCGAGCTTGAGCGCCGCGTTGCGGTGGATGCAGTAGCCGCTGATCACGAAGAAGATCGGGACGCCGGCGGAGCCCCACGCGAACGGGAGGGTCAGGTAGCCGGCGATCACGCCCGGGCTCAGTGCATGACCGTAAGCATGATGGAAGCTCTGCATGCCGACCCAGACGACCTGGCGGCAGTGGAAATAGGCGACGAGCAGCGCCGCGAAGCCGCGCATCGCGTCGATCACGTGTTCCTTGTGATCGGCGACGGGCGGCGCGGCCAGAGACGATCCGCTGAAAGCTTGCATGCGATTCGATTCCTTGCGACGGATGGACGGGAAGTTTCATCCAATCGTAATGCGCAAGAATTCGGTCAATGAATAAAAAAATCTCGCCCCGGAAATCCCGGTATTCCACATCATGGATTTATCCCGGTCTGAAAGCAGGCTCTCGACGAGCTCAAATTATTTGCCGATTTTTTTCTGATAATTTGAAGCTCCAGTTGATTGATGCAAGGAGCGGCAAGATGGACATGCATTGGATCGCGAGCGCTGCAGTACTGCTGGTCATGGTCGTGCTGTCGGCGTACCGCGAGGCGCTGAAGAACGAACCGATCCGCCCGGGCTTCGAGCGGGGCGGCGTGCCCTATATCGAGGAATTCGAATCGTAAGAATTTGTATCTGGAAAATCGGTAATTTGTTTCTGCTTCGGCAATCGGTTCGGCAATATCGACCGGCTTGAAACGATTATATTTTTTCAGAAATAATTGGGCAACCAGTTCATATCGAAAATGAGCGGAGTGGAATTGGCGGTGCCGTCGATTCTCGATATGCCGTTCGGAACACAATCGCGCCGGGTCGCGGGTCGACGCGGTGCAGTCAACGCTATCAGGATGCGAACATGTTGAAAGTCACCAGGGCCGTGTTTCCCGTTGCCGGTCTCGGCACGCGGTTCCTCCCGGCAACGAAGGCGAGCCCGAAGGAAATGTTGCCCGTCGTCGACAAGCCGCTGATCCAGTACGCGGTCGAGGAAGCGATCAACGCCGGTATCACCGAGATGATCTTCGTGACCGGGCGCAGCAAGCGCGCGATCGAGGATCATTTCGACAAGTCGTACGAAATCGAGGCCGAGCTCGAGGCGCGCGGCAAGGAAAAGCTGCTCGAGCTCGTGCGCGGCATCAAGCCGAGCCACGTCAACTGCTTCTACGTGCGCCAGCCGGAAGCGCTCGGCCTCGGCCACGCGGTGCTGTGCGCGGAGAAGCTCGTGCACGGCGAGCCGTTCGCGGTGATCCTCGCCGACGACCTGCTGCACGGCGAACAGCCGGTGCTCAAGCAGCTCGTCGACGTGTTCGACCACTATCACAGCTCGGTGATCGGGGTCGAGACGATCCCGCGCGAGGACAGCCGCTCGTACGGCGTCGTCGAAGGCCGGGAGTGGGAAGAGGACATCATCAAGCTGTCGGGCATCATCGAGAAGCCGGCGCCCGAGGATGCACCGTCGAACCTCGGCGTGGTCGGCCGCTACGTGTTCATGCCGACGATCTTCGATCACCTGCGCAAGCTCAAGCCGGGCGCGGGCGGCGAACTGCAACTCACCGACGCCGTCCAGTCGCTGCTCGCGAACGAGCAGGTGCTCGCGTATCGCTACTACGGCACGCGTTTCGACTGCGGCAGCAAGATCGGCTATCTGAAGGCAACCGTCGAGCTCGCGCTCCAGCATCCGGAAGTGAGCCGCGAATTCGAGGCGTACCTGCGTACCTGTTTGCCCGCGCTGGCTGCCGTCGCTTAAGCGGCCGCGCGCTCCGTCGTTTCAGGTGGTGGTTGTTCCGTTGGCCCCGGCCGCTCGCGCGCCGGGGCTTTTTTGTTTTTGCGGGCGCACGAGCATGGTGCGCGACGTCTGCATGTGGTGCGGGGAATGTCCGGAAGGTGGCGGCACGCGGCACGCGAAGCGTGCCGATGACGGGGGACGTCGCGCGTGAAACCGGTGCGGAAGCATTCGCCGGGCGAGTGGATCGGTGGATGGGGGGGCGGTCTGCACGACGCTTGCGCCGGTGTTGCCCGATGACGCGGCATCGGCTGTCATGCCATCGGCCGCCGGGCGTCGTCACCGGTATCGCGGCGTTGCGATCCGGCCTCGGCCTCGGCCTCGGCCGCGCGCCGCGCCCGTGTGCCGCTCAGCGCGGCGACGCGCTCGGCTGCGCGGCGAAGTACCGGGCCAGCATCGCGGCGATCGGCTTCTTGAAGTCGAGCAGGCGCTTCTCGAGATAGCGCCAGGACAGGTGCGCGAGCAGCACGGCGAGCGCGAATTGCAGCATTTCCGGCAGCGCGTCGCGGACGATGTCCGGCATCGGCACGTGGGCGAACGACGCAGGCAGCACGCCGAAGCGCGCCGGAATCAGGTTGTGGAACAGATAGAAGCCGTAGCTGATCGTGCCGAGATAGGCGAGCGGCGTCCAATCGAGCAGCGCGACGACGGGATGCTCCGGTTCGCTGACGATCCACAGCATCAGTGCGCCGAGCGACACGGACAGGCCGAGATCCGCGAGCCCCGCGACCGCATCGGGCAACGCCGTGCAGGCGGGCAGCACGAGGAAGAAGGCGACGCCGGCCGCGCCGAGCCAGCCGGGCGGCACGCGGCGCGCGGCGGCCGCGCCGCGATCGGCGAGCGCCATCGCGCCGACGCCGCCGAGCGCGATCAACGCGAAATTCCACGGGGAAAACGCGTAGATCAGCACCGGCGACGCGTCCGACAGGTAGAGCGCGAGATGCGCGAGCGCGCACAGCGCGACGGCCGCGATGCCGAGCGCGACGTGTCGCGCGGCGGGCACCGCGAGCAGCGCGAGGGGGGCGATCAGATAGAACTGCTGTTCAACGGCGAGGCTCCAGAAGTGCGACGTGGAGCCCGGCCAGCCGTCCTTGACGACGCCGATCCAGTAATTCGACAGGAACGCCGCGTGCCATGCGAGCCCGAGGTTGACGCCGCGCTGGTAGAACAGCGCGTGCGCGATCGCGAGCGCCGCGAGCAGCAGGTAATACACGGGAAAGATCCGCAGCGCGCGCTTCGCGAGGAACAGCGCCAGCGCGTGGCGGCGCGTCATGGTGCCGCGCTCGATCGCCTGGCGGTTGCGATGCAGCTCGCCGACGATCAGGAATCCGCTGATGAGGAAAAACGTCCACACGCCAAGCTTGCCGACGTCGACGGCAAGGACATGGCCCTTGTGGGACAGGAAAACGAGGATGACGGCGAGGGCTCGCAGGCCGTCGAGTCCTTTGACGTATCTGACTTCGCGCATGGAGGCATCCGGGCATTGAGCGAGCCCAGTATAGGTGCGCAAATATCGAACGTAATTCGCGTTCGGACGTATACGTGAAGGTGTTTTTTTACGCTCGAGCGTCGATGAAGTCGGTCGCGCGCAACAAAACCTGCGGGAAACCCCGTGAAAACGCATAAAAGTACTGCACGAAGCGTCAAGGCGCTTGTAGAATCCGGCGTTGAAGCGCGCGCGTTGCACGCTTCGTGTATCCAACGACCACACCTGGTAGGAGAAACATGGCGACTTCCGCAAAAAAGGTGGCCAAGAAGGCTGCCGCACCGGCCACCAAGAAAGTGGCTGCCAAAAAGGCTGCGCCCGCGAAGAAAGTAGTGGCCAAGAAGGCTGCCGCGAAGGCAGCACCGGCTGCTCCGACGCCGCTGAAGGACAAGTTCACGAAGGCATCGCTCGCAACGCACATCGCTGAGCGCGCAGCTGTCGAAGTGAAGGCGGTCAAGGCAGTTCTCGTCGCACTCGAGAACGTCGTGCTGGGCTCGGTTCACAAGAAGGGCGCAGGCGAGTTCACGCTGCCGGGTCTGCTGAAGATCACGGCACAAGTCGTGCCGGCGAAGAAGAAGCGCTTCGGCAAGGATCCGTTCACGGGCGAAGAGCGTTGGTTCCCGGCGAAGCCGGCCAGCGTGCGCGTGAAGGCACGTGCGCTGAAGAAGCTGAAGGACGCGGCAGCGTAATGCCGCGCAACGACTGCCGAATGCAAGTCGGCAGCCGTTGCGATGTCCCGAGATCCCCGTACGCGACAGCGTGCGGGGATTTTTATTGCGCTGCGCAAATCGCGCGGCGGCGAATAGCCGGCCCGGCGATGACGGGTTTGCCCGACGCAGGATGGGCGGCGGATCGCATGCCGCGCATTCGCATTCGCATCCGCATCGCCGAGCGGCAACTTTCGTTCGCGCGCCGCGTTGTTTCGTCGCGTTCCGTTGCGAGCGCATCGCCATGTTCGCCATCGTGACTGACCTCATCCCGCACGACATCGCCGGACAGGTCGTCGCCGCATGCGCCGCGATCGAACGGCAGCTCGGTGCGACGCTGCAAGCGATCCACCTGTTCGGATCGGCGCTCGACGGCGGCCTGAAACCGCGCAGCGACATCGATTTGCTGGTGACGGTAGCGGTGCGCCCGGACGAAGCAGTGCGGCGCGCGCTGATGTCGGACCTGCTCGGCGCGTCGGCACCGCTCGGTTGCGGCGGCGACATGCGTGCGCTGGAGGTCACCGTCATCGCACACGGCGACGTGGTGCCGTGGCGCCATCCGGCGCGACGCGAGCTGCAGTTCGGCGAATGGCTGCGCAGCGATCTGGAAGCCGGCATCGTCGAGCCGCCGCTGGTCGATCACGATCTGGCCATTCTGTTGACGAAGGTGCGACAGCACGGTGTCGCGCTGGTCGGGCCGCCCGCGAACGTGCTGTTCGAGCCGGTGCCCGCGCGCGACTTCGTCGCCGCGCTGCTTGCGACCGTTGCACAGTGGAAGGCCGAACCGGACTGGCGCGGCGACGAATGCAACGTCGTGCTCGCGCTCGCACGCATCTGGTACAGCGCCGCGACCGGCAGGATCGCGCCGAAGGACGTCGCCGCGACATGGGTGCTGGAGCGCTTGCCGGACGTGCACCGGCCGGTTGTAGCGGCTGCACGTGCTGCCTATCTCGATGGCGAAGCGGGCGCGACGATCCTGTCGGGCGAGCCGCTGGCCGAATTCATCGGCTACGCGCGGCGGACGGTCGAGTCGATGCTGTCGGCGGAGCAACGGGCGCCCACGATGCACGCTACCGGTTCAGCGGCCGGCCACGGATAGCGAACGCCTGCGAGCCGGCTCCATGCGCAAACCGTCGAGCCGCGTGCATGCGGGCGGCCCGGCCCGGCGCGGCGTCACATAAGCGTTGCCCGCCGCCGGTCGTCAGCCCGCCGTGCCCGCAAAGGCGGCCTTCAGCGCGGCGTCGTCGAACTTGGTCATCTGCATCATCGCGGCGGCCACGCGCCCCGCCTTGACCGCGTCGCGGTCGGCCATCATCGGGATGAGCGCTTCCGGAACGATCTGCCACGACACGCCATAACGATCCCTCAGCCAGCCGCAGCCGTCGGCCGTGCCGCCGTTGTCGAGCAGGGCGCTCCAGTAGCGGTCGAGTTCCGCCTGGTCCGCGCAACTGACGAGCAGCGAGATCGAATGGTTGAACGCTTCCGTGCGCGGGTGGCTCATCGCAAGGAATGGCTGTCCGAACAGCTCGAATTCGACCATCCGCGTGCCGTCGGTGCCGGGCACCGCCGTGACGCGCACGATGCGCGAATCCGGAAAGATGCCGGCATAGAAGGCCGCTGCTTCTTCGGCTTCAGTCGAATACCAGAGAAAAGGCGTGATCTTCTGAATCGTCATGACGAATCTCCTGTCTGTATGGGTTCGGGGCAAACCGTATGCCGCCATCGATACGACGGACGACGCCTGCCGGAATCGACACGCGGCGCAAACAAATCCCGCATCGATCGAGCCCGGCGACGCCGGCTGTGCGGATGGTAGTCGTCCTACGGAGAAACGGCGACCTCTTTGGGCTGGGGGAACGGTGTTGCGGGTGCATTGCAGCCGTCAGGCGCCGCTGCCAGCCCGCCGACCCATGGTTGGAGCGTCGGCTTTCGCGCGGCGGCCCTGCAGGCGATGTCGGCCCCTCGCCGGCCGGAGCCGGACGAAAAAAAAGCCAGCCGCGGCCGAAACCGGGGCTGGCTTTCCAGGTCGGTGCGCAAGGCGTCGGAGACGCCATGCACGCCGGATACTTCGTTTTTAGAACTTGTGACGCAGGCCGAGTGCGACGATTTCCTGCGAGCTCTTGCCGGCGATGCCGTACGAGCCGACCGACGCTTGCGCATCGCTGCCGTCGGCGTTGTGGCCGCTTGCGTGCTGGTACGCGCCAACCAGGTAGATGTCCGTACGCTTCGACAGCGAGTAGTCCGCACCGAGCGAAACCTGGTGGTACTTGGCGTCCGTCTGGCCGCTACCCTTCGTGTAGATGTAGCCGACGCCCAGCAGCAGCGGTGCCGATGCCTGGTACGTGACGAATGCGCGGCCCGTGTTGTACTTCTGGTTCGTGCCGAAGCCGGAGTTCGCATCAGCCTTGTACTGCGCGTTGCTGTAGCCGAGACCGAACGTCACCGGGCCGAATGCATACTGACCAGCGACTTGCGCGATGCCGATCGACGATGCCGACGAGTACGCGTTGTTGATGAAGGTGCCCGAGCCGTCGAAGATCGCGTCCGACGTGCCGGCCCAGCCGGTGCGCTGGCCCGTTGCGCTCAGCGGAGCCGAGTTGTTCGCGTGGAAGTAGCCGGCAGCCAGGCCGAGCGGGCCGTTGTTGTACGCTGCCGCTGCCGCCCACGTCTGACCCTTGCCGGTTGCGCCGGCGACGCCGCCGAGTGCGTACATCGCTTCGACCTGCAGGCCTGCCCAGACCGGCGACGTGTACTTGATCGCGTTGCTGACGCGCAGGCTGTTGTCGTTGTTGTCGACGTCACCCGGCGTGGCGAACACGCTGCCGAAGTAGTTGTCAGCCGTGACTGCCTGAACCAGGTCGACGAGCGGATCGTACTGGCGACCCAGCGTCAGCGTACCGTACTGGTCGCTTTGCAGGCCGACGAAAGCCTGGCGGCCGAACATGCGCTGGCCTTGGCCCAGTGCGCCCGATGCCGAGTTGAAGCCGTTTTCCAACTGGAAGATCGCCTTCAGGCCGCCACCGAGGTCTTCCGAACCCTTCAGGCCGAAGCGGCTGCCTTGCAGGTTGCCGCTACCCATCGACCACGAATTGTTACCTTGACCATCGTTACCGTGAACGTAGGTGATCGACGTGTCGATCACGCCGTAGAGCGTCACGCTCGACTGAGCTTGAGCAGCGCCGGCAGCGCCCAGCAGGGCGAGCGAGAGGGTCGAGAGAGCAAGTTTCTTCATCGTTGAGTTTCTCCACGCAAGTGATTCATCGTTATTTGTTGCGGATTGGAGAATAGCTCAGTGCCATACACGCAAGAAAGCTTAAAAAATAAAGTGTCTCGAAAAGGTAACAGCGGGAAAAAGTCTATATATATCAAGCACATCAGCAACTGTTCCTGTTTATGAAATAGTTGACAATTGCTGCGCTGCGATTGTTTCAATAGTTGATGCGCATGTCGGCAGACCCCCTGTTTCGGCCCGTTGCAGCAGGAAAACGAGGGTGTGCAAACGTTTGCGGTTGCAGGTACGTGCGCGTCGACGTGGCAAGAAGCGCCGACGCCGCGTGAATGCGCGGCGGACGTCGGGGTTGTGAAGGCGCGAGCGAGTGTGCCGGGGGCGCGAGAGAGATCGATGTGCGGCCGTTTTCAGCGGGCGGGTGAATCAGTCGTCGCGCGGGCGATTTTCCGCTTGACCGGCTTGATGGCCTTGATCGGCAGCTTGAGCGGGCGCTCCCGGCGCCGAATTCTCGGCCGCCCGATGCGCGTTGCCGCGGGCCGCCGCGAATTCCGCGCCGAGCAGCAGCACGACCGCGGAGAAGTACAGCCACATCAGCAGGACCGCGAACGATCCGGCCGCGCCGAACGCGCTCGCCGTGCCCGCACGCGCGAGGTACAGCGCGAACAGCTTCTTGCCGCCGGAGAACAGGATCGCCGACACGATGCCGCCGATCGCGGCGTCGCGCCACGCGACGCGCGCATCGGGCAGGAACTTCATCAACGACGCGAACGCGGCCGCGAGCACCGCGATGCCGACGAAGAACTGCACGAGGTTCGTGACGACCACGTACGGCGAATTGCCCAGCAGCCAGGTGCCGATGAAGGTGATCGCGGTGTCGAGCACGAGCGACACGATCAGCAGGAACGCGACGCCGAGCACGAGCCCGAACGAGATCAGTCTTACCCGCACCAGCCCGAGCATGCTCGACCAGCGGCTTTCGGTGGCCGGCCAGATCACGCTGAGCGCCGCGCTGAGCGACGCGAACGTGGCCGACGCGCCGACCGCGAGCGCGGCGAACGAGATCAGCGTGGCGAGGCCGCCGCGCTCGCCCGCGCGGTGCGCGTTCTGCACGATCGTCTGGATACTGGCCGCCGCGTCGTCGCCGATCAACTGGTGCGCCTGTTCGAACACCTGGCCGCGCGCGGCGTCGTCGCCGTAGAACCAGCCGGCCACCGCGATCACCATCACGAGGGTCGGCGCGAGCGAGAACGCGGAGAAAAACGCGATGCCCGCGGCCATCGCGGAGCAGCGATCGGACGAGAAGCGCTTGAACGCGGTGAGGGCCCAGTTGGCCTGCTGCTGGGCGAGACGGGTGGCTTCGGAAGTGATCTGTCGTTTCATGACGGTTCGGTTGCGCGCGGAACGCGGATCATCGGAGTTTGATCGCAGGTTAATCGGACAAATCGGTATTGATCCGAGGATTCGATCATAGTTGCCTGAACTGTCTATAATTCCTTTCAGTTTCCCCCCACCCCACAATAACGCCGAGACCGCCATGCTACAAATGTCCCGGCGCCAGTTCCTGAAGGTGACGGCCACGTCGCTTGCCGGATCGAGTCTTGCCCTGATGGGCTTTTCTCCGTCCGAAGCGCTGGCCGAGGTCCGACAGTACAAACTGGCGCGCACAGTCGAAACGCGCAACACCTGTCCTTACTGTTCAGTGGGTTGCGGCATCCTGATGTACAGCCTCGGCGACGGCGCGAAGAATGCGCAACCGAGCATCATCCACATCGAAGGCGATCCCGACCACCCTGTCAATCGCGGCACGCTGTGCCCGAAGGGCGCGAGCCTGATCGACTTCATCCACAGCCCGAACCGCCTGACGCATCCCGAGTATCGTGCGCCCGGCTCGGACAAGTGGGAACCCATCTCGTGGAACGACGCGCTCGACCGCATCGCGAAGCTGATGAAGGCCGACCGTGACGAGAACTTCGTCGAGACGGCGGAGGACGGCGCAAAGGTCAACCGCTGGCTCACGACCGGCATGCTGGCCGCATCCGCGGGCAGCAACGAGGTCGGCTACCTGACGCACAAGACCATCCGCAGTCTCGGGATGCTCGCATTCGACAATCAGGCGCGTGTCTGACATGGCCCGACGGTGGCAGGTCTTGCCCCGACGTTTGGCCGTGGAGCGATGACGAACCATTGGGTCGACATCAAGAACGCGGACGTGATTCTCGTGATGGGCGGCAATGCAGCCGAGGCCCATCCGTGCGGTTTCAAGTGGGTGACGGAGGCGAAGGCGCACCGCAAGGCGCGGCTGATCGTCGTCGACCCGCGCTTCACGCGTACGGCCTCGGTGGCCGATTACTACGCGCCGATCCGCACCGGCACCGACATCGTCTTCCTGGGCGGCGTCATCAATTATCTGCTGACGAACGACAAGATCCAGCATGAGTACGTGAAGAACTACACGGACTTCTCGTTCATCGTGCGCGAGGACTACGCGTTCAACGACGGCATCTATTCCGGCTACGACGCCGACAAGCACGCGTACCCGGACAAGTCGAGCTGGGACTACGAGCGCGGCGACGACGGTTTCGTGAAGGTCGATCCGACGCTGCAGCATCCGCGCTGCGTCTACAACCTGCTGAAGCAGCACTACGCGCGCTATACGGCGGACATGGTCCAGCAGGTCTGCGGCACGCCGAAGGACAAGTTCCTGAAGGTGTGCGAGATGCTCGCGACCACGGCCGTTCCGGGCCGTGCCGGCACGGTGCTGTACGCGCTCGGCTGGACCCACCACTCGATCGGCGCGCAGATCATCCGCACCGGCGCGATGGTGCAGTTGCTGCTCGGCAACATCGGCATCGCCGGCGGCGGGATGAACGCGCTGCGCGGTCACTCGAACATCCAGGGGCTGACCGACCTCGGGCTGATGTCGAACCTGCTGCCGGGCTACATGACGCTGCCGATGCAGGCCGAGCAGGACTTCGACGCGTACATCAAGAAGCGCGTGCAGCTGCCGCTGCGGCCGAACCAGTTGAGCTACTGGAAGAACTACAAGGCGTTCCACGTCAGCTTCATGAAGTCGTGGTGGGGCGACGCGGCCACCGCCGAGAACAACTGGGCCTACGACTACCTGCCGAAGCTGGACAAGCAGTACGACCTGCTGCAGGCGATCGAACTGATGAATGCCGGCAAGATGAACGGCTACATCTGTCAGGGCTTCAATCCGCTCGCGGCGGCGCCGTCGAAGGTGAAGACGGCGGCAGGTCTCGCGAAGTTGAAGTGGCTCGTGATCATGGATCCGCTCGCGACCGAGACGTCCGAGTTCTGGAAGCATCACGGCGACTACAACGACGTGGATGCGTCGAAGATCCAGACCGAGGTGTTCCGCCTGCCGACCACCTGCTTCGCGGAGGAAAACGGCTCGCTCGTGAGTTCGAGCCGCGTGCTGCAGTGGCACTGGAAGGGCGCCGAGCCGCCGGGCGAAGCGAAGAGCGACCTCGAGATCATGTCGGGGCTGTTCCTGCGCATGCGCAAGCTGTACCAGAAGGACGGCGGCAAGTACCCGGACCCGATCGTGAACCTGACGTGGCCGTACGCGAATCCGGAAAGCCCGACGCCCGAAGAACTGGCGATGGAGTTCAACGGGAAAGCGCTCGCCGATCTGCCCGATCCGAAGGATCCGGCGAAGCCGCTCGTGAAGAAGGGCGAGCAGCTCGCCGCGTTCGCGCAACTGAAGGACGACGGCACGACCGCGAGCGGCTGCTGGATCTTCTGCGGTGCATGGACGCAGGCCGGCAACCAGATGGGCCGGCGCGACAACTCCGACCCGACCGGCATCGGCCAGACGCTGAACTGGGCGTGGGCGTGGCCGGCGAACCGGCGGATCCTGTACAACCGCGCCTCGTGCGACGTCGCCGGCAAGCCGTTCGACCCGACCCGCAAGCTGGTCGGCTGGAACGGCAGCGCGTGGAAGGGCGTGGACGTGCCGGACTTCAAGGTGGACGAACCGCCCGAAAACGGGATGGGGCCGTTCATCATGAACCCGGAGGGCGTCGCGCGCTTCTTCGCCCGCGCGGCGATGAACGAAGGTCCGTTCCCCGAGCACTACGAGCCGTTCGAGACGCCGCTCGCCGCGAATCCGCTGCACCCGAACAACCCGCTGGCGCTGAACAACCCGGCCGCCCGCGTGTTCCCGGACGATCGTGCGTCGTTCGGCAAGGTGTCCGAGTTCCCGCATGTCGCGACGACGTACCGGCTGACCGAGCATTTCCACTACTGGACCAAGCATGCACGGCTGAACTCGATCATCCAGCCCGAGCAATTCGTCGAGATCGGCGAAGACCTCGCGAAGGAAGTCGGCGTCGCGCATGGCGAACACGTGAAGGTGTCGTCCAAGCGCGGCTACATCATCGCGGTCGCCCTCGTCACGAAGCGGATCAAGCCGCTGACGGTCGACGGCAAGAAGGTCCAGACGGTCGGCGTCCCGTTGCACTGGGGCTTCAAGGGCCTGACGAAGCCCGGCTATCTCGCCAATACCCTGACTCCGTCCGTGGGCGACGGCAACTCCTATACACCGGAATTCAAGTCGTTCCTGGTGAAGGTCGAAAAGGCGTAAGGGGGAAGAGATGGCATTGCAATCGCTGGATATCAAGCGGGTCTCGGCCACCACGACGCCACCGCCTACGGTGCGCGAGCCGGTGACCGGGAGCGTCGCGAAGCTGATCGACGTATCGAAGTGCATCGGCTGCAAGGCATGCCAGACGGCATGCATGGAGTGGAACGACCTGCGCGACGAGGTCGGCACCAACGTCGGCGTGTACGACAACCCGGCCGACCTGACCGAGCATTCTTGGACGGTCATGCGGTTCTCCGAATACGAGAACCCGGCGGGCGACCTCGAGTGGCTGATCCGCAAGGACGGCTGCATGCACTGCGAGGATCCGGGCTGTCTGAAGGCGTGTCCGTCGCCGGGCGCGATCGTGCAGTACAACAACGGGATCGTCGATTTTCACGAGGAGAACTGCATCGGTTGCGGCTACTGCGTGACCGGTTGCCCGTTCAACGTGCCGCGGATCTCGAAGAAGGATCATCGCGCGTACAAGTGCACGCTCTGTTCCGACCGCGTCGCGGTCGGACAGGAACCGGCCTGCGTGAAGACCTGCCCGACGGGCGCGATCGTGTTCGGCACCAAGGAGGACATGAAGCAGCACGCGGCCGAGCGAATCGAGGACCTGAAGGAGCGCGGCTTCGAGCATGCGGGGCTGTACGACCCGCAGGGCGTCGGCGGCACGCACGTGATGTACGTGCTGCATCACGCGGACAAACCGTCGCTGTACCACGGGCTGCCCGACAATCCGTCGATCAGCCCGATGGTGAAGCTGTGGAAGGGCATCGCGAAACCGCTCGCGGTCGCGGGCCTCGCGCTGACCGCGCTGGCCGGATTCTTCCACTACGTCCGCGTCGGTCCGAACGAGGTGAGCGACGAAGAGGAATCGGCCGCGCGCGACGAAGCGCGACGCATCAAGGAGGACGCGAAATGAACCACGACGACCCCAACCTGATCGTCCGCTACACGCCGAACGAGCGCACGAACCACTGGATCACCGCGATCACGTTCGTGCTGCTCGCATTGTCCGGGCTCGCGCTGTTTCATCCGTCGATGTTCTGGCTCACCGCGCTGTTCGGCGGCGGCCAGTGGACGCGGATCCTGCACCCGTTCGTCGGTCTCGTGATGTTCGTGTCGTTCGCGATCCTCGTGGTGCGCTTCTGGCACCACAATGTGCTCGACGCGGACGACCGGCAGTGGCTGAGGCAGATCGACGACGTGCTGACCAACCAGGAAGACAAGCTGCCGCCGGTCGGGCGCTATAACGCCGGGCAGAAGCTGCTATTCTTCACGCTGGTGGCGTGCCTACTGCTGCTCCTGCTGTCGGGAATCGTGATCTGGCGGCGCTACTTCTCGTTCTACTTCCCGATCGGGGTGATCCGCGCGGCCGCTGTCGTGCATGCCGTGGCGGCCTTCGTGCTGATCGCGAGCATCATCGTGCACATTTACGCGGCGTTGTGGGTGAAGGGTTCGATCGGCGCGATGGTGCGCGGCACCGTCACGCTGGGCTGGGCCCGCAAGCATCACCCGAAGTGGTTCCGTGAAAGCGTGAAGTAACGCAGCGGAGCGGGGCGGTAAGCCGATTGCGGCGTATCGTTCCGCCCACCGCCGGAATCGCCCGAAAGCGCCGATTCGTCGGCGCTTAGTTTTTTGGAAGACATTTTCGTGACACAACGCATTCTGGAGCCGACCGAGATCTCGGCACTCGATCATTCGGCCATTCCGCGCTTTCGCCTGCCGGAGCGTGCGACCGCGTTCGCCGCGCGCGCCGCGCGGCTGCGCAAGCTTGCCGACCTGAACCCGATCAGCGGCTACCTGCGGCTGATGGCCACCGTCGCCGACGCGCAGCACGCGACGCTGCAGACGCTGGAGTTGCCGCTGCCGTCGAAGGAATCGATCGCACGCGCGCAGGAACATTCGATGCCGCTCGTGCCGGCGCTCGACGGCGAGCGCGATTCGCGCTGGCGTGCCGTGCTGTATGAACTGCTCGATCGCGTCGAAAGCGCCGGGCTCGTCAATCCGCCGCTCGCGAAGCTGCTCGACCGGCTGCGCCTGATGGCGCCCGCCGAACTCGACGCGCAGGCCGATGCTGTCCTCGCGCTGCGCTTCGCCGAGGTCGACCCGGCCACCGCGCCATTCCTGATGGCCGCGCTGCAGGTCGCGTGGACGGATCTCGCGAGCCGCGTGACGCCGGCCGATGTCCCGTATCTCGACCAGCCGGGGCTGTGCCCGGTGTGCGGCACGCATCCGGTCGCGAGCGTGGTGCGCGTCGGCGGCCAGTATCAGGGCTACCGTTTCCTGCAGTGCGGGCTGTGCACGACCGAGTGGCACATGGTGCGCACCAAGTGCTCGCACTGCGATTCGACGAAGGGCATCGCGTATCACGGGATCGAAGGCGGCAGCGAAGCCATCAAGGCCGAATCGTGCGACGAGTGCAAGACCTATCGCAAGATCGGCTATCAGGAGAAGGACTACGAGTTCGAGCCGCTCGCGGACGATCTCGCGAGCCTCACGCTCGACCTGCTGATGAACGAGGCCGGCTACCAGCGCAGTTCGCCGAACCCGCTGCTGTGGCCCGACGTGTCGCGCGAAGCGGACTGACGGCACGGGGCCGGGGCGGTGCGCGAGCGCCGGCCCCGGCCGACTGCGAAGCATGAGACTGGAGCCACCACGACGTGACCGAACCGGGAGTGAATGAACTGAATGCCGTGCTGGCGCGCGTGCCGTCGGTCGAACGTGTGCTGTCGTCGGCGCCGCTGCAGCCGCTCGTCGCGGACTATGGCCGCACGCGCGTGCTCAATGCCGTGCGCGCCGAACTGGAACGCTGGCGCACGGCGGCGCAGCACGATCCCGCGGCGGCCGAGCCGCTCGACGAGCCGCGCATCGCCGCGGCCGTCGCGCACACGTTGGCCGCACAGAGCGCGAGCGCCGTGCGCACCGTGTTCAACCTGACCGGCACCGTGCTGCACACGAACCTCGGGCGCGCGCTGCTGCCCGACGACGCGGTGCGCGCCGTGGTCGACGCGCTCACGCGGCCCGTCAACCTCGAGTTCGATCTCGCCACCGGCCGCCGCGGCGACCGCGACCACCTGATCGACGATCTGCTGTGCGAACTGACGGGCGCGGAAGCCGCGACCGTCGTCAACAACAATGCGGCGGCCGTGCTGCTGACGCTGTCGGCGCTCGCGACGAAGCGGGAAGTGGTCGTGTCGCGCGGCGAGCTGGTCGAGATCGGCGGGGCGTTCCGCATTCCCGACATCATGAGCCGTGCCGGCGCGAAGCTGCACGAGATCGGCACGACCAATCGCACGCACCTGCGCGACTACGCGGACGCGATCGGCCCGCGCACGGCGCTGCTGATGAAGGTGCACTGCAGCAACTACGCGATCAGCGGCTTCACGAAGGAGACGACGCTCGCCGAACTCGCGCCGCTCGCGCGCGAGCACGGGGTGCCGATCGCCGTCGATCTCGGCAGCGGCACGCTGGCCGACCTGTCGCAATGGGGCTTGCCGCACGAGACGACCGTGCAGGAAACCGTCGCGGCCGGCGCAAACGTCGTCACGTTCAGCGGCGACAAGCTGCTCGGCGGCCCGCAGGCCGGCCTGATCGTCGGCGATCGTGCGCTCATCGCGAAGATCAAGAAGCATCCGCTCAAGCGTGCGCTGCGCGTCGGCAAGCTGACGCTCGCGGCGCTCGAACCCGTGCTGCGCCTCTATCAGTCACCCGAATTCCTGCGCGACCGGCTCACGACGCTGCGCCTGCTGACGCGCCCGCAGCGCGAGATCGCCGAAACCGCCGAACGCATGCGCCCGGCGCTGCAGGCCGCGCTCGGCAGCGATTTCGACGTGACGGTCGAGCCGATGTTCAGCCAGATCGGCAGCGGTGCGCTGCCGGTCGACCAGTTGCCGAGCGCCGGGCTCGTCGTGCGCTCAGCGGACGGCAAGCGCGGCGGCCGCGCGCTCATGCAGCTGGAAAAACGCCTGCGCGAATGGCCGCGTCCGGTGCTCGGCCGCGTGGCCGACAACGCGCTGCGGTTCGACCTGCGCTGCCTCGAAGCGGCCGACGAAGCGGCGTTCGTCGCGCAATGCGTGCCGCTCGCGGGGCCCGCTGCATGATCGTCGGCACCGCGGGACACATCGACCACGGCAAGACCACGCTCGTGCGCGCGCTCACGGGCGTCGACACCGATCGGCTGAAGGAAGAGAAGGCGCGCGGCATCTCGATCGAGCTTGGCTATGCCTATACGCCGCTCGACAACGGCGACGTGCTCGGCCTGATCGACGTGCCGGGCCACGAGAAGCTGATTCATACGATGGCGGCCGGTGCGTGCGGCATCGACTTCGCGCTCATCGTGATTGCCGCGGATGACGGCGTGATGCCGCAGACGCGCGAGCATCTCGCGATCCTGCAACTGCTCGGCGTCACGCATGGCGCCGTCGCGCTGACGAAATGCGATCGCGTCGATGCCGCACGCGTTGCCGAGGTGCGCGACGAGATCGCCGCGTGGCTGCACGACTCGACGCTGGCCGGCGTGCCGATCTTCGAAACGCGTGCGACGGTGGCCGACGATCCGGGCGTCACCACGTTGAAGCAGCATCTGGCCGACGCGGCGATCGCATGGCGCGCGCGTCGCGACGACGGGCTGTTCCGGCTCGCGGTCGATCGCGTCTTTACGCTCGCCGGGCAAGGCACCGTCGTGACGGGTACCGCGTTCGCGGGCCGCGTCGCGACGGGCGACACGCTCGCGATCGTGCGCACGGGCGGCGCGGCCCGCGTGCGCAGCATCCATGCGCAGAACCGGCCGGTCGAGGCCGGCCATGCGGGCGAGCGTTGCGCGCTGAACCTGGCCGGCGTCGACAAGGCCGACGTCGAGCGCGGCGACACCGTCGCCGATGCGCGGCTCGTCGCGACGTCGCCGCGTCTGGACGTCGAGCTGACGCTGCTCGCGGACGCGGGGCTGACGCTGACCCACTGGGCGCCGCTGCACGTGCATCTCGGCACGCTGCATCGCATGGCCCATGTCGCGCTGCTCGACGGCGACACGCTCGCGGCCGGCCAGCGGATGCGTGTGCAACTGGTGTTCGACGAGCCGGTGTTCGCACTGCCGGGCGACCGCTTCATCGTCCGCAATCCGCAGGCGACGCGCACTGTCGGCGGCGGCCGGGTGCTCGATCCGTTCGGGCCGGCGCGCAAGCGCCGCACGCCTGCGCGCCGCGCATGGCTCGATGCGCTCGCGACGTGGCTCGACGAAGGGCGCCTCGATGCGCTGCTCGCGCAGGCGCCGCTCGGCATTGCGCGCGCGACGCTCACGCATCTGACGGGATTCGCACCCGATGCGCTGGCGTTGCCTGGCGATGCGCTGGCGATCGGGCAACGCGATGCCGCGTCGAACGAAGGCGCGGTGATTGCGCATGCGCACTGGCGTGCGTTGCAGACGCGGGCGGTCGATACGCTGCGCGTGTATCACGAACGCATGCCCGACGAACAAGGGCTCGACGCCGCACGCCTGCGGCGAATGGCTGCGCCGCTCGTCGGGGATGCGCTGTGGCGGGCGCTCGTCGATGCGCTGGTGTCCGGCGGCGAAGTCGCGCGCAGCGGGCCGTGGCTGCATCTGCCGTCGCATTCGGTGAGCCTCGAGCCGCGCGAGGAAGCGCTGGCGCGGCAACTGCTGCCGTTGATCCACGCGGGGCGCTTCGATCCGCCGTGGGTGCGCGACCTGGCCCGCGATACGGGCACGGCCGAGGACGCGGTGCGCGCGCTGCTGCGCAAGCTCGCACGGCGCGGCGACGTGCATCAGGTCGTGCGCGACCTGTTCTATCATGCGGACGTCGCGCGCGAACTGGCGGAACTGGTCGCGCATCTCGCGCCGTTGCGCGGCGGCGGGCTCGATGCGGCGACGTTCCGCGATGCGACGGGCCTCGGTCGCAAGCGCGCGATCCAGATTCTCGAGTTCTTCGATCGGGTTGGGTATACTCGCTTCCGCCGCGATCTTCACTACCTGCGGCCTGACAGCGGTTGGGTGGGTATTCAGGCGTAGGCGCTCGTCGTTCTTGTGTTTTTTCTCCGCGGAAGGCATTCGTATCCGGTGGTACGGCCGGGCTTCAAACCCGGTTGGGGGTGTCAGACACTCCCGGGTCAGTTCGACTCTGGCTGCCTTCCGCCAATCATGGCTTCGTGCGCATTCCGGTGGCTTCGGCGGCTCCTCCAACCGATATGGACGAAGCCAGCGACCGCACGTCGCGTACGCGGCCGTATCAAGGCAATATTCGACGCTGAAACAGTCATGGACCATCGTACTGGCGGTGAGCGCTCGATGCACACCGTCTATTCATGAGCGTGCGACACGGGCAATCTGATTCCGATCAGATGTGCAATGGGCTTGACGTCCTCCCTGCCTTCAGACAGGGAGGACGTCAAGGTCATGCCTTACGCTCTCAACGTTCCTTGCCGATTGGCTAAAGGCGTTCTTACCATCCGCGCTGAATACCGGTCTTCACGATGTGCGCGTCATAGTCTTCCTCGGAACTGAGCTGGGCTCTGAGGGCATTGTAATAGTCAGGAGCTTGAACACCATGGATCTGATGTTCGCTCCCATTCGGCGCCTGATAATACGGGTTCATTCCGGGCCGATCTGGCACGACGACGGCCTGCGGATATACCGACTGACGCGCGGCTAATTCCCGATCAACTTGACGAGCGGTGTGCGCATGCGATTGCGGGACGTAAACGCCACGAAACTCTGACGGCGGAATACCGTGACGGGTGTCTTCGTACGGGGATGCATATGCCGCTGGGGCACTTGCGTGCGCTGTCACCATAAAAGTATTCTGCATCCGATGGTAGGCCTGAGATTGCCCGTGAGGTGACAAACCTGTTGTTTGTTGATTCCTCGCCATCATCGCGAGAAGCTGCTCAGGCTCCATACCGCCATTCACCAATTCTTCAAAATCCTTACGTTGTTCGGGACTCAACGAGCGAAGCACCTCTTCCGTTGATGGCGCGTGTGTTTCAGTATGCAGCCGGCCGTATCCATGGCGCTCGAGCGCGACGGACAGCGCCCCATGCGCAGGATTTTCCAGAGCCATGCGCGCGGCGCGCTCCCGCTGTTGAGGGTCCGAGCTACCCTGTATCCGGGTAACATCAATATCGTTCCGCTCCACTCGACCGTCGTGTGATTGATTAAATGCAATGTTCCGATCTCGCATCTGGTTTTGAGAAAGGACACCGTTTCGCCTTACGCTGCTATAGGAGGCGGCAAACGCGGGATCGGTCGTCGTTGGCGCAGAAGATGGACGCCCGTGGAATGCCGGCGGCATCCCATGGATAGGAGGCTGCGTGTGAGAGGCGGGCCAAGTCCCCGACCCTGCCCCCGAGCCGGGCGCTGGGTACGGTTCATGAAAATCAGTCGTGTAAGCCTGGTTGCCGTACGTCACTCGAGGAAAGCTGTTGTTGCCCGTCATGTGGGTTTCTCCGGTTAACACAAGGTGTACTACCGATATTAATGATGTAGGCCGACCCGGAAGCCTCGCTCACGCGCAATAAAAGCATGAAACGCGAACCAGAGAACGCTTCAATCTGAAAGCGGCAATTGACTGGAAGTAGTGCAACTAAAGATTGCATCTGCTTACTACCGGCGCGAATCCGGCCCGGTACGTCGATCACCGACAACTTGTGTTGCCACGCTCGACGAAGCGTTCGCACGTCGAGCATCATTCCATGGACAGCGCTTCGTGTCCGTGGTGACCGCTCCATTTTATGAGCCGATTGCGTGCGGACGCTGCGTCGGTCGCCGGGGGCGATTCGACGGGCACAGCGTGGCCGATGGCCGGCGCGCATCGACCGGTGGCGGGGCGTCTTCGACGCCGGGCATCGAGCAAGTCCCCGCCTTTCGATACACGGCGAGCGATCCGGCCTATCGCACCGATCGATCCCGTCGCGGTCGGTTTTCTTCTCCGTGCTCTCTTCGCATCCCGATCGTTCCGTTCGCATCGCGTCGGCGAAAGCCGACCCGATACAAGAGACTAACCGCCAGGGGACGCCCACGACGCACGAGCCGACAGCAAGCGCGGCACGGCTGTGCGCAGCGCCGCCGTGCGCTTTTTGATTGCAGCACTCCAGCAGACGAGGACATCGTGACTTACACAGGATGCAGGGATGAGATTGCCGGCGGCCTAACCAAGGTGCTGTGGACGGCTTCGCAGCTCGACGACGAAGCCGACTTCGAGGATCTCCTCGAAGCGATCCGCGTGCTTTGGCCCAGGTGGCCCGGGGCGGGGACGGTCGCCGCGTGGCGCTACGTCCGGCGCCAGGCATGGGGCGACGCGCGCCGCGTGCTCGAAGACGACGACACCGAAGCGAAGCGCTCGGGGCTTCATGCCGCACTGATGGCGGTGTGTCTTTTCGGCCTCGAAGACCCGCTGTGGCACAGCTATGCGCTCAGCGCGGCCGAGCAGCGCGAAAGCATCGAGGGCGCGAAGATCGGCGCGCGTCTGCTCGAGCGTGCCGCAAAGCTCGACGCCAGCGTTCGAGCGCCTGCGTCCACCGACGCACCGGCGAGCACGCACGGCGTGCCGGCCGACAACAGCGGATTCTCCGCGTCGATGACGTGGGTCCGCGCATGAGCAGCTGTTTTCACCTTTTCCGCGCGCCGGGCGATTCGCATTTCAATTGCGGCCTTCGCATCGGTGCGCTTGTAGCAGCGGCAGCAACCTAGACTGACTTTGCCTCGTAGTACCGACGGTCACGCAAACACTTACCCGACAGGAAGAAGACATCATGAATCTGAACGTTCCGAGTATGACCACCTACCCCACCGATCCGGCGAGCTACCTGCAACGGCTGACCAACGGTGCCTCGGCGAGCTCGACGCAGGACGTGCTCAAGGATCTCATCGGCCTCATTAGCCAGTTGCTCCAGCAGATGCAGACCGGGCAGAACGGGCAGGCCGGCGGCATGCCGGGCGGCGCCGGCGGTGCTGGCGGCATGCCCGGTGGCGGCGCGGGCGCAATGCCCGGCGGTATGGGGGCAACGCCCGGCGGTGTGGGGGCGACGCCCGGCGGCATGGGGGGCGCAGGCGCCATGCCGGGCGGCACCGGGGGGATGACGGTGCAAAACGCGGCGGGCGTGCTGGCCTCGTACATGGGGCAGCATGGCATCAGTGCGTCGGACCCGAACGCGATGTACAAACTCGCGTCGAACGCCGACGGCGGCACGCCGCCCACGGTGCAGCAAGCGGCGCAGACGATGCTCGCGAACCCGGGTGCCTACCAGCAGATCGAGACGCACGACGTGGCGGGCACCGACGGCAAGTCCGGGGTCGGCAATTTCCAATGGGCGGCTCAAGGCGGACTCGGTGCGGCGGGCAACGCAACGGGCGGCGCGGGCGGCGTGGCGGGGCAGCCGGGGACGACCGGCGGCTTGCCTGGCACGGGCGGTTTTCCGGCGAACACCAGTACGCTGCCGACGACGGGCGGCTTGCCGGCAACGGGCGCGACGGCAGGCTTCACACCCGGTACGGGCGACCTGTTGAAGGACGGCAAGCCGCTGCAGATGGCCGACGAAGGCAAGGCGCTGGCCAACTTCAACGCGCAGGATGGTGCCGACTTCCAGGCCATGGAAAGCGCGTTGTCGCACGGCGACGGCAATGCCGCGGCGAAGACGCTCGCCAACGCGGTGAAGTCGGGCAAGTTGAGCCAGTCGGATGCGGCGGCGATCGGCGCACAACTGCAGCAGACGGCGAACGCGCATGGCGGTGGCAAGATCAGCCACGACGCGAGCAAGGCGCTTTCGGATGCGCTGGGCGGCGCGAACGTGCTGACGCCGGGCAAGACGCGCGCCGCGGTCGCCTTCGAGAACATCACCGGCATTCACACGGGTACGATCGCCGGCGTCAGTACGAAGTAACGTCGCCGGCAGTTCCGGCGATCATCCCGATCGGCGGCCCGAGCGGCCGCTGATCGGGGGCTGCAGGAAGCGATGATCGGCGACAATCGGCGGCCGCGCTGCGAAACACCGCAGCGCGGCCGCTTCGTTGTTTACCGGCGCAACCGACGTCCCGATTCAGCCCGCCATCTGCTGACGAAGGGACGCGTTCAGCGGGCTCCATTCGAGCAAGGCGACGAAGCCGTCCTGCGCGGCGACCACGACCCAGCGCCGGTACTGATGCACGATCTGCCCGGGCTCGTACGTGTGTGCTTCCTGCCAGGCGGTGGCGCGCCGCACGTGGACGGTCGTGCCGAAGAGCGGCGCGATCGATTCGACGTTCCCGCAGGCCCGCACGACGCGCATCACCTCGGCCACGGGCTGCGCGAAATCGATCGTGCGCTCGGCATCGGCGACGCGCGGCCAGTAGCTGCCCGCACCTTGCGGACGCCGTTCGTTCCAAAGCCGATCGAAGTCGCGGGCCACGCGCGTGGCCAGCCGACGGGCAGCCATCTGCAGCTTCAGCTGCAGCGTCTCGTGCCATTCGTCGGCATCGAGTGGAAAGCATTCGGAATCGACGATCTCCCCGGTATCGAAATCGGCATCGATTCGATGGCAACTGACGCCCCACTCGCGCCGCCCCTCGAGGATGGCGCGCATGGCCGGGTACGGGCCGCGCCCGTCGGGCAGCGGTGACGGATGAAAGTTCGCCGCATGGCGCAGATAGGGCTGCCACGCCGGAATCTTCCAGTTGTAGCCGGCCACGATCAGTGCCTCGCATTGCCGTGCGGCGAGCCAGCGCAGATCGTCTTCGTCGATGCGCGACAGCTGCACCGGAATGCGCAGCTTGTCCGCGCGCTCGACGAGTTCGCTATTGAAGTCGAGCCGGTTGTCGACCGGAAACGAGTAGAGCGCCACAGGCTCCCAGCCGGCGGCCACGAACGCGTCGAAGACGACACGCCAGCGATCGAAGCCGGCGAACGCGAATCGCATGGTCGGTTCTCCCTTTCACAATGAAGGTCATGGCGGCATGGACGGCGATGACGGCCGACGGCCACACCCCGCTTCACGGTAAGCGCGCACGGTGGAGGACAGCCTGTGCATTCCGAAGTTTCGTCGAGTGCCGCGAACCGGCAAATGAATCGCCGACTGCGCGCCGCGGCGAGGACGTCGCTATTGCGCCTTACGCCGCGCCGCGCGTCAAGACCTCAGCCCGAGGTTCTTCTTGATGGCGTCCTCCGCCGTCTTGGCGGCGGTTGCCGTGAGGCCGGGCTGCCCGATGATGTTGGCGATCTGCTTGAGCCGCTCGCTGTCGGTCAGCGGTGCGGCGCTCCGGCTGGAAGCCGACGTATCGCGCGGCGCCGTCGCCGCTTGCGGTTTTTCGCGCCGCGCGCGTGCCAGCTGTGAAAGCAGCAGTGCCGCTTCGCCCTTCGGAATGCCGCTGTCTGTCAGCAGCGTGTGCGCGGCGATCAGATCCTGATTGCGGCTCGCGCGCGGATGGTTGCCCACGATCGCGAGCGCCTGCCTCGCGCGCTGTGCGCCTGATGCATCGACTGCCATGTCGGCACCCGCGAGCGCCGCAAGCGAGGCTGGATCGAGGCGCCCGATGCTCTTGGTGACCATCGACAGAATATGCTTGACCACGATGTCGCGCTCGGCATCCTTGTGTACCTTCGCCTTGTCTTCAGCATGCATGCCCGAGATCAAGCGCTTGCTGAACGACGTCGCGCTGTTGGCGTAGCGGCGTGCATCGTCATAGAGCGACGCATAGATACCCGCCTGCGCCTGCGGGCTACGCAAGTCCGCAGGCAGGCCTTCGTCCTCCGGCCGAGCCTCCATCGCGCGCAGATCGTCGATCTTCGCGCGGCTCGTTTGCAGCGCCGCGCGCAGGCGCTCGTCCTGCGTCTGGCCCGTGTAGTCGTGCGGGGCCAATACCGTGTCGACGTAGCGTTGAATCGTGGCGGCCTTCGCATTGCGCAGGTTTTGCCGCCCTTCGACAAACGGCTTCTTCAAATCGAGCGCTTCCTTGACCGCGTTGGTCAGGTGCCCGGATGCCGCGAGCGGTGCCAGCGCGCCGTGCGAGCCGCCAATGAGCAGCCCGCTTGCCGTCAGACCGATTGCGGACGTGACCGACTGGTAGAGCGCGCCGTTACGTTGTTTGCCCTTGTTCTCCGCGATGCTCATGGCGGTCAATACGTCGCGGGCACGCTGCGTGAGCGGATGCGCGTCGTCTCGCGCAATGCGCGAGAGCTTGCCTTTGTCGTATTGCCATTCTCCCTTGCTGTTTTTCGTCAGCAGCAGGTTGTCGACCTGGTTCGGCATCGGCGCGCCCGGCGGGCGTTTTTCGGGGTGCTCGAAGCGTTCGACGTCGGCGGCGAGCATCGCCTTGACCTTGGTTTCGTAACGGCTATGGATCGAATGCGCGGCGGCGGCGTTCGAGCCCGAGGCCAGCGCGTTCACGAGGTCGGTGGCGGGCGCCGCGTCGTAGCCGAACTGTCCGTGCGCCGCCGTCGATGCACCGTTCAGGCCGTCTTTCGCGGGCCGCTTGGCGGCGAAGGCCGTCAACGTCATGCCTTTGCGGTTGACGCCCATCGCGTGCGCGAAATCGGCGAAGAGCCGGCCCTTGCCGCCGGCGCCCGGTACGAATGCGCCGATGTCGTCCACGCCGGGCTTTTGCGGCGCGATAGCCGCTGCGGGCTTCGGAGCAGCGGGCGCGGCGGGCGGACCTTCCGCGCACGGGCGCTTGCCGAGGCTGCCGAGTTCCTCGATGAGCGCGCCGGCACTCGCGCGCCGCGTCGGCATCGGCGCGGGTTTCGCTCCGGTGGAGGGGCCGGGGTCGCTCGGTGTGCGGGTGAGGGACGCGGATTCGATTGCATGCGACGGGAACGCGATCTTGGGTGGGGGCGCCATGATGTTTTCGGACCAGGAGACAAGATGGACTGCACTGTGCGAGCCGGTCATGACACTCCCGTGAACCGCGCGAAGCATCGTTCGGATTGGCGAAGCAGGTTCGCGGCGGCATACCGCCGAGCCGTCTCGCGGGTGTTGCTCATTCGGTTTTCGCGGTGCGGCTTCGCGCGCGCGAACGCTTTCGCATCCGCATTCATTAGATTGGAACGAGGGCCGCCTTCATGCGGTTCGGTGTCGCGCGTTTCATCGAACGCGCGTTTCGTTCACGATCAAGGAGAAAACGAATGAGCTTCATCGGCAATATTGTGAAGAGCGTAGTCGGGGATGTCACCAAGGCTGCAGGGGATGTTCTCCATGGTGTCGGCAACGCGCTGCACGGCGCGGCGACGTTCGGCAAGGGGCTGCTGAGCGGCAACCCGAAGGAAGCCCTTGCGGGGGCAGGGGCCATTGCGAAGGGTGGGCTCGAGGCGCTCGAGGGCGGCACGGCGCTCGCGGAAAACCTGACGCCGGAGGGCGCCGCTACCGCGCTCGCATTGGCGGGCGGCAAGGAGGCGGTGCGAACGCTGACCTCAGGCACGGGCGCCGCCTGATGCACGGACGGTGACGAGCATGATGGAGCTTCTTACCGAACGGCCGGCCGATGCGCCGGCCATGGCGCAGGCGATCATCGAGCATATCGAGGCCAACGAGCTGGACGAGGCCGAGGCGCTGCTGGCGCACATGCACGATGTCTACCCCGAAACGCGCGAGGTGCACGTCTTTGCCGTGACGATCGCATTGGTGCGCGGGCGTCCGCACGAAGCGTGGCAGATCGTGAACGGATTGCCCGACGATCGCGCGCCCGAACTGAAGGCGATCTGCCTGAAACTCCTCGACGATCCGTCGTGGCATGGCTATGCGACGGCACACGAGGACAGTACCGATCCCTACGTGCGCCTTGCCATGCGGCGCCTGCTCGAAAGAGACTGATGACCGCTCCCGGGGCCTTCGGCCCCGCTCGGCGAACCCCATCGAGTCGTTTCCGTCGAATCCGGGTAGTCGATGTATTGCCGACGAGCGGCGTTTTCGCGCGGCGGAAAATGCCGTGCAAAGAAAATCCCGCCCGGACATCGGGCGGGATCGTGCGAGCTTCAAACGCCCCGGGGGGCGGACGCGTTCGCGTTCAGAGACCTTGCGCGAGGAATTGCTCGGCGTACTTGTTGCGGTTTTCCATTTGCGGATCGGTGGCCTGTTCGTAGTCCTTGTCCCAGACCAGTGCCGCTTGTTCCGCCGTCGTCGTCTGCTTGATGTCCGTGATCGTCTTGCTGTACGTCGTGTCGAGTTCCTGATTCATGAAGCCGATGTTGGCTTCGAGGCTGCCCGGGTCGAGCCCGTGCTGCTTCGCATAGTTGATTTCGCCTTGTTTGCGCGTGCCGCCCCATTGTGCAAGACCCCAACCGTTGGCGTTGTCGTCCGCGAAGTTGCCGGAGGGCGCGCCTGTCGCTCCGCCTTGATTGACGTTGCCTTGCAGCCCGCTTTCCTGCTGCAGGTTGCCGAGCACGCCAGCGACCTGCGCGTCGGTCAGGCCGTAGCGCGATTTGAGATCCTGTGCGATGGCGTGCGCGGCGTCGCCGCCCGATACATTGGGCAGCGTGTTGCCGTTGCCGCCGCCACCGCTTCCACCGCCGCCTATTCCCGGCGACGCGCCGCCACCGCCCTGGCCGCCACCGCCGCCACTCATGCCCGCGGGAGCGCCTCCGCCACCGCCGGCATAGGCGGGCGGCGCGGAGTACGAAGGCGTACCGCCGCCGATGCCGCCCACACCACCCGCATCGCCTGAATTCTGGCTGGAGGGGTCGAGAATCTGCTTGATTTCTTCGATGAGCAACTCGAGCAGTTGTACGAGCTGCGATTCGTTCGTGCCGCCGATGCCGCCGACATCGTCGATGCCGTTCAGATAGCCGGCGTTATAGCCTTGCACTGCCGTGGTGGACATGATTTTCTCCGCGTGAGAATGACGTTATTCATCAGCTGCTGATGGAGGGCCGATAGCGGCCGCGTGCGAAACCTAATTTATTGCCCGGCGCTTACGGCGCCTTGACGGATGCGAAGCCGTCGCCGGATTGCCGAACCGCCGAACCGCCGAACCGCCGAACCGCCGAACCGCCGAACCGCCGAACCGGGTGGCGGCCGCGATGCCGATGCAAGCGGCTTGCGGCAGGCGAGCCGCCGCGCCACGGATGCGGCCACCCGCACGAACCTTTCGTTTCGCTAGCTCGGCACGGCCCGTGTGATCAGGCGGTCGTGCGATGCATCACGCCGAGTTCCACCGCGTTGTCGGCGTCGACCGTTCGCCCCTCGTTCGACCGGTTCGACGGGCTCGACGTGCTCGCGGCAAACGGCAGGCATCCCGCGATGATGAGCAGTGCGCCCAACGCGTTCTCCGTGAAGTTCTTATCGCCGGCGGACCAATCGCTTCTACCCCCCACCGCGTGATTGACCACGGCGGTGGCCGCATAAAGGGAGAGGAACAGGCTGAGACGCGCGATTCCCGCGCCGGCCGCCTTGTCCCCGAGCTGCCTGGCCGTGCTGGTTTCGGAGGTGTCGATCTTGCCCCAGCTCAGGCGCAGCGACTTCAGTTCATCGAGCGCCTTGCCCGTGAAGCCGTGCGTCGAGATTTCCGAGGCCACGCGTCCCCCGATCGCATCCAGCCCCTCGCCGGCGGCATTCGCTGCCGAATAGCCGAACAGGCCTTTGATCGATGCGTTGGTCTTCGTGTGGTGAATGAGGCTGTCGACGTAGGACGTGGCCGACCATTGCGAGCTGGCCTGCGCGGTGTTCACGGCGAGCTGGTTCACGAAATACGGAGCGCCGTTGAGCGCCTGGCCTCTGACGGGGCGCTCGTAGCCTGCGTCGTGATTGCCTTCGAGCGGGCGGAACACGTTGATCACGTCGCGCGCCAGATATGCGTACGATTTGATCGCGCTAGGCAGCATGCCGGCGAGCTGCCCAAGATGCCCGTTGCCCTCGTCGTTCTTGCCGGCATGGGCGGCGAGCCCCACCGTCATTACCAGTGCGATGAGCTGCGCACCGTGGCCCGCGTAGGTCTTCTTGTCCGCGGTGCCGGTGTGATACTTGTGCAACATCGCGACCAGGTTGCCCATCGCCGCCGCAGTGAACAGCGAGGCCGTGATGACGCCGCGTGTTTCGGGCCCGGCGCCGGTCTTGTCGAGGACGGCTTCGGTCGCCATCGAGCACAGCTCCCGGAAGAGCGTGGCGCCGCCGGTCGCGACGAATTCATGACTGAACGCGTTGACGAGGTTGGCCGTCCACCCTTTGAGCGGTTGCGCGGCGCCGTAGGGGTTCCGAGTCAGCATGTCGCCGACGTTCGAGATGAACGACCGGATTTGCCCCGGCCGGGACAGCGCCGCCGAAAGGTGGTCGCTGATCGCGGCGGCCGATGCCGGACGTATGTCTTCGGGTTCCGCGACCGCCGATGTCCCGGCGGGGGCCAGCGTGCGGGTTTCCAGGGCTATCCGGGACGACGAACTCGGAACGGTTGTCTCGGGCTGGACTTCGGGATCCTGAATGTCGGTATCGTGCGCGACGAGGTGAGGCGCCGAGAAGCTGGCCGGATTCGGGGAGAGCGGGCTCCGGGACGTCGTGTCGTGCTCCTCGGGCAACGAAGGTGTCTCGGGTAGGCGCGACGATGACGCCTCCGCGTGGGAAGGCATCGTGAAAGTATTTTTTGCCGGCACGGGTTTGTCTTCGGGGGGCTCGGAAACAGCTTTTCCCAGCGCAGGTTTATGTTGATCGAAGACGGGGCTGGACGGAGCGGATGAGGAGGCGTCCGATGCGGCGCGGGGGAGCAAGGCCGGGTTCGCCCCCTTGTCGAGCGACAGCGTGCCGGTCGCGCGGGACGTTTCGGGTTTCGATTCGGCCTCGCTCGTCGTCGCGGTTGTCAGCCCCGTGGCTTCCTTCTCGTGCGGCAGCGGGCTGGCCGAACGCGACGTGGCCGGTTGCTTGCCGGCAGTTTTCGTTTCCACCGGCTCCTGAGGTCGAACGGGCGCCGCACTGTCGTGCTGCGATGCCGGCGTGTGTGGCTGCAGTTCCTCGTGTACGGGCAATGCTTCGCTCGACTGCCCGCCCCCCGACAAGTCGAGCACCGACACCGTCTCGTCTCCCAGGGCTGCACGTTGAGCGCTCAGCTTGCCCGAACCGGGCAGCGACCGTGAGCCTCCACCGTGGCGGCCGATCGCGGAGCCTGACGACGATGATGCGCGCGGAGGGAGCGAGTTGCGCCTGACGGGCAACGGTGCCGGCAGCGCCGGCGATGGGGGCTGCGCCGTCCCAGCCGGTTGCGATGTTGTCGAAAGCGGGCCCGCCTGCGCCGGTGCATGGGTGCCGGTATGCGCCGGAAAGGCGGGTGCATTGCTCAGCGCACCGAGCAATGCGCCGCCGGAGGGGCGCGGGCCGGGCATCGATGCGCTTCGTTGGCGCGGGGCCGGCGCGGGCTGCGTGTCGTTGCGCGGGAGGTCGAGCGATGAAGACCGTACTTGCGTGCTGTTGCTGATCGTCATGACGTTTCCTTTCGGTTGATTTCGATCGTTCGACGTCGCCTCGCGACAAAGGCCTCGATGGACTTGCGCGCTGCCTCATCGCGTCCAGGCGGTCGACGTGCCTTCGCCCGTCGATTCCGTCTTCGCGCTTTGCGAACGTGGGTTCTCGTGGTGGAAAGGTAAAACGACATCACGGTGACAGCCTGCCGATTCCGAAGTGGCGTGCAAAAAAACGCACGTCGATGCCAGCGCCGGTGCTACGACCGCGGATCTCTTTGCGCACTTCATCGCATGTGCCGCATGCGCGCTTCGCAATTTCGCTCGCCGCGTCGCGTCGCTTGCGTTGCGCAATGCCGTGGCGCATAAGCTTGCGCTTGCATTCCTCGATATCGCTCCGCGTGAGTGGGATGCGGGGACCGTGCCGCACCGACATCGAGCGATGTTGCTGGCGACGGAAATCGTCATGTCACTCAAGGAGTTCGCCATGAACAACTTAGGAATTCGGCCGGGGCTCGTCCAGTCCCGTGTCGCGGAGTTCGAGAAAGGGACGAAGAACGGTGCGGCCGACGGCGCACAAAAGCAATCGCCCGCGCGCAGCAAAGGCCAACTGGACGGGCTATCCAGCTTCAAGGGGGCCGATGGCGCGCCGCCACCTCCGCCTCCGCCGCCCCGCAACTTTGCCAGCCTGCCGGGGCGCGCGGGGAACGTCGGCGCACAGGTGCTGAGTTCGGCGCTTCATGCCGGAAGTCACTTTCTGCCGCCCGGCGTCGCGTCCACCGCCATGCATGCGGCGGGTGACATCGTGCGTCCATCGGCCCTTGGCGCAGGGGACCCCGTGACGCAAATGGCTGCGATGCAACACGACTTCATGAAGCAGCAAAACGAGATGACGCGGCTCAACAACGCGAACACGATGGCGGCCGCGGTCAACCAGCAGTCGCAGGAGCTCACGTCGGCGCTGGCGTCGGTGGGCAACAAGGGCGCCAGCAACATTTCGAACGCCGCCAAGGGGCAGTAACGGCTGCGGCGGGCCGCGGCGTTTTCGCGCGCGGCTCGCGAACGCCCCGGTCCGATCGTCCACGCTTTGTTCCTGCTTCGTCCCCGCTTGGCGCTTGCCTTGGCGCTCGCGATACGGGACGACTTCCTCATGCAACGTCGCTTTCTCTCTCGATGACGTTCGCGGGCAGCCGGGTCTCCCCGGCTGCCCCTGCTCGGCCTACTGCCCGTCATCCGCCAGCTTCATGCGCTCGACGATGCGTTCCACCGAACGCGCGTAGCGGTCGCGCTCGGCAGGTGTCTCCGAATGGTAGGCGCCGATCGCCGCCCAGGTATTCCCGTACTTGACCATCATCTTGTGCAGGTGCCACGCAGCCACGTAGACGCTCGAGCATGGGTTCATGAGGTCGTCCGCCGAGACGCCGTAGCGCGACAGCAGCGGAAGGTGAATCGAGTTGATCTGCATCATGCCGTAATCGGTCGAACCGTTCCGGTTGCGATGGAGCGCGTTCGCATTGGCATGCGATTCCTGCCACGCGATCGCGCGCAGCACGACGGGGCTCACATGTTGATAGGCCGCGGCCGCCGCAAAGCAGTCGGGGGTCTGCGCGCGCACGTCGGTGGGCCGCGCGGACAGAACGGCAAGCGCCAGCGCGAGCGCCGGCTTGGGTGTGAATAGTCGCATCATGGATCATCCGGTAAGAGCAGCGGTGCGGGAATCGCTTCGCACCGGCGTGCGAATGAAAACGCCGTCCGACCCACGCGTTTGCGTTTCGTCGGACGGCGTGGGCGGAAAAATGCCGCGGGCCGGCCGTGTTACCGATCGGTGGTGCAGGCGCTTTGGCGCCGCACACCGCTGCCCTCAGCGGCCCATCGTCTCCGAGGGCGCTTCCTGGAACACGCGCCGGTAGCCGTTGACCAGCGTCGAACGATGGCGCACGCCCCACTTGTTCGCGACGTCGAGCACGCGCGTGGCCGGTGCGCCGTCGTCGAGCAGATCGTCGCGAATGCGCTCCATCCGCTGGCGCCGGATCAGCTCGCTCGGCGACAGCCCGAGGTGGTTCTTGAACGCTGCCTGCATCGCGCGCTCGGTCACGCCCACATGCGATGCCACTTCGCGCACCGAAAGGTCCTTCTGGTCGAGGTTGTCCATCAGGTAGCGATAGGCGCGGCGGTATTTCGCCGGCAGGCGGGCGCTCACGTCGTCGGAGCGCTGCGCCGTGCGCGATGCCTGCATGTGATCGGCCGCGGCGGCGGGCATCGACATGCTGTCCGCGCGCACATGCTGAATCGAGGCGAGCGCGTAGCGGCCGTAGAACTGTGCGAATTCCTGCGTGCGCATCTGCTGCTGCATGATCTTCGCGCGGCAGTAGAGGTAGTCGAGGTACCAGCGCGCATGCTGGCTGCCTTGCGAATTCGCCGCGCCGGACGCATCAAGCATCGCTTCGGCCAACGGCGTCGCGTGGCCGGCGATCGCGGCCAGCGTGATTTCGAGGCACAGGCTGCGGTGATAATCGTTGAGGCCTGCCTGGCGGCTCCAGCTCACGTATTGCTTGAGCGTTTCGCCCGCGCTCGTCCGGCCGTCGGCCAGCGAAACGAGCCGGTTCAGGTGCGAGAGTCGTTCGGCCAGCAGCGGCAGCGCGGTCCCGGCGGGCTGCGAGCCGGGTACCGGTGCCTCGCTCGGCTCGAACTCCGCGATAGCCGAGCGCCAGTAGATGTGGTCGGCGAGTCGCTCGGCACCGTGCAGTTCGTGCTGCGCGAAGAGGTCCCGCCGCAGCGCCTCCACGAGGTAGCTCCAGCGGCGATCGTCATGCGTTGCCGCCAGCGCGGCCAGCTCACCGAGGCGATGGCACGCCGCCTGGATCAAGCCCAGATGAAACGAAACGAGTGTCGCACCGACGAGGCTGTCGAGACGCTGGCGCGGCGTGGCTGCCTTTTCCTCGCCGACACGTTTGAAGCAACTGAGCGCGACGTTGAACTGGTTGCGGAACAAGGCTTGCCAGCCGGTATTGCGGCACGACGCGATCCGCAGATCGTCGCGATGGGCGCGAATGGCTTTTTGCGCGCGGCGATACGTTTCCTCCGCTTCTTCATGGCGGCCGAGCATCAGCTCGAGGTCGGCGCAGACTTGCAGCAGTGCGTAGCCGGGCTGAGCTTGCGCCGTGTCGGTATCGGCATGGCGTGCGGCGTGGCGGACAGCGTCGAGAAACTGGCCTTGGAGCATTTTCGAGGCGACGTCCGCAGGGGTATCGTCGAAAGCGAGGGCCGAGGCGGCGGCGAAGTAGATCGTTGAGAACATGTCGTGCTCCTGACTCAATGAGCGATGCGTTACGCGGCGTGAAACGATTCGTGAAGCAGTGAGCGCATGTTTTCATCGCGGGCCGATTCAGTCGCGTGTTTGTGATGGTTTGTTACCTTCGGCTCGGCATCGGCATTTGTCGGAGAGGGCGGTGCCGCGGTGGACTTTCACGCACGAGCGGGAGGCGTGCGTCGCGGTTGTTTGATGATTTGTTACGTTTGCCGCCGCCGTGCGCTGTTTGGCGCGGTGCACGGCGAGCCTGTCTGCGCGACGAAGGCGTCGTGCGCTCCCGTCACGATTGGAAGAGCGCCATGAATCGGTTCGCGCTTGTTTATCAAGAACGATTAAACATTGGAGTCTTAATCTCAATCCGACTCACACACGGAAATTCGGATATCTTCTGCACGGCACCCAATTGGCGACTCGCGCGCGAACGGTGCCGTAGCACATTATTGTATCTGGCATATTTCCACGGGCCGCGATTCCGCGATTCGCGTCGAAACGTTCCAAAAAGCGTGTCGGATGCCGCAGCGCCTTGCTGGGCGGGGATTGTGTCGCGAGGACGACGCGCTCGCGTCAGTGCCTGTATCATCCATGCCGGCCGAGAATGAATGATTTTCCGCGAGTATTTTTTTACTTAAAGGTGCGGTTTACTTTGTCGTAAACATTCATTGAGCTGTAGTGCTATCCTTACGCGTCGTTACTGTTTTCTTACAGAATTTCTTTCGAATTCCTGACGCCTTTCGGTACTGCTTTCAGGGCAGCTATTGACATGGTTCAAGCAGATTGAAAAGAACGTGGCAACAAAAAAAATAGAGCTTCCGGTGCGTCCGAGGTGCGTGAGCGACAAGAGGTGGAACCGGGCGAGGGCGAATGTCTGGAGAGCGGTGATGCCGTTGGCAATTCGGGCGCTGCTGTGCGGCGTCTGGTTCGCCTGCACGGTCGCGCACGCTTCCGATCAGCAAGTCATCGTCGACGGCGGGCAGCGCCTGGGCGGCGTCGTGCGCTCGGGCGGCCACGACGTTCCGCTGCTGCGCGCGCTCGAGCAGATCATGCCGACGAGCTACAGCATCAATGTGCCGAACGCGGGCGCATGGGCCGACGCGCCCGTGAGCTGGCGCGCCGGCTCGTCGGTCGTGCACGCGCTCGGCGAGGTGCTGTCGGGCGATCCTGCGCTGCAGGCGCGCATCGATACGGATATGCGTTTGCTCACGGTGACGGCGCATGCGCGGCGTGCAAACGTTGACGCGCCGCAGCCTTCCTCGCCTGCGCCCGGCGCGGCCTCGCGCATGAACGGTGCCGCGACGAATGCGTCTTCCACCTTGCCCACGGGCGCGGCGCCGATGGCTCCCGCGGGACTTGCCATTGCACAGGCGCAGACCGTGGCGCAGGCGCGCGTTTCGACGTCGACGCCTGCAACACCGGCATCGGCTCGCACACCGGCGGTCCCGCCCGTGCCGGCACCGGCACCGGCGCCCGCTCCGGTGATGTCGCCCGCACCGGCAGCCGGGCCGGCCACGCCGGCATCGGTACCCGCACTTGTTTCAGCACCGCCGCGAGCGCGGGTACCCGCGCCCGCCAAGCGTGACGCCATGGCGCCCCCGCTGCTCGCCGCCACGCAACCGGCGTCCGGCCCGGACTCGCCGGCGCCGTCGTCGGCGCCCGCCGCGACGCCGGCGTTCGTACCCGCCGCGCCGCCCGAGCGCACGGAGTGGCAGATGCGCCTGTCGGACGGCTCCGTGCGCAATGCGCTCTCGCGCTGGGCGAGCGAAGCCGGCTGGCAATTCATTTGGGACGTGCCGACCGATTTTCAGGTCGACGCGACGGCCACGATACACGGCACGCTCGCCGAAGCGCTGCGTCAGGTGACCAATGCGCTCGCCGGCTCGCAGGTGCCGATTCAGGTGGTCTTGTACCAGCGCAACCGCGTCATGCGCGTCGTTCCCAAAGGAGCAAGTTGATGAGCGTTCTCCGTCGTCCTTTCGTCATCCTTGCCGCATGCCTCTCGCTGCTCGCGGGGTGCACCGGTCTGCTGGACAAGATCGAGCGCAACTCGCAGGCCGATACCGCGCGTGCGGGGCAACTGCTCGGCAAGCTCTCGAACGGCGACAACCGCGCGGTGCCGGGCAGTGACGGCGTCATCGTCAAAGACGAACTCTGGCTTTCGGGCAAGACGATCAAGATCGCGACGAAATCGACGCTGCCGAAGCTCTTCGACGAGCCGGCGAGCTTCGACGGCACGGTCGATTCGCTGCGCATGTTCGCCGATCGCATTTCACGCCTCGCGCACCTGCCGGCCAAGGTTGCGCCGGGCACGAGCGAAGCGGCCGCGCGCGCCACGCAGACCGCGGTCGATACGGGGGGCGCCGGCGCGTATCTCGGCGTGCCGCCGCTGCCCGCCGGCCTGCTGCAGGGGCCCGCGCCGAGCACGAGCGCCGCGACGGTGGCCGCGCGCGTGCCGAGCGTATCCTCGCCCGTGCGTATCGCGTATTCGGGCGGCACGCTGCGCGGGCTGCTCGACACGGCGTCGGCGCGCTTCGGCGTCTACTGGAAGTACGAGGACGGCGCGATCGTCTTCTTCTACACGGCCACGCGCGTCTATCAGGTTGTCGCCATTCCGGGCGACTCGAAGCTGGATACGAACGTCGTGAGCGGTGCGAGCAACAGCGGTGGCGCGTCGAGCAACAGCGCGGGGGGCGCGGGCGGATCGGGCGCCGGTGGCGCGGGCATCGGCGGCGGAGGCGGCGGGACGTCCGGTTCGCCGTCCGTGTCGTCGGACAACACCGCGAACATCACGATGAACGCGCAGCTCTCGGTGTACAACGGCTTGCAGACGGCGATCAAGGCGATGCTCTCTCCGGTAGGCTCGGTCATCACCTCGCCGGCCACGGGCTCGATCTCGGTCACCGATACGCCCGATGTGCTCGAGCGCGTGGGCGAGTTCATGGAGCAGCAAAACCGCGTGCTCGCGCGGCAGGTGCTCGTGAACGTGACGGTGCTCTCGGTCACGCTTTCCGCACAGGACAGCTACGGCATCAACTGGCACGCGGTCTATCAGGCGCTCGGCACGCAGTTCGGCATCACCACCGCGTTCACGAGCATGATCCAGAACCCGAGCGAGCTCTCGGCCACGGTGATCACGCCGTCGAGCCGCGCGTCGAGCACGACGGCCATCATCGATGCGCTTTCGACGCAGGGCACGGTGCACCGCAAGACCTCGGCCTCGATCACGACGCTCAACGATCAGCCCGTTCCCGTGCAGGTGGCCGAGCAGCAAGGCTATCTCGCGCAGATCTCGACGACCAACACCGTCAACGTCGGCAGCCAGACGTCGCTCACGCCGGGCACGATCACGACCGGCTTCAACCTCACGGTGCTGCCGCACATCCTCGACGACGGCACGATCATGATGCAGTTCTACAGCAACATTTCGTCGCTCGTGAACCTTGTGCCGTTCGGCCCGACGAACCAGCAGATCCAGCTGCCGACCGTCGATACGCGCAACTTCCTGCAGCGCATCGCCGTGAAGTCGGGGCAGACGCTCGTCATCAGCGGCTACGAGGGCATCACCGATCTGGATAACCGGCAAGGCGTCGGCCATCCGTCGAACTATGCGATGGGCGGGTTCAACGCCTCCGGCACGCGCGAGGTGATCGTCATCCTGCTTTCGCCGATCGCGATCAACGGCGCTTGACGCGCGCTCGGGCACAGGATCCGTCATGGCGACGCAAATCATCGAGATCGGCCGCCAGCGTTTCATATGCGGCCTTTTCTGGCAATCGCTGTCGCGCCGGCACGCGCTGCGCGCGGAGGCGGTGGAACTTGCCGCGCGCCTGAATTTCGATGCGATGGTGCTGCGTATCGACCGCACCTTCGCGGGCGCGGGTTTTGCGAGCACGCGCGAGGGCGCGCAACTGGGCTTGCCGTCGCTGGGCGCG
Organism: Burkholderia sp. BCC1208; assembly: GCF_902833095.1. Classification (NCBI taxonomy): domain Bacteria; kingdom Pseudomonadati; phylum Pseudomonadota; class Betaproteobacteria; order Burkholderiales; family Burkholderiaceae; genus Burkholderia; species Burkholderia sp. BCC1208. The sequence continues at coordinate 308,105 of NZ_CADFDY010000002.1, read as the reverse complement.
CTCGTGTCGAAGACGATCGCGGCCGAAGGCGCGTTCTACGACGGGCGCCAGCAGCCGGCGCCGAACTGGCTCGGCGCGTTTCATCTGCCCGACGGGCGCTGGGCCTACTTCGCCGTGCGCGACGGCGCGTTTCTGCCGAACGGCGATTGGATCGGTTCCAGCGAAGAAGTGTTCGAGCGGCTGCACAGCGATTACAGCCTCGGCGGCTGGAACGTCGTCATCGGCGATCCGCAGCTGGAAGTGCAGGGATTCCACAACTTCTACGCGCGGCGTATCGAGGACATGATCCCGCGCCGGGGCGGCAAGCCGAATTTGCCGCGCTGGCTCAACCTGTCGCGTGTCTCGCGGCGCGCACCGCGGCGCGAGGTGCTGCTGGTCGCCGTTGCGATCGTGGTGGTGGCCGCGGTCGTGGCCGGCATCGTCGCGTACCGGCGCCACCGTATGGAACTCGAGCGGCAGCAGGCGTTCGAGCGGATGCGCGCGGAGCTCGCGCTGCATCCGCCCAAGCCCGCGGCACCGCCCGAAGCCGCGCACCCATGGGCCGGCGAGCCGCGGCCCGATGCGTTCGTTCGCGCGTGCCTCGATCATTTCACGCACATCGCGCCGGGCGGCTGGGAACTCGACGACTACGTTTGCCGCGCCTCGAACGTCAGCTACAGCTGGTCGCGGGGCGGATCGAACGTGGCGATGTTGATGGCGGCGGAGCCGCGCGCGACGATCGACGGCAACGGCGAGCATGCGAGCTACGTGGAGCCGCTGGCATTGCCCGTGGGGGGAGACGAAGTGCTCGATGGCGTGCGCGGCGTGCGCTTGCGCATGCTTTCCGCCTTCCAGTTGCTTGGCATCGGTCTGACGTTCACGCTGCAGCCGGCAAGCGCGCCGCAGCGCAGCCTCGCTTCGCAAACGCTGGACCGGCTGCATCCGGGCGGCGGCCCGCCCCCGGCGCCGAGCTGGCAGACCTGGCGCATGTCCGCGCAACTGGGCGACGTGCGGCCCGACAGCCTCATCAGGTACCTCGACGAGCCGGGCGTGCGCGTCGAGACGCTTTCATACAAATCCGGGCAGTGGACGCTCGACGGAGTGCTTTATGAGAAATGACGAAGCATGGACTGTGCTGGTGCTCGCCTGCTGCTGCGCGTGGCCGTTGGCCGCGTTCGGCGAGGCCAGCGCCGCAGCTGCCGCGGCCGCCGCGCCCGCTGAAGCGGCGCCGCGCATGAACGTCGTTCCGACACCGGCCGCCGTGCAGGCCGCCAACGAACTGATGCGGCTACAGGAGGAAACGATGATCCTCAAGGCACAGCTGAAAAAGCTCGATGCGCAGGCGCAGGTGGCGGAGCGGCAAGAAGCGCTGCACCGGATGGGCAGTACCGTCTCCTCGTATTCGGACGTGTCGCTCGTGGCGACACAAGGGCTCGGCAAGAAGCTCGGCGCAACGGTGGCGACGAGCGACGGAGCGGAGTTCGACGTCGGGCCCGGCGATACGCTGCCCAACGGCATGCGCGTGGCGGCCATTCGCCCGGGTGCGATCGTCCTCGCATCGCAAGACGGACGGCGCACGACGCTGACCGTCTCCGCGAGCGCGCGGCAGCAGCCCGCCCGCAACCTGGCGTCGACAGGCTCGCCCGGCGTGCCGCCGCTGCCTGCTTTGCCGATGCCTGCGAGGTGATGCGATGAGTTCGTCTCCGACACCGCCGGGCAAGACGCCTGCAAGCGTGACGCCGCTGATTCTCTCGCGTGCCGTGAAGCCGATCGAAACCGATCCGTCTCTTGCGGAGGTTCAGCCCGCGGCTCCCGCCGCGCCGGCGCTCGCGCCCGTTGCGCGGCCACGCGAGCCGGCGCTGAGCGCCGTGGCCGCTGCTGCCGCCGCTTCGGTGCTGCCCGCGCAAACGGCGTCGCAAAACCCGCCACCGGGGCAGGCGCTGCCGCTCGCCGCGGTGGCGCGCCCGCTTTCCGACAGCGGCGAATTCGCCGCGAGCGACGAGGAGCGCAAGTTTCTCTGTCTGCTCGACGACGGCACGCTGCTCGTTGCCGAAGGGCACGAAATGAATCCGTTCGTGCTGTCGTACTGCGCGAGACTCGAACGGCTCAATTGCCGCTATACGACGCGGCTCGTGACACTCGACGCGATCAGACGCAGCTATCAGGGCCCGCGCCGGGACGGCAGTGCCGAGCGCATCGATCACACGCAGATGCAGGTCGTCGCGAAGAACCTGATCACGCGGGCGTGCGACGCGCGTGCCTCGGATATCCATATCCGCGTGAACCGCTTCAGCACGGAGATTCTTTTTCGCATCCACAACGAACTCGTGCGCATGTCGGAGCAGACGCGCGAGTACGGCGAGCGGCTGCTCGCCACGCTTTATGCGGCGATGTCGAGCGTATCGGACAACACCTACAAGCCGAACGAACGCCAGGACGCGGCCATCGGCGATCGCGACAAGCTGCCGGACCGGCTTTTCGGCGTGCGGATCGCGACGGCGCCCACGAGCGTCGGCAGCGTCATGGTGCTGCGGCTGCTCTACAACGATGCGGGCGAGGCGACTGCCCTGACGGAGCTCGGCTTCACGGTGGCGCAGGCGAACGCGTTCGAGCTGCTCGCGCAGCAGCCGCACGGCATGAACATCATCAGCGGCCCGACCGGCTCGGGCAAATCCACGACGTTGCAGCGCGTGCTGACGAAGCAACTGCGCGAGATGGCCGGCTCGATTCACGTCATCACCGTGGAAGATCCGGTGGAGTACCCGATCGAGGGCGCCGTGCAGACGCCCGTCGTCAACGCGCCGACGGAAGAGGCGCGCTCGCTCGCGTTCGCCGCCGCGATCGCGAATGCGATGCGGCTCGATCCCGATACGATCATGATCGGCGAGGTGCGCGACCGCGCATCGGCGCAAAGCGCGTTGCGCGCCGCGATGACGGGCCATCAGGTCTGGACGACGGTGCACGCGAACGGCGCGCTCGCGATCGTGGACCGTCTCGTCGATCTCGGCTTGCCGATCGCGATGGTGACGGACGAATCGCTCGTCACGGGGCTCATCAGCCAGCGGCTCGTCAAGCTGCTGTGTCCGCACTGCTCGCGCCCGTTGGCCGAGGCGATGGCGCAGCTCGACATGGGGCTCGTCGCGCGCGTGAAGCGGGCCGTCGGCGCGCGGTTCGACGCGGTGCGCGTGGCCGGGCCCGGTTGCCCGCATTGCAAGAACGGCACGGTCGGCCGGACCGTGGTGGCCGAGGTCGTGCGCACCGACGCGACGTTTTGCGAATTGCTGCGCGCCGGGCGCAAGCCCGATGCGCAGGCGTACTGGCTCGGCGAGCTCGCGGGGCAGACGGTCGCGCAGCACGCGCTCGAAAAAGTGGCGGCGGGTCTCGTCGATCCGCGCATGGCGGAGCGGGTGGTCGGCCCGTTCATGCCGGGCAGCGGGGGGCGGCCGCAGCCGCTCGGAAGCGGCTATGGCACTTGAGCTCAACCGGCGCTGGGCGCGCCTGCAACTCACGACGCAGGCGCGTCTGCGGCTCTATCGCAAGATCGCGAAAATGCTCGCGAACGGCTTGCCGTTGCTCAAGATTCTCGAGGAGCTCGAGTTGCGTGCGTCGCACGAGGGCCGCAAGCCGAACGAGCCGCTGGCATTGACGCTCGCGGACTGGCGCAGCGTCGTGCAAAACGGCGGCATGCTGGCCGAGGCAATGGCGTGGTGGGTGCCGCATACCGAGCAGATGATCGTCATGGCCGGCGAGCAGTCGGGGCGCCTCGAGGCCGCGCTGCTGAACGTGTGCAACGTCGTGCAGTACAGCCGCCGGATCCGCACGGCCATCGTCGGCGGGTTGACCTACCCGTGCGTGATCGTGGCGATGACGATCGGGTACGTGTACCTCTTCGGCAAGCTCGTGATTCCGCGCTTCGCGTCGATCGTGAGCCCGGAGCGCTGGCACGGCGTGGCGAAGTCGCTCTACGAGCTGTCCCGGTTCGTGCAGGGCGGCATGATCTACTGCCTCGTGGTGCTCGCGATCCTCGTCGCGGCGCTCTTTTACTCGATGCCGCGCTGGTCCGGCAACGTGCGGGTCTGGCTCGACCGCTACCCGCCTTACTCGATCTATCGGCTCATTACGGGCTGCGGTTTTCTCGTCGCGTTTTCGTCGCTGCAGGCGGCGGGCTTCACGGTCGAGCGCTCGCTCGCGCGGCTGGCCACCGATGCGAAGCCGTGGCTCAGGCAGCGAATCGACGACATGCTGTTCGGCGTGAAGTCGGGGCTCAACGTCGGCGAGGCGATGAAGAATGCCGGCTACCGGTTTCCTTCGGAGGAGATCGTCGACGATCTGTGCGTGTATGCCGAATACAAGGGCTTCGCCGAGGCGCTGCACGCGATCGCGAACGAATGGATGACCGACGGCGTGGAGACGATCGAGGCGCAGATGCGCGTGGTCAACGGCGCGGCGATCGTCGTGCTCGCGCTCGTGCTGTCGTGGCTCATCAGCGGCTTCTTCGGAATTCAGCAGGAAATTGCGGCTTTGGCTCGGAGTCTGCATTGAGCCTGCCGTGTAATGACGTGCAGGCGCAGCGCAAACGAACGGGTGTTGAAAGGAGAGGGCACGTCTTTCTCGAGTGCCGATTGAGGAAACCAAGGAGAGCAACATGAAGGTCAAGACCGTCGCATCGATTCGCGCCAGGGTGGGCAGCCGGGGGGCGCGGCGCACGCAGCGTGGCGCCACCCTGCTCGAGGCGATCGCCTATCTCGGGATCGCCGCCATCGTCGTCATCGGCGCCATTGCGCTGCTGCGCGGCGCATTCGGCAGTGCTTCGTCGAATCAGACGGCCGAGCAGGTGACGGCCATCCAGACCGGCGTCAAGAAGCTGTATATGGGGCAGACCAACGGCTACAACGGGCTGGCGACGACCGTCGCCATTTCGGCCGGCATCATCCCGACGACGCTCGTCATCGACACCGCGGCAAATACCGTCACCGATGCCTGGGGTGGCGCGGTAACCGTTACGGGCACCGGCACCGGTACATTCACGATCGAATTCGATTCCGTGCCGACGGACGTATGCATCAACGCGGCATCTGCGGGCGGAACGTGGACGGCCGTCTCTATCGGCGGTACGGCGCAAACCGTGCCGGTAACGCCCGCCGCCGCTCAGGCGGCTTGTACCGGTGGTGCGAAGAACATCATCTGGACCTCCGCCTGATCGAGGCCCGAGTCTCGGCCTTCGCTCCGATTGACGCCACGAGCCGCCCGCCATGTTCCTGATCTGGATCGTCGCCGCCTTCGCGATGCTTACCGGTGCCTACGCGCTGCTCGGCGCCGAGGCGGCGCCGGCACCGCTCGCGCCGTCGGCGATGGCGCTCGCGGCGAACATGAGCGCCTACCGGCAGGCCGTGGCGGCCTTCGCGCGCGCCAACCCGTCGTTCGCGGGCAGCGTGCCGGCGGCGAGCCTCGCGCCTTACCTCGGGGCGACCGTTCCCGATCCGATGTGGCGGAACTACGTCCAGCCCAATACCGGTTATGCGGGCAGCCTGGTCGTGGTCTATGCGGCGTCGGCAGCGGCCGCGGCAGCGGCCGCGGTCGACGGCATCGAGCAGATTGCGCAGGGCTCGGCGCTGGCCGGCGTGGCGCTCGGCGCCAACCTCGTGTCCCCCGGCAACCCGGCGGTGCCGCTGCCGGCCGCACTGGCGAACGCGATCCCGAACGGCATGCCGGTATGGATGGCGCAAGCGTATGACTGAGCGCACCCATACCGTTGCCCGCACCGGCATGCGTCGTCCCGGCCCCCGCGCGTGGCCGGCTCGCCGTATGTCCGGCTTCACGATGGTGGAGATGCTGGCCGTGCTTGCGCTCGCCGCATTGATGATGGCGGGCCTTGTCGCGCTCACGAACTCGTCGCTCGACGATACGCGCGCGCAGCAGGCCGCGCTTTATCAGTCGCAGCTGACGGCGGCTGCCACGCGGCTCATTCGGCAAAACTACACGGCGCTCGCGGCCCAGGCCACGACCACCTCGCCGGTGATCGCGAAAATGACCGGCTCGACGTATCAGCTGTCGACCTACCTTCCGAATGCGTTGAGCGGCACCAACCCCTATGGTCAGGCGCCGTGCCTGCTCGTCTACGCGGCCCCGGGCGGCGCCAATCCGGTGGCGTTGCAGGCGCTGCTCGTCACGGAGGGCGGCCGGACTATTCCCGATCCCGAACTCGGCTACATCGCGGCGAATGCCGGCCCGGGCGGCGGTTCGATCCAGGCGACGAACAATGCGACCGGCGCGGCCACCGGCGCCTTCGGCACCTGGAAGGTCGATACGCCGAACCCGGCGAATACATCCTGCACGAACAAGAAAACGGGCACGGGCCATCTGGCGAGCCTCATTTTCTACGACGGCACGCAGGCGCAGAACGTCGACTATCTGTACCGCGTGGCCGTGCCGGGCAATCCGCAGGCGAACACGATGCAAGTGCCGATCGTGCTCGCGCGTCAGATCGACTATGCCGCCTGCACGCAGCCCGGCGCCATCGCGGCCGACGCTTCGGGCAACGTCCTGAATTGCGATGGAACGCAGAACCTCTGGGTGCCGCAGGCGGCCTATCACTGGCGCGAACCGGTGGCCAACGAAGCGGCGCTCGGGGGCGTTGCCGCGCATCAGGGCGACGTGCGGCTCACCGCCGCGACGAATCGGGCCTATGCGTACGACGGCGCCACATGGCAGGCGCTGGCGGTGGACGAAGCGGGCAATCTCGCGCTCGGCAACGCGCACAACGTCGGCGACCCATGCCCGCCCGCGCCGCAGAATTCGGCCATCGCACCGGCGTCGGCGAGCACGACGCTCGTCTCCACCGATGCGAACGGGCGCGTGCTGTCGTGCCGCGGCGGCCGGTGGCAAACGCAAAGCGAAATCGAGCCGGCGTCGTCGCTCACCGGCTGTCAGCTCGTGATGGCCAACCCGAACGGCGCGGGCGATTACTCCGCCTGCACGGGCCAGCCGGCGACGAACTTCCAATCGGGCGCCTATTCGTACAACGGCAGCAACGGTACGTACTCGTATACGTTCAGGACGACCGTCAACCTCACCAAGCCGGGGATCATCGTCGCGTCCACCTGGGCGCACTTGAACGACGGCATGTGCAACGGCCCCTCCGGCAACCGGGGGCAGCTCTCGCAGAGCATCGACATCACCGACGGCGGCAACCGCAACCTCGGGCATACGGAGAGCCAGACGCCGACGCTTCAGGACGATTCGGGCGGGATCAACAACGCGCTGTCCCAGGCCGGCACGCCTGGCACCTACACGATCATCGTGACGACGAACTGGGCGACGTACGCCGGCATCACGACGCCGTGGGTCAGCAGCTTTTGCGGGGAGTCCGGCCAGACGGTCTGGAACACGCCCGTCGCGGCGGGCTGGACGATCAACTCCTACTACTGAGCGCCCAACCGTGAACCGATCGACACCGCACACCTTCGCAGCACCGCCACGCACGGCGCGACCGGCGAAAGCGACGCCATTGCGCCGGCACCGCCTTCGCGGGGGCTCAGTGCGGCGCGAGCGTCTGCAGCATTTCGTGCAGCTCGAGCCGGTTGTAGGTCGCGCGCAGCACGTCGCGCGGCAGGCATTGCTGCTTCGATACGAGGCTGAAGAGGTGATCGTTGAGCATGCGGGACATGTTGTCCTCCTTGCGCTTCATGAACTCGGCAAGGTACGGCAGCTTGCCCGGATCGGTCAGCAGGCCGCTGATCTGCTGATTATTGTTGAAGAGCAGTTCGCTCGCGAGTACGAAGTTCTCGCCATCCTCCGTCGGCACGAGGCATTGGCAGATCACGCCGATGAGGCAGTTCGCGAGCGCGGCCGCATAGCGCTCGCGCTGCTCGGCCGGAAAAAACGACAACAGCCGCGTGAGCGTGCCGATCGCGCTGCCCGTGTGCATCGTCGCGAGCACGAGGTGGCCCGATTCGCCGGCCTGCAGCGCCGTCTCCGCCGTCTCGGGGTCGCGCACCTCGCCCACCATGATGACATCGGGTTTTTGCCGCAGCGCCTCGCGCAGGCCGGCCGAGAAGCTCGGCGTGTCGGTGGGCACTTGCCGCTGCGAGACGATCGACGTGCGGCCCTCGAGTTCGTATTCGATCGGCTCTTCGATCGTGACGATGTGGCTGTTGCGCGTGCGGTTGATGTGCTCGAGCAGCGAGGCGATCGTCGTCGTCTTTCCCGAGCCGGTCGGGCCCGTCACGAGGATCAGCCCCTTGGCGCTGTCGATCATCGAGCGCACGTAGGCGGGCAGGCCGAGCTTGTCGAGCGCGAGCGGCTGCAGCGGCAGGCGCCGGATCGAGATGACGAGCTTGCGGCCGCCATTGGTGCGGTAGATGTTACAGCGAAGGCGGCAGCGCGTGAGCACGAACGGGCGATCGATCGCGCCGTGCTGAAGCTGCGCCTCCCAGTCCGGTTCGATCGAGGCCAGTGTGGGCAGCATTTCGTCGTGGAGCACGGGCTCCTCGCCGACGGCGAGCCAGCCGCGCGGCGCCTTGATCATGATCGGCCGGTCCTGCTCGATATGGATGTCGGTGAAAGTCTGCCGCAGGTCGATCAATTCGAGAATCTCGCGCGTCAGGTCGCGACGTTCGTGACTCGGAGCGTTCATCGTCAGTGCCCTTCCTATGAAAGATAGTCGGAACTTACATGAAAATTTTGTCGATGTGTCGGAGAAGCACCGGGCTGCGGTGCGTACGTTTCATCGCGGGCGGCGCGTCATGAACTGGGCTCGCCGACTGGGCACCGTGGCCCTCGCCGCCGCGCTCGCATTCGGGGCGACCGCCCCCGTTGCCGAGGCGGCAGCCGTGCGCTGGAAGTCGTCGATCGTCGATTACGAAGCGCAGGGCAAGGACATCAAGGATGTGCTGCGCGACTTCGGCGCGAGCCAGGGCGTCCCCACGCGCATCGCGGCCGATGTGAGCGGCACCGTGAGCGGCAAGTTCCATCTGCCGCCGCGGCGCTTTCTCGATACGCTCGCGGCGTCGTTCGGCTTCGTGTGGTACTACGACGGCGAAGTGCTCGACGTCACGACGGCTGCCGAACTGCAGAGCACGCTCGTGAAGCTCGATTCGGCCGATACGGGCGCGCTGCGCGATGCGCTCGACCGCCTGCGCATCGCCGACGAGCGTTTTCCGATCGTCTACGACAGCGCGCAGGGCACGGCGCTCGTGAGCGGGCCGCCTCGCTACGTGCAGATGGTGACGAACGTGGCCTCGCGGCTCGACAACAACGCCGCGCATCGAAGCGGCACGCAGGTACGCGTCTTTCCGCTCTATCACGCGTGGGCACACGACCGCACGGTGCCCATCGACGGCCAGCAGGTCACGCTGCAGGGCGTGGTGGCCGTGCTCAACGGCATCTACCACCCGGGCACGGCCAAGGCCGCCGACAAACGCGGCGAGGGCGGTCGCGCGGCGAGCGGCGTGAAGCGCAACACGCCGATCAACGACGTGAACGGCAATGCCTACAACGGCCCGTACGTTCCGCCGCCGGTGCCGTCGGGCGCGGCCGGCAAGGGCATGTTCGCCGGGCTCACCGGACAGCCGTCGCCGGCCGTGGCGGCGGCGGTGGGCGAGCCGCCGCCGCCGCAGAACACGAGCACGGCGCCGGCGAGCGACGATCAACTGCCCGTCATCGTCGCGGACCAGCGCACCAACTCCGTCGTGATTCGCGATACGGCCGACCGGATGGATCAGTACGGCAAGCTGATCGATCGCCTCGACGTCAAACCGCAACTGATCGAGATCGAGGCGCACATCATCGAGATCGACGACGACGCGCTGCATCAGCTCGGCGTCGACTGGACCGCGCACAACAGCCACGTCGACGTGCAGACCGGTACCGGCACGCTCGCACAGAGCACCTACAACGGCACGCTCTCGCAGACCTTCGGCCAGACGGCGCTGCCGGGCAACCTGCTCGCGGCGGCGACGCCCGTGGGCGCATCGGTGGCCGCCGTGCTCGGCGACGCCGGCCGCTATCTGATGGCACGCATCTCGGCGCTGCAGCAGACGAAGGCCGCCAAGATCGACGCGAGTCCGAAGGTCGTCACGCTCAACAACATCGAGGCCGTGATGGACAACCAGACGCAGTTTTTCGTGCCGGTGTCGGGATACACCTCGGGCGATCTCTACAGCGTGTCGACCGGCATCTCGCTGCGTGTGCTGCCGATGGTCGTGGAGGAGGACGGGCGCACGCGCATCAAGCTCGACGTGGCGATTCAGGACGGCCAGCTCACCGATCAGACGGTCAGCAACCTGCCGGTGATCCAGAACAGCACGATCAACACGCAGGCGTTCATCGAGGAGGGGCAGGCGCTGCTCATCGCCGGCTATCGCGCGGACAGCGCGACGATGGGCGTGACCGGGGTGCCCGGGCTCTCGAAGATTCCGTTGATCGGCGCGCTCTTCAGGACCGACAACCGCCAGAAGAGCCACATGGAGCGGCTCTTCCTGTTGTCGCCGCGCGTCATCTCGCCGTGATTCACCGCAACCGCCCGCACCGGAGAATGCAGGAGGCCATGTGAACGAATCCCATACTCAGCCGCATTCGCGGCCCGACGTGCAGCCTGGGCAGCAGTCCGAGCCGCGGCCCACCCAACCGGGCTTGCCCGCCGACGCATGCGGCGGGGGCGCTGCCGATCGCGGCCTGTCCGACGACGAGGCGCGCCGCCTGCGCGGCACGCTGCGCGGGCTGCCGTGCGGGGTGATCGTGCTCGATCGCGCGGGTGCGGTCGTGCACGCGAACGCGCGCGCGCTCGAGATGCTGGCGATGACGCTGCCCGCGGGCGTCGATTTCAGCGTGGCGCTGAGCGAGCGCTTCGAGATGACGGACGTGCCGCGGCTGCGCGATCTCGAAGCGGGCCGCGAGGTACGCGTGGACGATTCGACCTTCTGGATTCAGGCGGGTCCCGCCGGTGCGTGCGCCGGTGCGGGGGTGGGCGAATCCGTCATCGCCGTGACGGACGTGACGCCGTTCGCACGCTCGCTCGACGAGCGAGCCATGTCGCTGCGCTTTTTGCTGCACGATCTGCGCTCGCCGCTCAATTCGATCAGCGCGCTCACGCAGCTCGATGCGAGCGACCCCGAGGCGTTCGAGCGTTGCGGCGGCATGCAGCAGATCACCGCGCTCGCGCAGTACGTGCTCTCGCTCGGCGAGCAGTTCATCTTCTCGTCGGTGACCGAGCATTTGCAGGCGCGCGACTTCAAACGGTTCGATCTGCGCGCGACGCTGCGCCAGATCATCTCGCAACTGGAGGTCACCGCCGTCTATTGCGGCGTCGCGCTACACTTGTGGCTGCCCGACAGCGCGCCGCTGTGGGTGAGCGGCATGCGCAACTTCGTGGCGCGCGCCGTCCAGAACGTCATCGACAATGCCGTTCGTGCGTCGCCGCGCGGCGAGGCGGTGACGGTGTCGATCCGGCAGGCCGACGGTTTCGCCGAGGTGGTCGTCGACGATCGCGCGGGCGGGCTGCCGGGGCTCGTCGACGGCGATCGGCTGACCGACTTCGAGAAGCTCGGCAAGCGGACGGCAACGGGCTTCGGTCTCGGGCTCAAGCTCGCCGTGCAGATCGTCGGCATGCACGGCGGCGCACTTTACGCCGAGCTCAACGGACAAGGCGGTACCATGTTCGTGCTGCGTCTGCCGTGCCTGAATCCTGTCGCCGCGAAGCCGCACGCGACATCGCTTGTCGATGCCGACCGCGCGTTGCGCGCGGCGCGCGGCGAGTGAGGCGCCAGGGCGTGGCCCGTATTCGTTTGACACGCGTTGCGCGGACCGGGCACCGGCTCCCGCGCGGCCGTCGGAACCAAGGGTTCACATGAAATCGCTTGCAGGCAAACCCGTACGCATTCTGTTCGTCGAGGACGACGTCGCGCACCACGCGCTCATCCATTCCTGGCTCAAGAGCGAGGGCTACCACGTCGACGCTTTTCACAGCGGGCTCGACGCGCAGCAATTTCTGTCGGAGCAGTGGGCCGATCTCGCGATTCTCGACTGGGACCTGCCGGGCGTTTCCGGCGACAAGCTGCTGCAAAAGATCCGCAGTCGTTCGCAATCGATCATGCCCGTGATTTTTCAGACCGTGCACTCGGCGGAGTCCGACATCGTGCGCATACTCGATGCGGGTGCGGATGACTATCTCGTGAAGCCCTACGACAGGCAGGTGCTGCTCGCGCGCATGCGCGCGCTGCTGCGGCGCTTCGCGCCGATGAACGTGCAGGGCCGCAAGATGTTCGTCGACGGCGAATGCGCGCTCGATCAGCAGGCGCGCTCGCTCGTGGTGGCGGGCGTGGCGCACAAGCTCGGCACCAAGGAGTTCGACATTCTCTGGCATCTCGCGCGGCACACGGGCGCCGTCGTGCTGAGGCAGGATCTGATGAGCGTGGTCTGGGGCTGGGATGCGGCCGTGCAAAGCCGCTCCGTCGACATGTACGTGAGCCGGCTGCGTGCGAGCCTGAAGGCCGCCGGCGTCGGCTGGACCGTGCAATCGGTCTATGCGACGGGTTACCGCCTGACCCTCAAGCCGGATATGGAGCAGACGGGCGCCGGTGCGTCGGGCGCCGATGCGTCCGGCGCCGGTGCGTCGCCGGAAGGCGCCGCATGAGCGCGGCACGAATGCGAGCGCTCGCGCGCGGCGCCGTCGCTGCCTTCGTCTGCACGGTCACCGTGCATGCGCAGGCGGCGAGCATGGAGTGGGCCGGGGGCCCCGGCGCCCGCTTCGTCTACGTGACGAACGGTGCGAGCCTCGCGGAGGTCCTGAATGCCTTCGCCGCGGGGCAGCACGTTGCCCTGCGCATCGACGGTCGAGTGGAGGGCGCCGTGAGCGGCCGTTTCGCGATGCCGCCGCAGCGCTTTCTCGATGTCATGAGCCGGTCGTACGGATTCGTCTGGTACTACGACGGTGCGGTCCTGCATGTGTCGCCCGCGAACGAGCAGGCGCATGTCGCCATCCGGCCTCACTTCCTTTTGGCGAATGCGCTGCGGGCGTCGCTCGAGCAGGCAGGTCTTGCCGATACGCACTTCCCGTTGACGGTGGATGCCGCCGCGCAAACGGTGAACGTGCGCGGGCCGGCGACCTACGTGGAACGTATTCGTGCCGCGGCCGAGCGCTTCGAGCGCGACGCGCGAAAGCGCGTGCGTTTGTCCGTGCGGGTGTTTCGCCTGAGTGCCGCGAATGCCGCCGACGAAACGCGCGTGGTCGATGGCCGCACGCTCGTCGTGCCCGGTGTGGCCACGCTCTTGCGGCGCCGTTTCGAGCGCCCGGCCGTTGCGAGCGGGGCCGCCGTTTCCGATGCACCGCGGATCGTCGAGTTCGATGCAGCGTTGCCGGCGATCGAAGCGGATGCGACCACGAACTCCGTCCTGGTACGCGATCGGGCCGAGCGCATTGACGCCGACGGCGCGCTCGTCGCCAGCCTGGACGTGCGTGCACAGCTCGTATCGGTCCAGACGTGGGTGGTGGATGTCGATGGCGACGCGCTCGACACGTTGCGATCCGCGCTGCCGCCGGCCATGGCCGACGGGGCAGGCGCGGAGCAGGCAACGGCGGCCGCGCGCGAGCACCGTGCAGGTATCGCGCCCGACGGCGGCCGCGCGCTGCTCGCGCAGCTCAAGGCATTGGCCAGGAGCGGCCGCGCCGAAATCGAGGTGTCGCAAACGGCGCTCACGCACGACCGCTCGCCGGCCGTCATCGACCGCCACGAGGCACGTCTCGCCCGCCGCGATGAGGATGACCTGCCCGATGACGATGCCCGCGATCTGTGGCTCTCAATTGCACCGACGGTCGAAGGCGCCGCGTCGATGCCGCGTATCGGCTTGCGCGTGGAACTGGGGCGCCGCCGCGATGCGCGCCGCTATCGGGCCGTCGACGAGAGCCTGGCGCCGGGCGAGTGCCTCGTCATCGAGGGACCGGCGCGACACGGGAGCGATGTCGAGCGCCGCGCGGACGACCCCGATTCGGGCAGAGAGGGAGAGGAGGGTACGCGTCGCCGTCTCGTCTTGCTGATGCCACGCGTGGCAGCCTAGGGCCAGCGCAAGCCCGTTATTAGCGTGAACAGGCCCTAGCGCCGATCGGGCGAGCGCCCGCGATGGCGTGAGTGTGAAGCGACGTGCCGGATACGAACGGATGCGATGGCTGGCCAGGCGTCGATGCGTGCGCGGATGCGCCCCTTGGCTGAGGCACGCTTGCGCTCACCGGGCTTACGCCCGCAGCCACATGAAATTGCCCGAGGCGATGCCCTCGAACATTTCGTCGGGCGATTCGAGGATGTTGTTTTGCCAGTAGCGGCCGTGTTCGGCGTAGTGCGAGAACAGATCGGCGAGATAATCGCCGGTGATCGTCGGGCCTATCGGCAGATGGACGAGCAGCACGACGTTGCCCGTATCGGATTCGAGGCACAGTTGCGCCTGATCCTGCGCGTAGACCAGCAGGTTGGCCTCGAGCATGAGCCGGAAAACGACGAGCGAGCGGCCGGGCGTGACGGCGCCGTAATGAAAGCTGACATAGACCGAATCGGGGTCGGTCTCGTGGTGGTCGAGATGGACGTCGAACCCTTCGATCTCGAGCGTTTGCGTCTCGACGACATACTCGGCGTCGGGCAGCCCGACCACCGCGCAAACCTCGTGAATCAACTCGACGAAACGTTCCCTGCTCATGGGCGGCAATCTCCGGCGAAAATAGGGCGGCCCGCTTGCAAAAAAGCGGGGGCACGTAGCCGGAAAGCCAGGCTTTCCGCTTTCGTGCCCCTCGCGCGAACGGACCGCGGCAACGCGAGTGGCTTACTGGCCCTTCGCGGCGTCGGCGATGTTCTTCGCGCCGTTGTTGCCGACGGACGCGAGCGCCGACGTTTCCTGCTGCTGCATGTTGATCTGCATGGCGGCCATCGTCATGGCGTTGTTCTGGTTGGCCATGGCTTGCATCTGGCCGACCATGTCGGCGTTTTGCGAACCGGCTTGCGAGACGCCCGAGCTTCCGATCGATGAAGACATGATGTATTCCCCTTATCAAGAAAGTGATGGAAAAAGCACTGCTATGGGTTGACGCCTGATGCTTCGGTAAAAGGCCCTTGGCCGTGGTGGCCGCCGGTCCGGACCGGCTGACGCGCAGCCGGATGCTGCAACTGCAAACTGTTCAACCGTCTTCCGTATCGCCGCGGATGCCGTCAAAGCGCCGCGCCACGGGCGCTGTGGCGCTCCTGCAGCGTGAGCACGATGCGGCGCGCCGCGATCATCCCGCGATAGAGCTTTTGGAGATCGAGCCGCTCGCGCTCGTCGGCCGCGGACTGCGTGGCCGTACTGATCCGGCGCGCGGTTTCATCGAAGGCCGCCGCGATGCGCGCGACCCGTTGCGCGCCGTCGGGCGCCGAGAGCGTGGCATCGAGCGCGTTCAGATCCTGCGCGATGGGAAGCAATGCGTCGTACATGTCGGTTCCTTTGGTGGTCGAGGTCAATTGTTTGCTTCGTCCCTGCTGCTCGCGAACAGATGCTTCGTGCCGTCGGGCGTCTCGATGTAACGCAGCCCGCCCGTGGCGATCACCGCCGTGTACTCGACATCGGGCGTGAGCGCCTGCGCCTCCTTGACATCGACGTCGACGCGCTTGACGTTGTCGCCGAGGTCGGCCCTGATACCTGCTATCAGCGTGCGGAAGGTCGTCATCGACTGCACGCTGCCGCTCACGCGGAAGATGCCGTGGCCTTGGTAACTCACTGCCGCGCCCGTGCTGGCGAGCGACTGCTGGATGTTGTCCACGTCTTGCTGCGCGACGTCGTATTCGCGCCGCACCTTGCCGCGCGCGAGGCTGTCCATGATCCGCTGCGCCTTCGCGCTTTCGTCGGTGCTCGTCACGATGCCGCGCACCGCCACACTGTTCGTGCGTGCCATTGCCTGCAGATCGCCGAGGCCTTCGCGGTGCAGGGCCTCCTGCAACTGCCGTGCGAGCGCGTCGGCGTCGAACCTCACGCTCGCCGCTTCGCTCGACTGCGTGCCCGCGAACATCACACCGGCCACGGCGATGCCGCCGATCGCAGCGGTGCAGGCGAGCGCCAGCACGGCCGTGCGCCAGCGCACCTTGGGCGAAGCGGCCGGCGCATGGTCGGCGCCGGCTTCGTCCGCATGGGCCGGGCCCCGATCCGGCGCGCCTCTTTCCGCGTCAGCCCCCGTCGCGGTGTCGGCGTCAGGCGGCTCGGCCGTCTTCCAGAGGCCCGCCAGCAAATCGAGATCGCGCGGCCAGACTTCGCCATCGGGGCCCACGCACAACACGACATCGCCGAACGGCACGGCCACGAAGTCCGCCACGAGCACCTCGTCGCCGTTCGCCGAGCGGATCCGCGCCACACCGTCCTCGCCCACGCAAAGCTCGATGTCCTCGACCGTCCAGTCGCTGATGCAGACATCCGCGTGCTCGGTGGCGCCGATCCGGTAGGCGCCGCTCGTGAGCCGGACCTGGGCTCCGGCGTGGGTGCCGGTCAGTACTCGAAGCGCTTTCATGATCGTGGTATCCGTGTATCCGACGTGTGTCATGCGGTTGCGGTTGCTCTTGCTGGTCGTCGCTCCGGCGTTTCGCTGCTTCGCGCATCGGGCCGCCAGGCCTTGACCGTCGAAATCAGTTTAGGGTTTTGCCGTTGGCGCAGCCGGCGCCATGCGAACTTCGAACGTCTTATCCGAAGCGCCGGCCGTGGGCTTGGCCGCCTCTTGCCGCGCGGCGCCGATTTGACCACCGATCGCGCCGCCCGTCGCGCCGCCCGTGACGGCGGCACCGGCTGGTGCCCCGCTGGCCGGCAGCGCGGCTTGCGTGTCGAGAATGCGTTGCTTCACTGCCGCGATCGATTGATCGTCGTACGAGTATTCGATGCCCGCGCTCTGGCGCGCGAGCGTGTTGTCGAGCGATACGCCGAGAAGCCCCGCCACCGCGGCGGCCTTGCCCGGGGTCGCGGCGCTTTGCATCAGTGCCGCATGGCGGTGCGCGTGAAGCCGGGCGGCATTGCGCCGGAGCGCCATCGGCGAGCGCATGGCGAGCAGCATCGGCACCGCCAGCAAGGGTCCCAGCTCGATCTGCGCGGCAAGCCGCAGCACCTCCTTCGCGCACGTCGCCGCGAGCTCGGCCGGCAAGTCCGGCGCACCGAGCCTTTGCCTCGCGAGCAGTTGCATCGTGGCCGCGAGCGGCTGGCTGCGCGCGGCGGCCTTGGCCCGGCCCGCCTTGCCGATCGCGAACTTGCGCGGTTTGTCGCGGCCTTCGCCGGACTGACGGCCGTCGCGCTCAGGCTGCCCGTCGCGCGGCGCACGCTGCTGCGGCTGCCCCTGCTCTTCGCCTTGCTGATTCGAGCCGCGATCGTGCCCATGGCCGTTGCGATGCTGTTGCTGCCCGTCGCCGTGTTGCCGATCGCGCTCGCGCTTTTGCTGCTGCCCCTGCTCGTGCTTGCGTTCGCGCTCGTGCGGGTGTTCGTGCTCGTGCTCGTGCCTGGGCTCGAGCGCGTGCGGGTCGTCCGGCCGTTCGTGAGCCGATGCGTCTTTGCCTTGCGCCTTCGCCGACCCCCCCGGCCGCGGCCGTTGGCCGAGCTGGCGCATCAGCTTTTGCGCGGAAGGGGCCGGCGGCTTGTGCATGCCTTCGGCAAAACGCTTGCCGCGGTAGAAAGCGGCGGCGAGCATCTTGTTGTGCTGCATGCGCACGCGCTGCATTTTCGTGTGCTGCACCTTCGCGCCCGTGAAGCCGCGCGCCTGGGTCATCTGCCCCGTGTGCTCGGCGTCGGCCTGCGCCTGCTGCGCGAGATCGGCGGCGTGGTGGCCGTGGTTGTTGCGGATCGGCGAATTCACGACGGCACCGCGAGCGTGATGATCTGATTGGCGAAGCGCAGGATCGCGGCGGCGCCCCAGGCGCCGATCATGAGCACGGTGGCCACGACGGCCACGAGCTTCACCGCGTACGAGATGCTTTGGTCCTGCATCGACGTGATGGCCTGCACGAACGAAATCGCGAGGCCGGAGAGCGCGGCGACGGCCACCACCGGCATCGAGACGGACAGGCAGAGCAGCAGGCCCTGCGAGGTGATGCGAACGAGCGTATCGGTTTCCATGGTGCGCCTCAGCGATAGGTCATGACAAGACCGTGAATCAATGTGGACCAGCCGCTCATGACGACGAACAAGAGCAGCTTGAACGGAATCGCGACGTTCGTTGGCTGGACCTGATTCAGGCCCATCGCCATCAGCACGTTGGCGATGACGAGATCGACGACGATGAATGCGATGTACAGCAGAAAGCCAATCTTGAAGGCGTCGGCCATCTCGGTCAGCGTGAAGGCCGGGGCGAGGACGATGAGGTCGTCCTCACGGATCTTCGCCGCCATGTCCTTCGGCCATACCACGGTTGCCGAGCGCACGAAGAACTGCTTTTCGCGCTCGTGCGCGTGCTTCTTCAGAAAGGCGCGAAACGGCTCCTTTGCCGCATCGAAGGCATCGAGCACGACGAGCGACGTGTCGCCGCCGGGGGTACGGTGCATCGTCTGCATGGTTTGCATGGCCTGCATGCCGATCGGCGCCATCACGTAAGCGGAGACGAGGACCGCGATGCCGTTGAGCACCATGTTCGGCGGCACCTGCTGCACGCCCAGCGCGTTGCGCAACAGCCCGAGCACGACCACGATCTTCGCGTACGAGGTCGCGACCATGGCGACGAACGGGATCAGGCTGATCGCGACGACGGTGATCAGCAGCCCGGTGAGATCGCTAAACTGAACCATGGCCGCGCGACAGCTGAACGAGACGCACGCCGAGATGATCGCCGACGCTCACGAGTTCGCCGAAGCCGATCGTCTGCCCATAGGTGACGAGCCGCACGCGCGCATCGGGCAGCGCGGTGGGAAGCTCGAGCACATAGCCCGCGCGCAGCGCCGAGAGCTGCGCGACCGGCATCGAAACCGTGTCGATCTCCAGCTTCAGCGGCAGGTCCAGCTGGCTGATTTCGACGGGCGTGTCGATCGAATCGGTAAGCGGCGCGTTGAACTGCGTCTCGTGGCTCATGGTGGGGTCCTCGCTCAAGGTCATCAGGTGGTGGGTGACGTCTGCCACGGCGCGCAGCTGCCGCGTCCCGTAGCGGCCCCAGACGACTTGCATCGGGGCGGACGACCGCTCGCTCGCGAAGAGCGCGCGGGTGGCTTCGGGTACGGCACGCAAGATGACGTCGCCCGCGCGCAGCGAATCGAGCGTCGTCACGTTCATCGTTTTCTCGCCGATCTGCAGCCGGCCCGGTACGGCGATCTCGCTGACGTGGGTGGCGAACGGCGTGCATTGCCGGGCCACGAGCGTTTCGAGCGCGTCGAGCCAGCCGCTGTCGATGTGCTCGATAACCGCATCGAAGCGGGTATCGCCGACGCGCAGCGAGAGCGCGCAGCAAGGCGCGCTCGGCGGCTGACGCGCGGCACGTTCGAGCGAGACGACTTCCACGCCGTCGAAGCCGAGCGCTTGCAGCGCGCGCCGCAGCGGATCGAGCAGGATGGCGCACACGGCATGGCGCAAGCGCTCGTTGACGGGCTCGTCCGACGCGACGACGCTCGCGAGCCCCGTGTGCTGTCCGACGTCGATGCGTACCGAGGCCGTCTCCATGCCCCAGCGCACGCGCACGACGGCGGCGCGCTCCGGCTCGACGAAATCGTGCGCACCGACGCTGAAGGCGGAGACGCCGAGTGCGTGAGCGAGCAGTGCGCTCAGGCGCGCGTCGACGGCGAGCCGATGCTGGCGCGCGGTGGCGGCCGCAAGCGCGGGCAGCCGCGCGGGATCGAGCAAGACGGCCGCCGCCGGCGCTTGGGCGCCCGCCGCAACGTGGTCCGTCAGTAGCGTTCGTGTGGTGTCCATATTGGTTTTACGTGACGATGATCTCGACGCTGCGCGCGCCGTCGAAGCGGTTTTGCATCACTTCTTCGAGGCTGGCGCGCAACGTCGCTGCATGTTGTGAGATTAGTTCGCGCGAGCGTGCGTCCGTGGTGTCGAAGCGAAGCGTCAATTGGAAATGCGAAAGCGCGAGGCTCAACGTGCAGCCTGGCAGCAGCGCGGGATCGACGGGAATCGTGATCTGCCAGTCGCCGCTTTCGAACACGATCGGATTGGCGCAGAAGTCCGACACCTCGGCGACGATCGAATCGACGAACCGGTTCATTTCCTGGCCCGTGCGCGCCGGTGCCCGCACGGCGACCACGGCGTGCGGGCCGCCTGTTCCGGGGCGCTGCGGCCCGCGCGCGGCTTGTACGCGCGGCGTGTCCGGCGCAGCCGTCGATGGCCGGGCGTTGGGCGGCCTCGGCGGTGACGGCGGCGCCGCGCCGCGCGCCGGCATCGACGTCGGCGCGGGCATCGTCGAATAGGCCGGCACATGCATGAGCGCATGCATGGCCGAATGCACCGGTACGCGCATCGTCGAATGCATGGGCGGATGAATCGTCGCAGGTACCGGAGCCGGCACCTGCGCTGCCGATGGAGCGTGCGCGGCAGCGTCATCGCGTTCGTCGCCGGAGCCGGCCTGTGCGTCGTCGTCGCGCTCGCCGCTGCCGGCATCGTCGCGATGTTCGTCCGCGGCGAACCCGGCGACCGGGTAGAGCGGGGCGGCTTGCTCGGCGAAGGGAGGCGCGGCCGGTGCGGCGCATGGCTGCTCGTCGCCGGGCGTTTCCGAGGCGCCTTCGCGCACGCCTTCGCGCAGGCGCTGAAAAAGGGCGGCCTGGCGGCTCAACTGCGCGGCCGGCATCTCGGGTGCGGGATCGGTGTGCGTGGCCGGCGCCGCGATGACGCGGGCGCGATGAAGGGCGGAGGAGTGCATGGCGCGGCTCGCTCGATCACATCGCCAGGCGGCCGACGGGCTGGAGATCGACATACGCGCCGAGCTCCTGGTACGAATACACGGGCAGCCAGGGCAGCGGTGCCTCGATCATGCGCTTGATGTAGCGCCGGATATCCATCGAGGCGACGAGCGCCAGCGGCTGGCGCGGCGTATCGCCGACGATGTCGGCGATCTTGCCGACGAGCTGGGCGATTTCGTCGGGCGGCAGCGCGAGGAAGTTGCCCGTGGGGGTCTGTTTGATCGACTGCCGGATGTGCTGCTCGACCTGAACGTCGACGAGTACGACGGGCAAATCCCGCACGCCGCCCGTCGCGCGATAGGCGATGAGCCGGCCGAGCTCCATGCGGATGTATTCGGTCAACATCAGCATGTCCTTCTCCTTCGGTCCCCAGACGATCAGGCTTTCGGTGATGCTGCGGATATTGCGCACGGGCACGCCTTCCTCCAGCAGCCGGCGCAGCACGTCCGCCATCTTCTGCAGCGGCAGTGCCTTTTGTACTTCCGCGACGAGTCCAGGGTAGTCCTCGTTGAGCTGATCGAGCATCCACTGTGCTTCCTGAATGCCGAGAAAGAGATGAGCATTGCGCCGCAGCAGGTCGATCGTGTGGCGTGCAATCAATGCTTCCGGTGTCGCGGCGGCGGCAGGCGCGTCCGCGGCGCCGCCGTCGGCCGCCGCGTGTACCGCGCGCGTTTCGGCGAGCG
This sequence comes from Burkholderia sp. BCC1208, assembly GCF_902833095.1. Classification (NCBI taxonomy): domain Bacteria; kingdom Pseudomonadati; phylum Pseudomonadota; class Betaproteobacteria; order Burkholderiales; family Burkholderiaceae; genus Burkholderia; species Burkholderia sp. BCC1208. The sequence goes on along the minus strand of NZ_CADFDY010000002.1, from coordinate 286,579 downwards.
TGGTGCGTCCTTGCGGCACGTCGAAGATGAGCACTTCGTAACTGTCTTCGGGCAGTGTGCCGTCGGACCACATCATGATGCCGGGGAACGGCAGGCCGACTTCCGATTGCAGCGCATGGCGCTGTGCGTCGAACGCACGGTCAAGGGCATCGGCCGCGAGACGCGCGCTGACATCGGCTGCGAGGCGCACGCCGAGCGGGCAGGTGAACTGCGGCGGGCGCGGCAGGATCGAGGGCGCGTCACCCTTGGCACCGGCGCGCTGCAGTGCCCCTACGGGCTTGCCGGCGCCTTTGGCCGGACCGTCCTGCTTTTTCTGCAGACGGTAGCCGACGAAGCCGAGCAGCCCGGCGAGCAGCGCGAAGAGCGCCGCCGGAAAACCGGGCACGGCGGCGAAGCCGAGGAGCAGCAGCGCGGCGAAGTACAGCGCGCGCGAGCTGCTCGTGAACTGGCGCCTGATGTCTTCGCCGAGGGAGGAATTTCCATGGTCGCCGCCTTCGTCCACGCGCGTAATCATGACGCCCGCGGCCACCGAGATCAGCAGCGAGGGAATCTGCGAGACCATGGCGTCGCCGATCGAGAGGACCGAGAAGCGGTTGGCCGCCTCGCCGGCCGACATGCCGTGATAGGCGACGCCCACGGCGATGCCCGCGACGATGTTGATCATCGTGATCATGAGGCCGGCGATCGCATCGCCTTTCACGAACTTCATCGCGCCGTCCATGCCGCCATGCAATTGGCTTTCGATGGCGAGCCTCGCGCGTTTCCTGCGGGCCTCGTCCGGCGTCAGGATGTTCGCGCGCAAGTCGGCGTCGATGCTCATCTGTTTGCCGGGCAGCGCATCGAGCGTGAAACGGGCCCCCACTTCGGCGACGCGCTCCGAGCCCTTGGCGATCACGATGAACTGCACGACGGAGATGATGACGAACACGACGAGGCCGACGACGAGATTGCCGCCCACGACGAGCTGGCCGAAGCTTTCGATGATTTCGCCGGCATCGGCATGCAGCAGGATCGACTTCGTCGACGCGATATTCAGCGAGAGCCGGAAAAGCGTCGTGAAGAGCAGCACGGACGGGAACGCCGAGAGCGTGGCGATATGGCCCACGTACATCGTCACCATGAGTAGCGTGATGCTGATCATGATGTTGATCGCGAGCAGCCCGTCGATGATGGCGGGGGGCAGCGGCAGGATCATCAGCGAGACGATCGCGATCAGCAGGACGGCGATGCCGGCCTCGCCGATGCCGGGCAGTTTCATGGTCTTGAACATGTCCACTACTCCGTGGTGGCGGTTTGAGGCGCGAGGCCGTCCACCCAGCGAAGAATCGCGGCGACGACTTCGAACAGTTCTTCGGGAATCGGCTGATTGAGCGGCACCTTGTGCAGCATGCGCGCGACGGGCGGGTTCGCGACGATGGGCACGCGCGCGTGCATCGCCTGCTGGCGCAGCCGCAGCGCCTGCTCGTCGAGGCCCTTGGCGAGGACGACGGGCAGCGGAAACTCCGCCGGGTCGTAGCGCAGCGCGACCGCGTAGTGAACCGGGTTGACCACGACGACGTTCGCGCGCGCGACACCGCCTTTCGGGCCTTCCTGCGACATCTCCCTGGCCATGCGCTTGCGCTCGCCCTTGAGTTCGGGGTTGCCTTCGCTCTCCTTGTGCTCGCGCTTCACCTCGTCTTTCGACATCCGGTTCTTGCGGATGAAGAGCCACTTCTGCAGCTTGTAGTCGAACGCGCCAATGACGACGAACACGCCGAGCGCGACCGCGACCACATGCATGAGCACGGACCACAGCACGCCAATCAACTGCGGTACCGACTGATCGAGCGCGCTCGCCACCACGGGCATCGCGCTTTTGATCGTCTGCCACATGACGGCGGCGAGAACCGCGGCCTTGCCGACCATCTTCGCGAGGTCGATGGCCGAGTTCATCGAGAAGATGCGCTGAAAGCCGGAGCCGGGGCTGACCGACGCAAGCTTCGGCATGACGGCTTTCAGCGAAAACTTGAGCCCCGTCTGGGGGGCGAGCGCGATGATGGCGGCGACGAGCGCAACGGCCGCGATCCCGCACAGCAGGCCGAGCGCCTGCAGGCCGATATGAACGAGGACGGTCCAGAGGTCCTGCAACTCGCGCTCGCCGTGGGTGAAATCGACCGCCTCCTTGACGATCGCGCGCAGCGTATCGGCCAGGTAATGCTGGCCCGCCGTCAGCACGAGCACGATCGAGCCGAGCGACGCGACTTCGACGAGGTCGGAGCTCTTCGCGACCTGGCCTTCCTCGCGGACTTTGTCCAGCTTCTTGTCTGTGGGCTCTTCGGTTTTCTCGTCGCTCATGACCGCTGTCCTTCGCTTGTCGCAGGCGCGCACCCGGGATGGGGCGGCCCGATGCAACGTTAGCGGCGCCGCGGTATCCGGCGCGATGGCGATGCGAAGCAAGGACGAGGGCTGCGAAGCGAGGCGGCGCGACGGCGCGTCGCTCGGGCGCAGGCCGCATGAGCAAGGCAACCCGCGTGGCGGCGGGCACGAGCGCAGACGTTCGCGGCAGCGGCACCGACCGGCGCCCATCGCATGCGGCGCTTCGCAATTCGTTGTGCGACTTCGTGCCCGGCAGGTGGCGCGCCCATCGCGTTGCGTAACTTAGCGTCAACGGAAGGCCACGCCTCATCGGGTGTGGCCCATCGGATCGAATCTGATTTCCTTGGGGGAAAGGATGGACGTTCTGAAGGATCGGCCGCAGTGCCCATCGGGAGTCGTCGGCGCGATCGTCGACCTGGTCAGGGTGGCAATGGCCCGCGCGGGCACGCCGGAGCAAGTCGATATCGACGATCTCGAGCACCTCGTCGAAGTACTGCATCTGTTGCGCCCGGATTCCGCCGAATTCGCGTTTTTCGACGGCTGGCTGCATTTGGTGCGCGAGGAATGGAGCGAGGCCGAACGGCTCTTTCGCGATCTGGTCGAGCGCTCGGTCTGCCTGCCGGCCAGCAAGGGAATGTTGCTGCAGTGCCTGAAGGCCCGCCAGGAGTTCGGTTGGCAGGAGGAGGCCCGACACCTGCTGGAGGAAGGCGGCAACGAAGAGGTCGAACGGCTCGCGAAGGTTCTGCTTGCGAGCGAGGAGCTGAAGCAGGCGGTCGCGACCGCGAAGCGCACGGGCCGCTTCGTTGCGCCGGATTCCGCGCTCGCGTTCGAGAACGGAGCGCATGCCGAAGACGACGAAGCGGTCGCGACGCCGTCGTCCTCATCCAGCGACATGCTGCTGACGATGCAGTACATGCGCGTCTGAGCCTGTTGCCCCTACCAGGAGAAACGAAATGAGCATCACGACTGCATCGCAACTCCAGTACGAACTGGCGCGCGTCACCGGCACGACGCCCGCGGCGCCGAATGCGGACGCGGTATCGCAGCCGCTCGTCGACAAATTCCAGGCGATGATGGCTTCGGAGCGCCAGCATGCGGCAGCCGTCCACCCGACCGAGCGCGCGGACCTCGTGACGAAAGCAGTCGAGGAGCAGGCGGACTACTACCGGCAAGTGCCGAACGACGTGCTCTATATGACTCAGCACATGAGCGCGCTGTCGATGGAGCGCCTTGCCGCCGCCGACATGACCATCCAGCTCGAGATCGCAAGCCTGAATGCCGATCTGCAGGTGAAGATGGCAACCGTGCAGTCGTCGAAGGACGCCGTGCAGACGCTCATGAAGAACCAGTGACTTGACGTCCTCGTCTCCCTAAAGGGAGAGGATTCCCACACCTGGCGATGCACGTCCGCATCGGAGAATGTTCAACGCAGCGTTGGTATCTCGATCATGCTCGACACCGCAGTCACTACAGGCCCATTCTCTTACTCGCAGTCCCGCGATACCTTTCGGCCGCGTCGTGCTGTCTTTCGACCCGCACGACGAACAGGACTGGGTAGAACCGCTTTCGTCCACTTCCTCGAACGTGACTCCGTGCGCGATCGCTTTGTAGCGGAGCTTGTTTCGGAAGGACGACCAGGATGCGTCGTAGACGCTCTTCGCCATCCTGGTTCTGGCGAGCTTTGCGGCCGACACGTTGCCGACCGCGATGTAATCGAAACGCCGCACCAGATCGAGCGCGAGCTTATGCTGGAAATCGGCACGCGCATTCGCGACCTTGGCGTGCAGCTTCGCGATATGCCGCTTGTGCTTTCGCGCCCGTTGCGCTTTCGCGAGTTTCTCGGCCGCGCATCGACCGAACCGATCGTTAGGCAGCTTCTCGCCGGTCGAAAGTGTGGCGAAGTCTTTCAAGCCGAGATCGATGCCCACACCGGAACGGATCGGGCGGGCCTGCACATCGGGCATCTCGATCACGATGTTGAGAAACCAGTTGCCGCGTGCATCCTGCGCAAAGTTGGTCCCGTCCTTGATCTTGTCTTCGGGAAGCGGTCGGCTGTTGAACACGCGAAACGTGTTGCCGGCAAAGCGAAACGCGTCGCCCTCGCGCTTCAGGTCACGTCCCTTCAGCGGCACCCAGCCAAGCGATTTCCTGCCGCGATAGCGCAGGTAGGGGCGACGACGCTGGCTGCGCGACTTCGCATATTGCTCGCACGTTGCGTTAACCGTGCCGGAGTGAATGCCAAGTTCCTTACTGCTACCAGTGGTGAGCACATTCAAGTCGAATCCCGTCGGCCACTTCTTGCTCCACTTGAGCGCGTGCTTCTGCGTGTCATTGCAGAAGTTCCATACGTAATTCACCGCGCGGCTCTGTTTGTTGAGCAGTCCGTTGAGCGACTTCACGCGGTAGCGGTAGACAAGGATCATGTCGGTGATCCTACCCCGTGGAAAAAGCTGTCTGTCAACAGCAATCCTTTCCTCCCCGTTCTGAAGGACGGGGTTTCTCGGAGCAACTGATGAAACCGAACCTCATGCCTTCGAAGCTGCCCGCCGCATGGCGGCTCGTCGCGGTGGCGGCGCTCGTGCTGTCGCTTGCAGCCTGCAAGCAGGAGCTCTACGGGCAATTGACCGAAAGCGACTGCAACGAAATGGCGGCCGCGCTGCTGATGTCCGGCGTCGACGCGCAAAAGAGCACGCCCGATGGCGGCAAGACCTGGTCGGTCAGCGTCGACGAAAAGCAGATCGTGCATGCCGTGGAAGTGCTGCGCGCACGCGGCCTGCCGCGCAAGAAATTCGACGACCTCGGCTCGCTGTTCAAGAAGGACGGGCTCGTTTCCACGCCGACCGAGGAGCGCGTGCGCTTCATTTACGGTTTGTCGCAGGAACTCGATGACACGTTGTCGAAGATCGACGGCGTGGTCGTGGCGCGCGTGCAGATCGTGCTGCCGAACAACGACCCGCTCGCACAGTCGGTCAAGCCGTCGTCCGCATCGGTCTTCATCAAGTACCGGCCCGACGCGAATCTCGAGCGGATGACGCCGGCGATCAAGAACCTGGTCGTGCACAGCATAGAGGGGCTGACCTACGATCAGGTCAGCGTGACGAGCGTGCCGGCCGATGCGCTCGATCCACCTGCCCACCCGCACCGGCAGGACGGCTGGGTGGTCTATGCGGGCGGCGCGCTCGGCGTGCTGCTGTTGATGATCGCCGGCGGCTTCGCGTTCTTGCGCGGCAACCTGCTCAAGGGCGGCGGCGGACTTGCGGGCCTGCTCGCGCGCCGGGCTGGGCGTGCGGCGAAAGCGCCGGCATGACCTTCGATCCGAACGATCGCATGGCCGGCATGGCAAGCACGGTGAGCAGATGATGAGCGCATACGACGCAGCCGATGCATACGACGCAGCCGCCGACAGCGTTGCCGCCCCGAACGGCGAGACGCCGGCGGCCGTGGCGGCGAGACTGGCCGCCTACCATCGGCGCCGGCGTACGCTGTTCGACTGGATGCATCCGACGTGCCTCGCACGCGTGCCCTGTGCGGACCGGCTCGGCGCATGCAGCCCCGCGCAGGCCGAGGCGCTTGCCGATGCGCTGCTCGACGAATGGGGCATGCCCGCGCCGCCGCTTGCCGCGTTCAACGCGCCGGAAACGGCGCTTGCCTTGCTGCCGGCGCACGATTGTCTGACCGTGTTCCGCTTGCGCGCGCTCGTGGAGCAGGCGGAGCCATTGCGCGCCTGGATCGACCGGCCGCGTCGCGAGAAGTTGACGGGCTGGATCGGGGGGCGCGGCGTCAATCTGCTCTTCGCGCGCGGACGCGAGCTTGCCGGCGATGCGCGCTCGCTCGCCGCGCGCGCACGCCACGCGGCATCGGTCATGCAAGCGCCGCTCGACGCGGCCGATGGCGATGCCCTCGCGTGGCTGGGTTTTCGGCTGTTCGAGCACGACTGCCGATGGGCGCCGGGTAGTCCGCTCGCGATCCTGCGGTTGGCCATGCCGGCGCGCGACGACGGGGGTGCGTTGCCGTCCCCTTCGTTGCCGCTGTCACGACCGTCTTCGGAAGGCGCGAGCCCGAGCCTTTCGATCGTCTCGCAACTGCCCGACTTGTTTCCGGAGGGGTCATGGTGATCTGGTTACGCAATCCGCAGGCCGAAGGCACGGACCTCGGCGTGGGCGTCGAAGGCGACGTCCTGCGCCATGAACGCGTCGCGGCGATCGTCGAGATCGATGCGGCGTACGCCGAGATGCGCCGGCAGTGCGACGAGGCGCTGGACGCGGCACGCGCCCAGGCCCGCATGCTGCTCGACGAAGCCCGCGCCCGCGCGGACGAGCTCGTCGAGCGTGCCCTGCGCGAGTTCGCGCAAGCGGCCGAGCGGGGCTACGACGACGGTTTGCGGCGGGGGCTGACCGATTGGCACGAACGCGCGGCGGCCGCGCACGCCGAAGCCTGCCGGCTCGCGCCCGGGCAGCAGGACCGGCTGGCCGGGCTGGTGACGCTGGCGGTCGAGCAGATCGTCGCGTCGGTGGATCCCAAGGCGCTTTTCGCGCGCGCGGCCGCGACGGTCGAGCGGATCGTCGCCGACGGCAGCCCCGTTCATCTGCGTGTTCATCCGTCGGATCTGGCCGCGGCGAGCGCGGCCTTCGACGAAGCGGCCGCGGCGTGGCGCGAGGCAGGGCGCTCCGTGCGGCTGTGCGTGGCGGCCGACGCGACGCTTGCGCCCGGCGCATGCGTCGCCGAAACCGACCTGGGCGCGATCGACGCGAGCTTGTCGCTGCACTTGGCGGCGATGCGCGGCGCCCTGGCGCGCGCGGTGCGAAGCGTGGATGAGGACTGCTGGCGCGAGGCGCCGGATGCGCGGCCCGGCGACGACGCACAAGCCGTCGACGCGCAGGCTTGTGTCGCGGGCAACGCCGAGGTGCCGATCGGCGAGTACGCCGTCGCAGCCGGCGACGGCCTGGCGGACCCGGATGCGCACGCGGACGACGGCGGCGATGGCGACGACGACATCGGCGACGAAGCAGGTTGGCAAGACGATGCCGCGGCCCTGCAAACGGCGGGCGACCCACGCGACGAGCGTTGGGCCGATGCCGCGTATGCCGACGCCGACGCGATGTCCATTTGAACCGGCCTTCGAGCGGCACACGGAAGAAGACATGACAAGGAAGGGAGCGCCATGATCGACAGCGCGGACGATTTCGGAACCGACGAAGCGAGCGGGGTGCGCATCGCGCAGCCACGGGCCGTACGCGGCTTTTCGGCGCTGATGGATGCGATGGAGCGCGAACTGCGCGCCCGCGCACAACCCGCGGCATGCGGCAAGGTGCAGGAAGTGATCGGCACGCTCGTACGCGTATCGGGGCTCGACGCGACGCTCGGCGAGCTGTGCGAGCTGCGCTCGCCCGACGGCGCGTTGCTGCAGCGTGCCGAGGTGGTCGGCTTCTCGCGCGACGTCGCGCTGCTCTCGCCGTTCGGCAGGCTCGGCAGCGTGTCGCGCGCGACACGCGTGGTGGGACTCCGGCGTCCGCTTTCGCTGCGCATCGGCCCCCGCCTGCTCGGCCGCGTGATCGACAGCCTGGGCGAGCCGATCGACGGCAAGGGGCCGCTCGAATGCGACGAGTGGCAGCCCGTCATCGCCGATCCGCCCGATCCGATGTCGCGGCCCGTCGTCGATACCCCGATGCCGACGGGCGTGCGCGTCGTCGACGGCATGATGACGCTGGCCGAGGGCCAGCGCATGGGCATCTTCGCGCCGGCTGGCGTCGGCAAGAGTACGTTGATGGGCATGTTCGCGCGCGGGGCGCGCTGCGACGTCAACGTCATCGCGCTGATCGGGGAACGCGGCCGCGAAGTGCGCGAATTCTGCGAGCACATTCTCGGGCCCGACGGAATGGCCCGCTCGGTCGTCGTCTGCGCGACGTCGGATCGCTCGTCGATCGAGCGCGCGAAGGCAGCCTACGCGGCAACGGCGGTGGCCGAATACTTCCGCGACCGCGGCATGCGTGTGCTGCTGATGATGGATTCGCTGACGCGCTTTGCGCGCGCGCAGCGCGAAATCGGCCTGGCGATGGGCGAGCCGCCGACGCGGCGCGGCTTTCCACCGTCGATCTTCGCGGAGCTGCCGCGGCTGCTGGAGCGCGCGGGCCGCTCGGAGCACGGCTCGATCACCGCCCTTTATACCGTGCTGGCCGAGGACGAATCGGGCGGCGACCCGATCGCCGAGGAAGTACGGGGCATTCTCGACGGCCACATGATTCTTTCGCGCGAGATTGCGGCACAGAACCGCTATCCGGCGATCGACGTGCTCGGCAGTCTGTCGCGCGTGATGACGCAGGTGGTGCCGCGCGAGCACGTGGCGGCGGCGGGGCACGTGCGGCGGCTGATGGCCAAGCACAAGGAGGTCGAACTGCTGCTGCAGGTGGGCGAGTATCAGAGCGGCACCGATGCGCTGGCCGACGAAGCCATTGCGAAGATCGACGCGATTCGGGCTTTCCTCGGCCAACCGACCGATCTGCTCGTCGACCCGGGCGACACGCTCGCGGCCCTCGACGAGATCGTGCAGTCCTGACGCCGGAGGCAAGCGATGAAAGACCGCCGCGTTGCCGCGTTCGAGCGCGTGCTCGCGCGTCGCCGTCAGCTCGATCGCAAGCTCAATGCGGCGCTGGGCGGTTTGCGCGGCGAGCTGCAGGGGCTCATGGACGCGTTGGAGGAAAGCCGCGCGGCGGTGCGCGCGCATGCGGCCGGGCTCGCCGCGCACGATGGCAAGATCGACGCGATGCTCGGCGGCGTTTCCTTCCGGGCCGACGAGTATCTGAAGCTGCGCGAATTCCGGGCGCACGCGGCCGAGCAGCACGCGATGCTCGAGGCCCGGGCGGCGCAGGCCGGGCAGGCGCTGGCGGCGAAGGAGGCGCAGATCGGGACGCTGCGCACGGAGATCCTGCGCAACCGTGCCCGCATCGACATCTACGGCAAGCGGCGCGACACGCTCGTCAAGGCCATCGAGCTCGCGATCGAGGACGCGCAGGACGAGGAAACATCGGAGAGCCGCCGACCCAACCCGGCGTTTTGAAGCGGCGAGCGCGCTCGCCAGCCGGCATCCATTGAACGACAGGCGACTGAAATGAGCGAGATTACATTCGCATCGATCGAATCGAGCCACCAACTGGTCAGGTTTCTGATCGTGCTGGGCCTTTGCAGCGAACGATTGATGGTCCTGATGATGATTTTTCCGCCGACGTCCGACAACGTCGTGCAAGGCCGCGTGCGCACCGCGCTGGCGCTGCTGTGGGGCAGCTTCATCGCCTACGGGCAACGCGGCCTGCTCGAGCAGGGGGAGGCGATGATCCTCGTGGGCATCGGGTTGAAGGAGGCGCTGATCGGCGTCGGCCTTGGCTTCGCGGCGTCGACGGTGTTCTGGGCCGCCGAAAGCGTCGGCACGTACGTCGACGATCTGACCGGTTTCAATCAACTGCAGATGCAGAACTCGAGCCAGGGGCAGCAGACGTCGCTGACTTCCACGCTCCTGAGCCAGTTCGCGATCGCGGCGTTCTGGTGTCTGGGCGGCATGACGTTCCTGCTCGGCGCGATCTACGAATCGTATACCTGGTGGCCGCTTGCGAACCTCACGCCGGCCGGGGGGGCGGTACTCGAATCGTTCGTGCTGCTGAAGACCGACTCGCTGATGGAAACGGTGGCGAAGCTCGCCACGCCGATGATGCTGATGCTGCTGCTGATCGATATCGGCTTCGGCTTTACCGGAAAGGTGTCGCAAAAGCTCGATCTGCCGTCGCTGGCGCAGCCCGTGAAAGGCGCGCTCACGATCCTGATGCTCGCCCTGATGGCGGCGATTTTCATCGATCAGGTACGCGATCAGCTGTCGCTCGTGGGCATCGCGGCCGAGGCGAAGGCGCTCGCGAGCGGCAAGTGAAACGCGCTGAATGCGCGAGCGGGCGCAAATATGCGTTCGTCGGTGGCGATTGGCTGAAAAAGCCTGGAGAAGAACATGATCGAGACGTTGAGCGACAACGTGATCGTTACGGGGATGATGGACGTGCTGTGGGCCGGCGCGGCGCTGGATACGTTTTCGGACGTTCAGGACCTGCTCGATGCGATGGCGGTGCTGCGTCCCGGGAACGGCGAAATGCGCGAGGTGCTGGCTTGGTGGCATGTGCGTGCACGCGCCTGGGGCGAGGCGCTGAGCGAATTGCGCCGGGTGGAGCGCGATGGCACGCTGTCGTCGCGCGGCATGGCGCTCGCGGCTGTATGTCGTTACGCGCTTGGCGATGCATCGTGGCGTACCTATGCCTACGCGGCGGCGTACAAATCCGACGACCCGATGGCGACGCGCACCGCCCAGGCGCTGCTCGCAGCGCCCGCGATCGGGCGCGGATAGGTGTGATTCGCGGATTGCCAGGCTGGCCGTCCAGCATGCCCCGGATCAGGCGGATGGAGTGCGAATAGTCGTCGCCGAGCACGGGCCCGAGAACCGTCACCGGATTGATCGCGGACAGTTGCATGCCGCGTCCTTCTCGCGCGACGAAATCCCACGCCGTGCGTTCCGACAACGTCTTCGACTTCTGATAAGGCCAGACGTCGGCGGTCGCCAGGTTGCTCCAGTCGGTCTCGTCGAACGGGCGGCTCATCGGCCCGTGTCCGGCGCAGATCGCGCCGAAAGCGGAGATCAGCACGACACGCTTGACGCCGGCGTCAAGCGCCGCACGCAGCACGCAGCACGCGCAGCGTGCCTGCCACGGCGGGCTTGGCCCAATCGTCTTCGCTCGTCTGCGTGCCGGTCGGCGTGGGCGACGCGCCATGCACGACGTAGGCGCAGCCGGCGGTTGCCTGTTGCCAGCCGTCGTCGGCGAGGAGATCCGCCGCGACGAATGACAGACGGTCTCCGGGTTCTGCGCCGCCTCTTTCGAGCTGCGCGCGCACTTGCGTCTCGCGCGCGAGCGAACGAACGGTGGTTCGCACCTGATCCGGGAATTTGCGGTGGGATCGCCCATCGGTGCTCCTGTTTTGGCTCGGAAAGATCGGGCCGCGGTGCAATATCCAACCTTCTCCGGCGCGACTGTCACGTCCGGTGACGTCGCGTGATGACCGTCAATCGAGGCCGACGACGCGGCCGCAGTCGAGGAAATTCGCCGGGTCATCGGCGATTCTCCCGGCCACGGGCATCGCCGGGCGTGGGACTGTTGTGCAATATCGTCCCGCTCGGCCTCGACCCCGACGTCGCCACGGTGGCAAGGTGGCAAGGTGGCCGTCGTGCGTAGCAGTCAGCGATGGTGTTCGGACGGCTTCGAGTTCCGCGTTGCGACAACCGGATCGCTTTCAATCGTCGGATTCGCTATGACGATCAGGCGCAAAACTGGCTTGATGAGACGATCGGTAATGTCGTCATCGACCGCCCGGTGAGCAACCCTCGTTACAGCAAGACGGATGGGGACAACAACGGCTCGCTGAAGCACTACGTTCCGTACAACTGGATCATGAAGAATATTGCGGACAACCATGTCATTGGCCAAACGAGAAGGACCGTCGTCGCCAATGTTTCCGCGCTGTTGGGTCGAATAGGGCTGCCGGCGCTCGGTCAGCCGACCAATCCGGTCGATTTTGATACATCGATTCGCGACAGCGTCTATGCGATCTGTGACTGGGAGGAAAACCTGTTCAGGTCGGCATCGTCGGGCGACGCGCGCGGGACAAGGCTCGATGTCCCCAATGATCCCGGCGTGCTTGCGCGGGTCCAACAGGCGCGAACCGCGCTGGGCGGTCTGGCAAATCCGCCGCTTCAATGAGACGAGGTTGCCGGCGTCGTCACCGCGCCATTGGCGCGCCGGCAACTCACGACGCGGCGGCTCGACTGCGCGGGAAGGACGATGGCTGTCACCGCTCCCCATCGGCTGCACCGGGTTGAACGCGAAGCAGTTGCGCGATCCAAACCGTGCTCACGGTCGAGATTGGAAAAACTTGATCGGTAAAAGCACTGAAACGCAGTGATTTTTTTCCCGGCTATAGTGGAATGGCTGGTCAGGGGTGCGGTACCGATGCTGGCCAGGTCATGACCGTAGAAGGGTGCTGTATGCAAAACAAAATCGACAAGACCGTCGGACCGATCTGGGGTGTGGCAGCAGGATTGCTTCTTGCTGGTGCAGGATTGAGTCTGGGTATTTTCCCGGCGGCGCTGCGCAGCTCGGGCAGCGCAAACGACTTCATGGCGTCAGGCGCCGCGATGCTGGGCATCTTCCTCGTCGTCTATTCCACACGCGAACTGCGAAGAAAGCGCGCGCATTGAGCGTTCGCGCGCCGCTGATTCACGACAATCGACTCGAGCCGGCCGACGGCTCGGGGCGCGTTACGTCTTGCGGATTTCGTGGTTGTAGACGAGTTCGACGATTCGCTTCGTCGGAATACTCGCGCGCAGACGGTCGACACTGTCGATCGGAAACCACTTGCATTTCTCGATCTCGTTGCTCGCTTGCGGCGTCTGGTCCGGCCCGACTTCCGCGAAGAACACGTGATGGATCTTCGCGAGCCCGGTGAACTGCATCGAGTACACCAGATCCTGGCCGGTCATGCCGGTTTCTTCGCACAATTCGCGATGCGCGGCTTCGAGCGGTGTTTCCCCGCGCTTGATCGTGCCGCCGGGAAGGGCCCAGCGCGACGCGGCACGCGTGACGAGCAACACGCGCGCGTCTCGATAGCAGACGACGGTCGCGCGTTCCTTGATCGGAACGGCAGTCGTTTCGGGGGCTTGGTCGGGCGCGAGGGTTTGGGGCATGCCGCGATTCTAACCAGCACAAATCGATCGGCCAAGGCGGCCTGACGCGGTTTGACGATTGATTGCCGCCGATGCGCGGTCGGTACGCTACGTGCACGTCCAATGCACAAGGCCGGCGGCGGGGCCGTGCGCCGGACTGCCGATGCCGTTTGGCACGACGACCGGCCCGGCCCGTCCCGCGCGCCACGTCGTCATGCGGTCCGCACCGCGATCGCCTTTACTTCTTTTCCGGCAGGAACCAGTTCATCACGAGCGCGCAGATACCGCCCGTCGCCACGCCCGATTCCAGCACGTTCTTCAGTGCATGCGGCAGGCTGTTCAGAATGTCCGGCACCTGCGACACGCCGAGGCCGAGCGCGAGCGACACCGCGATGATGAGCAGCGCGCGACGATCGAGGTGGACGCCCGCGAGGATATTGATGCCCGACGCGGCCACCGCCCCGAACATCACCATCGCCGCGCCGCCGAGCACGGGCTCGGGCACGGCCTGCAGCACGCCGGCGACGACCGGGAACAGGCCGAGCACCACCAGCATGCCCGCGATCCAGATACCGACGTGGCGGCTCGCGACGCCGGTGATCTGGATCACGCCGTTGTTCTGCGCGAATACCGAGCTCGGGAACGTATTGAACACGCCGGCCAGCAGCGAATTCGCCCCGTTGACGAGCACGCCGCCCTTGATGCGCTGCATCCACACCGGCCCTTCGACCGGCTCGTTCGAGATCTTGCTGGTGGCCGTCACGTCGCCGATCGCTTCGAGCGACGTGACGAGATAGATGATCAGCATCGGTACGAACAGCGCCCACGAGAAGCCGATGCCGAAGTGCAGCGGCGTCGGCACCTGGAACAGCGCGGCCTGGTGCATGCCGGTGAAGTCGAGGCGACCGAGGAACGCGGCCGCGCAGTAGCCGATCGCGAGCGCGATGACGAGCGCGGTGCTGCGCACCCAGACGACCGGCACGCGGTTCAGCAGGATGATCGTGCCGAGCACGAGGCCCGACAGCGTGAGGTTCTCCGCGCTCGCGAACGTGCCCTTGGCCATCGCACCGTAGCCGCCGCCCATGCTGATGAGGCCGACCTTGATCAGCGTGAGGCCGATCAGCAGCACGACGATGCCGGTGACGAGCGGGGTGATCAGGCGCTTCACGAACGGCAGGATGCGCGACACGCCCATCTCGACGAACGACCCCGCGATCACGACGCCGAAGATCGCGGCCATCACGGTCTCGACCGGCGTGCCCTGCTTGACCATCAGGCTACCGCCGGCGATCAGCGGGCCGACGAAGTTGAAGCTGGTGCCCTGGACGATCAGCAGGCCGGCGCCGAGCGGGCCGAAGCGCTTGCACTGGACGAAGGTGGCGATGCCGGAAATCACCAGCGACATCGACACGATCAGGGTCGTATCGCGGCTGGACACGCCGAGCGCCTGACAGATCAGCAGGCCCGGTGTGACGATCGGCACGATGATCGCCAGCAGGTGCTGCAGCGCGGCAACGAAGGCGACCATCGGCGCCGGCCGGTCGTTCGGGCCGTAGACGAGGTCGCGGGCCGATTCTGCGGCGTCGGCGCCGTGGGAGGCGGATGGGGCGGAGGAGGCGGGTTGCATGGCGAGCGGGCCGGACAAGGTGGAAAGTGCGGCATTTTAGCCGAAGGGCCTGCCGGCGCCGTCGCGCCGGCCCGCAATGGTGGAGATTCGGCGGCGCGCAGAAAGGAAGCCGGATCGGCGTCCGGCGATCGGCACATGGGCTGCGTGGCGATCGCGGGTGGCGTCGCCATGGCGCGGAACCCGGCAGTTCCGGAATGCGCTGCGCCATGAACTGCAGGAACGTGCGGGTCCGCAGCGGCAGATGCCGGCGCGACGCGTACACGAGATGCTGCGTGTGCGACGGCATGTGCCACTTCGGCAGCAGCCGGACGAGTTGCCCGGCGTCGATCAGATCCTGGACCAGCCACGCCGGTGCGCTGCCGACCGCGTGGCCGGCCAGGAAGCATTCGCGCAGCGCGATCGAACTGTTCACGCGACACCGGCCGCATACCGCGACGCCCACCTTCTCGTCGCCCCGCGCGAAGGTCAGATCGCTGCCGATGATGTCCGCGCGGGCGTAACCGACATACTCGTGCTTCGCGAGATCTTCCGGACGGCGGATCCTCGGTGCCTGCGCCACATACGCGGGCGCCGCCGCGGCGTTGCCGGGCGGCCGCCTCGGCCGCGCCGACGAAGTCGGGGAAGCGATCGCGTTCCTGCTGGGCAACCGCTTCATGAATGGCGAAATCCTGCACATCGACGGCGGCGGTCGGCTGGTCTGAGCCGCGCGACTTCAGCCGGCGGCGCGTGCGCCCGTGCCGCGCGCCGTGGCGCGTGGCGGACGGGCATCCGGATACGCGCGCTGGCAGACGGCGATGACCGTGTCGCGCAGGCGGCGATGCACGGGGTCGCCGTGCATGCGCGGATGCCACAGCGCGGACACCAGGATCGACGGCAGGCGGACCGGGATCTCGAAACTGCATAGCCCGAGGGCTTCGGTGAGCCCGGGCGAGCATGCGTTGCCGAGGCTCGAGCGCGGCACCAGCGCGATCAGGTCGGTGCTGGCCGCGACACGCATCGCGTCCGGATAGCCCGGCACGACGACGTGCACGGCGAGGCCCGGATCGGTCTCGCCGGTCGAGCCGTCGGCCGGCCCGCCGAAATCGCCGAACTGGGCCGCAATGACGTGACGGCAGGCTGCATAGCGCGCGCGCGTGATACGGGCCGACGCGAACAGCGGATGCCCGGCGCGCGCCACCGCGACGTGCCAGTCGTGAAAGAGCATGCGCGTGTGCAGTTCGGGTGCGTCGTCGCCGCGCTTGCCGATTTCCAGGTCGACGGTGCCGTCGCGCAGCGCTTGCGGATCGCGGCCGAGCTTCGGGACGAAGCGAATACGCACGTGCGGCGCGACGTCGGCCAAGGCGGCGACGACCGGGCCGGCCAGCATTTCCATGAACGATGCGGCCGCCCGGATGGTGAACGTGGCCGTGAGCGTCGCGAGATCGACGTCGGCGGCCGCCGGCCGAAGCACGGCGCGCGCGTCGCTCGCGACGGCATGCACGCGGTCGCGCAACGCGGCTGCGTGCGGCGTCGGCACGAGCTTGCGCCCGGCGCGCACGAGTAGTGGGTCGCCGGTCGCGATGCGCAGCCGCGTGAGCGTGCGGCTCATCGCCGACGTGCTCAGGCCCAGCCGGCGCGCGGCGCCGGTCACGCTGCCTTCCGACAACAGCACGTCGAGGGCGGTGACGAGGTTCAGGTCGATGTCTTCCATGCGGACAGGATACGCCATCATGCGGTTTGACATGGCGTCTGGTGCAATGATGGATTGCATTCGGTGCGTCTGGCGCATGTCGTGGTGCACGCCTATAGTGAGCGCATGACGAAACACGGCAAAGGCGAAAAACCCATGCAATCTACGGAATCGAATCGACGAAACGTTCCCACGATCCTGCTCGTTGCGGCGTCGCGCGGCCTCGGGCTGGCGATGGCGGAGGCATTCGTGAAGAAGGGCTGGAACGTGACGGGTACCGTGCGCGAAGGATCGGGGCGCACGAAGCTGCACGACCTGGCCGACCGCTTCGACGGCCGCATCGAGATCGGCACGCTCGACATCTGCGAGCCCGCGCAACTGGCTGCGCTGCGCGAGCGTCTGTCGGGCCGGCGCTTCGACATGCTGTTCGTGAATGCGGGCACGACCAACGATCCGAATGAAACGATCGGCGAAGTGACGACCGACGAATTCGTGCGCGTGATGATCACGAATGCGCTCGCGCCGATGCGTGCGATCGAGACGCTGCAGGATCTGGTGACCGACGACGGGCTGATCGGCGCGATGTCGTCGGGACAGGGCAGCGTCGCGAACAACGTCAGCGGGATGCGCGAGGTGTATCGCGGCAGCAAGGCCGCGCTGAACCAGTTCATGCGCAGCTTCGCGGCGCGTCAGGCCGATACGCGCCGCGCGATGGCGCTGATGGCGCCCGGCTGGGTCCGCACCGAACTCGGCGGCCCAGATGCGCGCCTGACCATCGACGAGAGCGTGCCGAGCCTCGTCGACGTGCTGCTGGCGAAGCGGGCGCGGCCCGGGCTCGAATACCTCGACTATCTGGGGCGGACGGTGCCTTGGTAGCCGGGGTGGCGGCGCAAGCGCGCGGCGGCCGGCCAGGTTCCGGCTCGCCGTTAACGTGCTGCGCGATTCGGCCTGCTGTCCGCGGCCCGGTCGCGGCACTGCGAAGGCCGTGCCGATTCAATACAATGCGACGACGCGTCACTGATACGGTGCCACCTCATCGCGTTTGAATCCATCCGGTTCATGGCGGATGGGGTGCGCTCCCGTCGCGACGGGCTTGTGTCGAACATGGAGCGCAGCATGAATGAACCCTATCTGCAGGTCATCGCGCATTTCTTCGCGAAACCCGGCAACGGCGACCGCGTGGTCGAACTGCTTGCCGAACTCGCGCCGGCCACGCGCACCGAGCCGAAAAACCTCGACTATGCGTACTTCCGTTCGCCGGAAAACCCCGACCACATCGTGATCCTCGAGCGTTACAGCGATGCCGACGGCCTCGACGTGCATCGGGAAACGCCGCATTTTCAGCGGATCGGTGTCGGCGCGATCATGCCGTTGCTCGATCGTCGCGACGTGATCCGCTACATGGTGCAGCCGGACACCGGCACGGCGACGCCACCGGGAGGCACCCGATGAACCCGTTTCAATTCCGTACCGTTCCGACGCAGATCGTCGAATTCCGCGCCGCGCGCCGGCTCGGCGCGCTGTTGCGCGAACGCTTTCCGGCGCTCGTGCGGTTGTGCGTCGTCACCGACGCGTTCCTGCATCGCAGCGGCGTGCTCGTGCCCGCGCTGGAGAGCCTCGCCGCGCACGGCTGGCAGGTTACCGTGATCGACGACGTGATCGCCGATCCGCCCGAGCACGTGGTGCTCGAAGCGACCGAGCGGGCCGTCGCGGCCGATGCCGAGATCGTGCTCGGCCTGGGCGGCGGCTCGTCGATGGACGTCGCGAAGCTGATTGCGGTGCTCGCGCCGGGGCGGCAGGCGCTGGCCGACATGTACGGCGTGGACAAGGTCGCCGGCGGGCGGCTGCCGCTCGTGCAGATGCCGACCACGGCCGGCACCGGCTCCGAGGTTACGGCCGTGTCGATCGTCACGGTTGGCGAGGCGCGCAAGATGGGCGTCGTGTCGCCGCACCTGTTCGCGGACGTCGCGATTCTCGACGCGGAACTCACGCTTGGCCTGCCGCGCGCGGCGACGGCCGCCACCGGTATCGACGCGATGGTGCATGCGATCGAGGCGTACACGTCCGCGCGGCTGAAGAATCCGGTATCCGACATGCTGGCCACGCACGCGCTGACGCTGCTGTCGCGCAACCTGCTGGCCGCATGCGACGACGGGCAGAATCGGCATGCGCGCGAAGCGATGCTGGTCGGCGCGATGTTCGCGGGGCAGGCGTTCGCGAATGCGCCGGTCGCGGCCGTACACGCGCTGGCCTATCCGGTCGGCGGGATCTTCCACGTGCCGCACGGGTTGTCGAATGCGCTCGTGCTGCCGCACGTGCTGCGCTTCAACGCGCCGGCCGCCGCGCCGCTGTATGCCGAACTGGCGGCCATCGTCGCGCCGTCGGCCACAGGCAGCGACGAAGCGAAAACGCATGCGCTGATCGCGGAAATCGACCGGCTGATCGTCGCGACGGGGATTCCGCGCGCGCTGCGCGAGGTCGGCGTCGGCGAGGACGACCTGCCGAGGATGGCGTCGGACGCAATGCTGCAGACGCGCCTGCTCGTGAACAATCCGCGCGAGGTGACCGCGGCCGACGCGCTGGAGATTTACCGGCAGGCCTGGTGAGGGGGCGGCACATGGAAGTCGACGCGCACGTGAAGGAACCGGGGAAGTC
Source organism: Burkholderia sp. BCC1208 (assembly GCF_902833095.1). NCBI lineage: Bacteria > Pseudomonadati > Pseudomonadota > Betaproteobacteria > Burkholderiales > Burkholderiaceae > Burkholderia > Burkholderia sp. BCC1208. The sequence continues at coordinate 267,529 of NZ_CADFDY010000002.1, read as the reverse complement.
GTTGCAGGCGTGACGGCTACCGGTCGTGCTTCGTCAGCAGCGGCGGGAACGCCGTTTTCAGCAGATCGACGACGGCGCGCACGCGCGGCGGCAGCGGCCGCTGCGCGTGCACCAGCACGTTGAGCGCCGCGCTCCACGACCCTGACGTAGATACGCATCGTCGCCAACAAATCCATGAAAGCGCGCCTTTTATCTTCCGGTTCGATTTTTGCCGATCGACGGATGGTACCAAAGCAGCGCACGGGCGACGGTGTGCGCCGGGCCGATACTGACTATCGGCCGGAACGCGACCGACACCGCCGAAGCCGCGTGCGTTCATCCGCGCCGTGAGCGAAAATCGGCTTCCTTCCGCGCGAACGACAGGAGACCCGACATGACGCCACGGAATGAAGCCCGACGGACGCACTGCGTTGCATGGCAGATCGTGCAGACGTGGCAGGCGGCCGAATGGTGCCGGCTCGACGAGTCAAAAACGGGCATCGCGCTGTCGGGGGCGGTGGCGGGTGCGATCGACGGCACGCCGTTTCGCATCGAGTACGCGATCGCATGCGGGACCGACTGGCTCACGCGCTCAGCGCGCGTGACGCGGTGGACCGGTACGGAGCCGCCCCGGCAATGGGGCATCGCCTGTGATGCAGGGCGGTGGACTATCGACGGCGTCGATGTGCCGATGCTTGCGGGCGCAACCGACATCGATCTCGGCTTCAGTCCGTCGACCAATACGCTGCCGATCCGGCGGCTGGCGCTCGCCGTCGGCGAATCGGTCGCGATTCTCACCGCATGGCTGCGTTTTCCGGATTTCGACATCGTGCGCGGCGAGCAGCGCTATACGCGCACGGCGCCGCACGTGTATCGATACGAGAGCGGTACCTATGCGGCCGATATCGCGATCGACGACGCGGGCCTCGTCACCGACTATGACGAATGGCGGCGCATCGGCGCGGCGCCTGCGTCGTGACGCGTCCCATCGCGAATCGCGTGCCTGCGCCGGCGGACATCAGCGCGCGCTGGCCACCGACAGCTTGCCCGGAATCAGCTTCAGCGTGCTGAACGCGTCGGCGATGTTCTGCTGATACGCGACCGTCGCGTCGGTGATCGGCTGCACGCCGTAGCCGGCGCGCTTGAGCGCGACTTCGAGCGTCGGCGCGTCGAGGCCGACGAGCGGCGACAGTTGCGCGGCCACCTCGGGCACGTGATCGCGCGCCCAGCGATCGATCGCGTCGACTTCGTCGAGCAGCGCGCGCAGCACCTGCGGGTGCGCGGCCGCGTACCTGCGCGCCGCGAGGTAGTACTGCGTGTTGCGCACGAGCCCATCGCCGTTCGCGATCACGCGCGCGCCGAGCTGCCGTTCGGCGGCGGCCAGATACGGATCCCAGATCACCCACGCATCGACGCTGCGCTGCACGAACGCGGCGCGCGCGTCGGCCGGCGTCAGGTAGATCGGCTGGATGTCGGCATACGTGAGGCCCGCATGCTCGAGCGCCTTCACCAGCAGATAGTGGACGTTCGAGCCCTTGTTGAATGCGACCTTCTTGCCGCGCAGTTGCGCGACGGTGCGGATCGGCGAATCGGGCAGCACGACGATCGCCTCGCCCTGCGGCGCGGGCGGCTCGTTGCCGATGTAGACGAAATCGACGCCGGCGGCCTGCGCGAAGATCGGCGGGGTTTCGCCGACCGTGCCGACGTCGATCGCGCCGGCGTTCAGCCCTTCGAGCAATTGCGGGCCGGCCGGGAATTCGAGCCATTGCACGGTGACGCCCTGGCCCGCGAGACGCTTCTCGAGCGTGCCGCGCGCCTTGAGCACGACGAAGTTGCCGTATTTCTGGAAACCGATGCGCAACCGCGTGCCGCTGGCGTCGGCGCGCGCGGGCACGGCCGCGAGCGGCCCGAGCGCGAGCCCCGCCAGCCCGGCGGCCGCGCCGTGCAGCCACCGGCGGCGGCGCGGGTTCGCCGGGGTCGTTTCAAGGTCTGCGTGCGGTGTGTCGTTCATCGAGGCGTCCTGCTGGCGGGTTCACGGGTCGCGCGGGCATGGCGCGACCGGCACGGGACGCGGCCGGTGCCGGGCGATGCGCGCGGCCGGCCCGCGCCGGACTCAAGACGATACGGTCATGCGGGACGGCGGCCAACCAATGAATCCGCATATGCAAATCAGCGGCCGGACGATACGTGAACGATGACGCGGCAGGGCGCCGCCGCGCTCACTCGGTGACGAGCAGGCTTTCCTCGATCGAATCGACGCGGTCCGGATAGAACGCGAGGTGTCCGCGAATCGATTCGACCGCCGGATTCGGATGCTCGTACGTCCACACCGCATTGGTCGCGCGTTCGCCGCCGGCCGGAATCGAGTAGTACGCGCAATCGCCCTTGTACGGGCAGTAGGTCGCGTGGTCGGTGCGTTCGAGCAGCGACATGTCGGCATCCTCGCGCGGAATGTACAGCACCGCCGGATAACTGGCCTCGCGCAGCACCAGTGCATGGCGCGTATCGGCGACAACCTTGCCGGCGACCTTCACGACCACGCGCGACGAGTGCGGCTCGATCAGGATCGGATGATCGGGGCCCGGCGACTTCACGGGACGAGAGGGCGTATCGGGGTTGATCGACATCGTGGGTCCTCCAGGAACGGGCGGCGCACCCGCGGGCGCGCCGTGCCGGCACGCGTGCGCCGGCGGATTCCCGCGCACCGGTGCCGGCGTTGGCCAACCGATACGATGCGCCAATTTCGCGGAACCTGCAGGGGGCCGGAAGGACGCCCGCCGCCGTCAGCGAATGGCGCTGCGTCATGACGCAGCGCCGGGCGCGTCGCGGCGGTGTTCGCGAGCATGTCAGCGGCGCTCGCATGGACATTCTCATGCAGGGGCAGCGGGATGCATCCGTGACGATAAGCAACGCGGAATTAATTGGTAAGCGATCGGCGGGATGCGCGCGAAGATCGACGGTCGTCATTCGCATGGCACCCTTTCTTCCCCTCCGCCACCATGAAGAATCCTTTCGTTTCGTCAGCCGCGCGCCGTACGCGCGGCGTATCGCATGCCGGCGCCGCGTTGCGCTGGATCGTCGCGTCGCTGCTGCTGGCCGGCGCCGCGACGCACGCGCTCGCGGCGCCCGCGGGCAAGACGCTCGTGTACTGCTCCGAAGGCAGCCCGGCCGGCTTCGATCCCGGCCAGCACACGACGAGCACCGATTTCGACGCGAGCACGTACACGATCTACAACGGGCTCGTGCAGTTCAAGCGCGGCACGCTCGATCTCGTACCGTCGCTCGCGACGAGCTGGGACGTGTCGCCCGACCAGCGCACGATCACGTTCCACCTGCGGCGCGGCGTGAAATTCCAGACGACCGCGTGGTTCAAGCCGACCCGGCCATTCCAGGCCGACGACGTCGTGTTCACGTTCCGCCGGATGCTCGACGCGGACGATCCGTTTCGCAAGGCCTATCCGGTCAGCTTCCCGTATTTCAGCGATCTCGGCTTCGACCGCAACATCGAGCGCATCGAGAAGGTCGACGACTATACGGTGCGCTTCTCGTTGAAGTCGCCCGACGTCGTATTCGTGCGCAATCTCGCGATGGCGTTCGCATCGGTGCTGTCGGCCGAATATGCGTCGCAGCTCGCCGCACGCCATCGCGAGTCGGACATCAACCAGTTCCCGGTCGGCACGGGGCCATTCCTGCTGCGCACGTATCAGAAGGACGCGCTGATCCGCTACGACGCGAATCCCGACTACTGGAAACCGGACGACGTGAAGCTCGCGCGCCTCGTGTTCGCGATCACGCCCGATCCGGCCGCGCGGTTGCAGAAGCTCGTGGCCGGCGAGTGCCAGGTTTCGGTGTTTCCGCGGCCGGCCGATCTCGAGACGGTGCGGCGCGACCCGAGGCTGACGCTGTTTTCGGGGACGGGCTTCAACGTCGGTTTCGTCGCGTACAACACGCAGCATCCGCCGCTCGATCGCGTCGACGTGCGGCGCGCGCTCGACATCGCGATCGACAAGACGGCGATCGTCAAGACCGTGTTCAACGGCGATGCGACGATCGCGACGAACCCGATGCCGCCCGCGCAATGGTCGTACAACCCGCGCCTGAAGGACGCGCCGCGCGATCCGGCCGCCGCGAAGGCGCTGCTCGCGCAGGCCGGCTTTCCGAACGGCTTCGATCTGACGCTGTGGGCGATGCCCGTGCAGCGCCCGTACAACCCGAATGCACAGCTGATGGCGCAACTGATTCAACAGGACTGGGCGAAGATCGGCGTGCGCGCGAAGATCGTCAGCTACGAATGGGGCGAATACAACCGCCGCGCGAAGCACGACGGGCAGCACGACGCGATCCTGTACGGCTGGTCGGGCGATAACGGCGACCCCGACAACTGGCTCGGCACGCTGCTCGGCTGCGACGCGGTGCACGGCAGCAATCTCGCGAAGTGGTGCAACAAGGACTTCGAGCAACTGGTGACGGCGGCGCGATCGAATGCGGATGTCGCGAAGCGCACGGCGCTGTACGAGCAGGCGCAGGTGGTGTTCAAGGACCAGGTGCCGTTCACGCCGATCGCGACGTCGATCGTGTCGCTGCCGATTTCCAAACGCGTACACGGGCTGACGTTCTCGCCGCTCGGCGGACACCGGTTCGACGGCGTGTGGCTCGATTGATGGGGAAAAACCGGCGCGCCCTTGCGCGCCGGCGTTCGCCGCGTCAGTCGAGCGCGACGGCCGCGGCCGTTTCGACCGGCGTGCCTTCGAGCGCGACCGACGGCCGGCCGTCGGGGCCGATCGGGACGTTGCCGGTGTCCGTCGTGCGATAGCGCTGGCGGTCTCAGTCGAGATCGAAGAGGCCGACGGGGTGCGAGATGCGCGGCCGCAAGGTTGTCCCGGAACGCGATGCCGCGGGGTTGAATTATGCTTATCGCAGTGCGACGGGGGACGAAGCCATATCGCGCATGGGACGCAGTCCTCGCCGTAGCGCACGCGACAGCCAGGATGTCGTTCAAGAGAACGGACATACGGAGACAGTCATGCAAGTCCAGGACCTGACAGGCGCGACGCTCGACTACTGGGTGGCGATGGCGCACGACCTCGTCGACCCGCGCATCGACACGTCGGCATGCACGGTGATTCGCGAACCGGGCGGCGTGCCGACGCCGTTCGCGCCATCGTCGTCGTGGGCGGACGGCGGCCCGATCGTCGAGCGGCTGCCGTTCGCCGCGTTCGAGCGCGACGGCGGGCGGGGCGCCTGGCGCGCGGTGCTGCACCGGGCCGTGCCGGCCGCGGGCGAGCGCTGCACGTTCAACCAGTCGGGGCCGACGTTGCTGATCGCCGCGATGCGCACGCTCGTCGCGTCGACGTTCGGCGACGACGTGCCGGACCTCGATATGGCGCGGCCGCGCTGAACGCGCGCGCCCGCACCGCGTGGCGCCACTCAGGCCGCCACGTTCCGGATGGCGATCGACGCGACGTCGACGCGGCGCGGCAGGATCGCGTCCGCCGCCGCGCGATCGGCGACGCGCTGCAGCACGTCGATGTCGGCGCCGCTGAGGCTGCGCTGCTCGAGCGCGGCCCGGCGCGCGATATCGGTGGCCGCGTCGGGCGGCAGGCGCGTGAGCGAGGCATAGACGCTCGCGTAGTCGGCCGGGTGCGCGAGCGCCCATTGGCCCGCACGGGCGAGCCGCGCGAGGACGTCCGCGAGCGCCGCGCGCTTGCCGCGATCGTCGAGGGTTTCGACCGGCGACGTGAGGAACGCGAGCCCCGAATTGATGCCGCTGCCGTCGCGGACGATGCGCGCGCCGCGTCGCACCGCATGCCCGTAGTACGGATCGAACGTGGCCCAGATGCCGATCCGCTTCGCCTCGAACGCGGCGAACGCGTCGACCGGCAGCACGAAGCGCACGTCGACGTCGCGCGGCGCGAGCCCGTGTTCGCGCAGCGCGCCGTACAACTGGTATTGCGAGATGCTGCCGCGCGCCGACGACACGATGACGGTTTGCCCTTTCAGGTCGGCCACCGTGCGAACCGGCGAGTCGGGCTGCACGACGATGCCGAGCGACGTCGGCGAGCCGACGCGCGTCGCGACGATCCGCAACGACGGATCGCCGAGCGCGGCCGTCAGGACGGGGAGGTCGCCGGCCGGCGCGAGATCGATCGCGCCCGCGCGCTGCGCTTCGAACAGCGGCGCGGCGCCCTGGAAGTTGGCCCAGCGGAACCGGTACGGCGTGCCGTCGAGCACGCGCGCCGCTTCGGCCAGCGCCCGCAGGCCGCCGGCCTGGTCGCCGAGCACGAGCGTGACGCCCGAGAGGTCGGCGCCGGCCGCGCGGGCGGGCAGTGCGAGGCCGCCCGCGAGCGGCGCGGCGGCGAGGGCGACAAGGCGCTGCAGCGCGCGGCGGCGTGTCGTGGCGAAAGCGTGATTCATCGGCGGCGTGTCCTCGGTGATCCGCGCGCGGGCGGCGCGGCTGCCGGGCAGGTTACGGAATCGGTTTCCGGCCGACAAACATCGAATCGTGAAATGCATATTCGCACGGGGCGGTCGGTGCGGCCCGATGGCGCGCCGACGCCCGGGCGCTTGCGCGGCCGCCTTACGCGGCCGGCGCGATCGTGCGCAGGAAGGCCCGTACGGCTGGCGCCTTTTCGAACCGCCGGTGCGCGAGCGCGAGTTCCGACTTGATCGGCTTGCCGGCGATCGGCCGGTACACGACGCCCGGCAGCGACACGCAACCGGCGAGCGCATCGGGAATCACCGCGACCCAGCCGTTCACCGATACGCACGCGAGGACCGCGAGCAGGCCGCCCGGCCGCGCGGCGACGACCGGCGCGAAGCGGCCGCGGCGCGCGACTTCGAGCGTGCCGAGCTCCTGTTCGGGCACCGCGAAGCGCGCGTCGGCGAGGTCAGCCGCGCGCACGGCCGCCATCGCCGCATAGCGCGAGTCGGCCGGCACGGCCGCGACGAACACGTCGCGCTGTAGCGTGACGATCCGCAGCCCGCCCGGTAGCGGCAGCGGCGGGCGCACGTACGCGAGGTCGAGCCGGCCCGCGTCGAGCTGGTTCGAGACGTCGTCCATCGGCACTTCGCGCAGGTTCAGCTCGATGCGCGGATGCGCGGCGCGGAACGCGCCGACGGTGCGCTGCAGCGTGCCCGAATAGACGGCCGACGACACGTAGCCGATCTCGATCCGGCCGAGTTCGCCGCGTTCTGCCAGCACGGCGAGTTCGCGGCCGCGCTGCAGATGGTCGAGCGCGGCGCGCGCTTGCGCGAGATAGGCCTCGCCGGCCGCGCTCAGCGTGACCGCGCGGCGCGACCTGTGAAAGAGCCGCACGCCGAGCACGCGCTCGGCCTCCTGGATCTGCCGCGTGAGCGCGGGCGGCGCCATGTCGAGCGCTTCGGCCGCGCGCGCGAAATGCAGGTGTTGCGCGACGCTCAGGAACGCGCGTACGTGACGGAATTCGAGCTGGCCCATGGTTGCAATTTTCGTCAATAAAACAGCGTTGAAGCATCAATGACAGGCAATACCGGGCAAGCCTAGCATACGGCTCGTTCATCCTGTTCCGGAGTGGCCGATGTCCCAGTCTTCACCGGCGTCGCGCGCGAGCGCGGCTGTCGCCCCGCACGCGCGCACCCGCCTGCCTGCGGCCGCGACCCTTGCCGTCGCATCCGCGACCTGCTCGCTGATCGTGCTCGATACGAACGTGGTGGCCGTGTCGCTGCCGAGCATCGCGCGCGGCTTCCACGCGAGCTTCGCCGACATCGAATGGGTCGTGAGCGCGTACATGACCGCGTTCGCCGCGTGCCTGCTGCCGGCCGGCGGGCTCGCCGACCGCTTCGGACGCAAGCGGATGCTCTTCGCGGGGCTCGCGCTCTTCTTCGTCGCGTCGCTCGGCTGCGGCATCGCGACGTCGGCCGGCTGGCTGATCGCCGCACGTGCGGTGAAGGGCGGCGGCGCCGCGCTGCTGCTGACCGCGGCGCTCGCGGTAATCGCGAACCGTTTCCCGGACGGACGCGAACGGGCGCGCGTGTGGGCGATCTGGGGCATGTGCATGGGGATCGCGACGGCCATCGCGCCGCTCGTCGGCGGCGCGATCACGCAATGGATCGGGTGGCGCTGGGTGTTCCTGCTGAACCTGCCCGTCTGCGTGCTGCTGGCGGCCGGCGCACGCGTCGCGATCGACGAATCGAACGATCCGCATGCGAAACGCGTGGACGCGGCCGGCAGCCTGCTGTTCGGCGCGGCGCTCGCCTGTGCGATCGCGGCGCTGATCGGCGCGCCGTCGCACGGCTGGCTGTCGGCCGCGACGCTTGGTCGGCTCGCGCTCGCGGCCGCGCTGCTGGCGGCGTTCATCGGCGCGGAGCGCTGGCAGGCGCGGCCGATGATCGATCTCGCGCTGTTCCGCCAGCCGCGCTTCGTCGGCGCCGTGCTCGCGATGTTCGGTTACGCGGCGTGCGCGCAGGTGATGATGACGTTCCTGCCGCTGTACCTGCAAAACGCGTTCGGGATGTCGGCGATCGACGCGGGGCTCGGGATGCTGCCGTTCGCGTTCGCGATGATCGCCGGCCCGTCGCTCGGCGCGGCGCTCGCCGCGCGCGTGTCGTCCAGCGGCGTGCTGGCGGGCGGGCTCGGGCTGATCGGCGCAGGCAACCTCGCGACCGCGGCGCTGGCCGCCAGCAGCGACTACCGGCTCGTCGCGCTCGGCATGTTCGTGACGGGGTGCGGCGCCGGCGTCATGAACGGCGACACGCAGAAGGCGATCATGGCGTGCGTGCCGCCGAATCGCACGGGCATGGCGTCGGGCATCAGCACGACGACGCGCTTCTCGGCGATCGTCACGGCCGTCGGCGTGCTCGGCGCGGTGCTGGCCGCGAGTACGCATGCCCGGCTCGTGAGCCTGTTGTCCGCGACCCCCGGCCTGCGCGCGTTCGCCGATGCCTCCTTCATGTCGAGCCTGCTGGCCGGCGACCTCGCGCAGGCGCTCGGCCGCGTGCCGCCGTCGGCTGCCGGTGCGCTCGCGCAGGCGGCGCCGGTCGCGTTCGCAAGCGGGTTCGCCGCTGCGCTGACGGTGAGCGGCGTGCTGGCGCTCGGTGCGGCCGTCGTTGCATACAAGTTGCTTGCGCAACCGGTGCGCGGAGGGGCGTGACGTCGCACACGCTCTGCTGCCGACGTTCGGGTTGAGCGTGTCGCTATCGGTGCTGCCCGCACTCGCGCGGCACGTCGTTTCGATCCGTCAGCCTTTCAGCGCGTCGCGATCGATCCGCGCGTCGTGCAGGTCACGTGTGGCGTTGCGCAGTTTCGCCTGCTTGTCGGCGAGCTTGCGTTGCGCGTTGTTCAGCTTCTTTGCGTCGCCGAGTGCTTCGGCTTGGTGGACGCGCGCCTCCGCGTTGCGTACTTCGTCTTCCGCGTTGCGCAGGTCACGCGCCTTGTCGGTCAGCTTGCGTTCGGCGCGTGCGAGCTGGCCGGCGTCCGTGCAGTTGGCCTTGATCCGGTCGAGCGCGGCCTGCTGGTGCATCGCCTGCTGCGTGTTGCCGAAGCGCTTCGCGTTGTCGATCTGCGTGTGTAGCGCGCGGATGCGCGTCGCGCAGTCCTGAGTGCCGGCGAATGCGCCGGTGCTCGCGAATAGCGCGACCGGGACGGCCAGCGCGATGAGTGCGTTCTTCATGTGGATTTCCTCGATTCGATACGGCGGCTACGGGCGTTCGCGAGGCGACGTCCGTCGGTACGTGTTCAAGGCGCCATTCTGACGAGTCGACGCGGCGCGGGTAAATAGGACCGGTCTGACATGCAGAGGTCGAGCGCACGCTTTCGGCCCAGGTGTGGCGCCGGTCAGTGCGACTTCGTCGCGATGCGATGGATGCGTGCCGCCTGCGCGACGCGCGCCGTGTGTGATGCGTGGCAATGCGCGGCCGGCCCGCGGCGCGTGCGGCGGGTAGGCTCGGGCGGCTCGGCCACGGCCGGCACGGTCGTCGGGGTGTCCGCATCGGCCCGGGAAGCGACGACCGCGGCGAACGCTGCGACCGCCGGCAGCATCGCCTCGGCGTCGAGCCATGCGCGCGTCGCTTCGGCAATCAGTGCGCGCAGCCACCGACCGCCTTCCGCGCACGATCCCGATTCGTTCCACGTCATCCGGTACACGATGTCCGGCGGCTCGGTCGGCAGCGCGACCGCGGCGAGCGGCAGCAGCTTCGCGTAGTGCCGCGCGAGCCGGTACGTGGTGGTGAGGATCAGATCGCTGCGCACGAGCGCATGCGCGGCGAGCTCGAAGTGCGGCAGCGTGACGACGATGCGCCGCTGCAGGCCCACGCGTTCGAGCTGCCGGTCGATCGCGCCGGACGCTTCGAGCCACGACGGCGTCGGGCACAGCTGCGGCGCCGCCGCGAACCCGGCCGCCGTCATCGCGCCGCGCCGCGCGAGCGGATGCGTCGCGCGCATCAGGCACACGACGCGATCGTCGAACAGGTCGTCCTGCCGGAAGCGCGACCGGCGTGCGGGCCGGTTGTCGATCACGACGTCGAGTTCGCCGTCGGCCAGCGCGCGCTCGTCGTCGAAGCCGTCGCCGAGCGGATGAAACACCAATTGCGCGTTCGGCGCCCGCTCGCGAAACAGTGCGACGAGCTTCGGCACGAACAGCACGTTCAGATAGTCGGGGCAGCCGACCCGGTAGGTGCGCACCGACGTGCGGGCGTCGAACGTCGGCTGCTGGATGCGGATGAAGTCGATCACGCGCAGCGCATTACGCAGCGGCTCGATCAACCGCGCGCCGAACTCGGTCGGCACCATCCCGTAGCGGCTGCGTACCAGCAGCGGATCGCCGAGCAGCGTGCGCAGGCGTTTGAGCGCGGCGCTCGTCGCCGGCTGCGACATGTTCAGGCGCACGGCCGCACGCGACACGGTACGCTCGGTCAGCAGCATGAGCAGGACGCGCATCAGCCGTGCATCGAGCACGTCGAGCGCGCCCGCGGCGTCGGACGCGTCGCGGGGCAGGGCCGGCGGGTCTAGCGGGTTCCGCATGCCGATACGCTTCCCGGCGAGACGGGGCGTGCGCGCCACGCGGCAACCGGCCGGCAGCCCGTCATTTTGCGAAGGTTCCCGGCCAGCCGACGATCCGCTTCGGGCGCGGCGGCGCGTACGTGCGGACCTTCGACGTCTTCAGCTTCAGGCGCACCAGCGACTCGGCGAGCGCGACCGCCGCCGTCACGCCGTCGACCACTGGTACGCCCGTGCATTCCTCGATCTGCCGGTCGAGGCCGGCCATCCCGCCGCAGCCGAGGCAGATCACTTCCGCGTGATCGTCCTTCACCGCGCGCTGCGCCTGGCCGACGATCGACTCGATCGCGCGGGCCGGGTTCTCTTCGAGCTCGAGCACCGCGAGGCCGCTCGCGCGCACCGACGCGCAGCGCGCGTCGAGCCCGGCGAGCTTCAGGCGATCCTCGATCAGCGGGACCGTGCGGTCGAGCGTCGTGACGACGGAGTAGCGATGGCCGAGCAGCATCGCGATGCTCGCGGCCGCTTCGGTGATGTCGACGACGGGCACCGTCAGCAGTTCCTGCAGCCCCTCGCGGCCGTGTTCGCCGTAGCCGGCCTGGATCACCGCATCGTACGGTTCGTCGTAGCTCAACACGCGATCCATCACGGCGATCGCCGCGAGGTAGCTCTCGAAGTTGCCTTCGATCGACTCCGCGCCGAAGCGCGGCGTCAGCCCGACGATCTCCGTGCCGGGCGACGCGGCGGCCTGCGCCTGCGCGGCGATCGCGTCGGTGATCGACTCGGTCGTGTTGACGTTGACTACCAGGATCCTCATCGGTGACTCCGTATGCGTGTGTCAGTGTTGCGCGCAGGCGACCGCGATGGGTTCGCCCGAGCGCGCTTCGTAGTGCCGTTTGCGATCGGCCAGCAGCCAGTACACGCTGCCCGCGATCGCGGCGCCGAGTAGCCACGAGAACGGCGTCATCGCGCTGAAGGCCGGCACGACGGCGAGCGTGATCGAGATCAGCGCGGACGGCACGAGCGCCGCGAGCGCCTTGCGGTTCACGCCGCGCGTGTAGAAGTAGGCGCCGGTCGGCGCTTCGGTGTAGAGATCGGGCACGTTCACGCGCTGCTTGCGCACGAGCCAGTAGTCGACCGTGATGATCCCGTACAGCGGGCCGAGCAGCGCACCGAGGCCGGACAGGAAGTAGACGATCACGATCGGGCTGTTGTACAGGTTCCACGGCAGGATCAGCACGGCGATCGTCGCGCTGATCAGGCCCGCGCGGCGGAACGACAGGCGGTGCGGCGCGAGGCTCGTCAGCACGAAGGCCGGCGCGACGAAGTTCGCCATGATGTTCACGGCCACCGTCACGATCAGGAATGCCAGGCAGCCGAGCACGAGGAACAGCTTGTTCGGCACCGTCGCGATGATTTCCGTCGGGCTGTGGATGATGTGGCCGTTCAGCTTGAACTGCGCGCCCGCGAGCACGAAGCTGATCGTCGCGAACACGAGGATGTTGACCGGCAGGCCCCAGAAGTTGCCGACGCGCACGGTCTTCGCGCTCGGCGACGAACGGGAGAAGTCGCAGAAGTTGAGCACCAGCGTGCCGTAGATCGCGAGCCACAGCGAGCCGCCCGCGAGGATTTGCGTCCACATCTTCAGGCCGGTCATCGGCTTGCCGATCGACATCGCGAGATGGCCGCCGGTGCGGCTGAGCATCCACGCGGCGAGCGACAGCGTCGTGACGAGGATCACCGGGCCGGCGAGCCCTTCGTACTTGCGGACCGTCTCCATTCCGTACGTGAGGATGCCGATCTGCACCAGCCAGATCGCGACGAACGTGATCCAGCCGAGCGTCGACAGCCCGAAGATCGCATTCTGGTCGAAGGCGGCGAGGGCCGGCCAGATCGCGGTGAGCAGCACGCGCAGCACGACCGACGCGAGATAGGTCTGGATGCCGAACCATGCGATCGCGATCACCGCGCGGATCATCGCGGGCAGCAGCGCGCCGTAAATGCCGAAGCTCATCCGGCTGATCACCGGGAACGGCACGCCGGTCTTCTGGCCCATGTAGCCGGTGAGGTTCATGAAGCAGTACACGAGCACCGCGCCGATCGCGAGCGACGCGAGCATCTGCCAGCCCGACAGGCCCAGCGCGAACAGCCCGATCGCGAACGAGTAGTTCGCGATGTTGTGCACGTCGTTGGTCCATAGCGCGAAGATGCTGTAGCGGCCCCATGTGCGGCCTTCGGCCTTGGTCGGCGCGAGATCGGGGTTGTGCAGCCGCGGGCTCAGCGCGGGATCGCGCGCGGCCGTGTCGGTTCGATGCGATGCGTCGTCCGCGCCGAGCCCGATGCCCGCGCGGTGGATGGCTTCCAGTTGCACGCCGTTGTCTCCTTCCATGTGCGGGGCGCGAAACCGCGCCGCGTGTGTACGCAGCGCGGCCCCGGCCGCCGTGGACGTTATGTCTCGGATTTGTTCCCGAGTATGGGCGGCGGGCCTGACGATGGGAAATTAAATATTCGGCTGGGCGTCATTCGAAAAATGAATGCGACGCACGCGGCCGCGGCGGCCGGGGACGGCACGCAAATTGCGAATCAGCGGGTTCCATCCACATCGACATCAGCGGAGGTGTCATGCAGCGATATTCATTTCGTCACGTATCGCGAGCCGTCTTCGCCGGCATCCTGATCGCGGGCCTGGCGGCAGGCGCGGGTTGCCAGAAGAAGGGCGACAACGGCGCAGCCAGTTCCGACTCGAGCGCGGCGAGCGGCATGTCGGCCGCGCCTTCGACCGCGCCATCGGGCATGCCGAGCAGCGGGGCGGCCGGCAGCAGCGGCGATACCGGTGCAAGCATGCCGGGCGCTGCTTCCGCGCCGGCCGGCGCGAGCGGCGGCTGACGCACGGTTGGCGGTCGGGCGGACGGCGCGCGAGCGTGCGGTCCGCCGGCGGTGCCGTGCCGGTGGCACGCGCGCCGGATGGCGCGCGTGCGTGGCCGTGCGCATGAAAGATTTGCAAGGACCGTTGTAGCGATTTCCGGCCCGATGGCGCTGGCGTGACGCCGGCGTCCGCGGGCCGGCCAAGGAGGTGCGATGCAGAACGCGGAAGCGAACCCTACCCCCGAAAAGCAGCGGGAACAGATCGAGAAGAGCCCGGTGAAGACGCCGGCGGCCGGCGACATGCCCGACGCGGCGACCCAGGCCGCGCAGACGGCGCGGCGTCCGCTGACGCCGGAGGCCGTCGCCGGGAAAATGCCGACCGGCCTGCCGGCGATCGACGTAAGCGCGCATGCGGTCGACAGCGGCGATCCGGTGCGCCGGGCGGCCGGCCGGATCGTCACGCTCGACAACGCGAACATGGCGATGACCGACAACACGGTCGACGTCGACGGCAAGGGCATGGAGGCCCGCACCGGCGCGTCCGAGCTGCAGGACAACGTGATCTATTCGAACGCGTCGCTCGACGAAGCGGTCGATACGCCCAACGAAGGGCTCGGCGGCATCGAGAGCCGGCCGTCCGGCAACATGCCGCAGATCGCGACGCGGCCGGGTTGGCGCGTGCGCCATGTCGGCGATGTCGACATCGAGCACGGCGACGGAACGCGCGCGGAGCATGTGATCTGCCTCGAACGGTCCGACGACTGATACCGGATTGATACCGGTATTCGACACGCGGCGGCCGATGCATGTTGCATCGGCCGCCGCAACCGTTTTCGGCCCTTACTGCGGCCCCAGTTCCTGCGCGGACGTATCGGCGTTGTTGCCCTGCGCGACGAGTACGTGAATATCGTTCGGCGTCACGTCGCCGACCCCGCCGGACGGAATCGTCAGGAGCAGCCAGTCGGCGTTGTTGCCGATGCTGACCGGCGCGGTCTTCAGGATCGGCGACTTGCTGCCGGCCGTCGTGACGATCACCTGGTAGGTGCCGCCGTTTAGGTAGACCGAATCCTGCGTCGTCGCCGGCACGGCATTCTGGTAGGCCGCGCCCGCCATCGTCGGGCTTTGCGTGGTGATGTCGGTGCCCGGCGGCACGACGTAGACGTCCACGTTCTGCGCGTTCGGCGATGCGTTGAAGCTGCGCACGCGCGCCTTGTCCGACAGCAGGCCCTTGGCGTACGGATCGTCGATGACGGAGATCAGCGACGTCGTGCTCGGCAGCGCGATCGTCGTGTAATGGTGACCGTTCGCCGCGCTGAACGATTGAGACGCAATGGTCGAGGTCGTGCCCGACACGTCGTAGCTCGCGTTCTGCGTGCCCGAATCGACGTCGTGATAGCGCGTCACGCCCTTGTACGCGACGCCCGACTGGTCGATCTTCGCATTCAGGTAGTAGTCGAGGTTCGGGCCGGCCGGCACCGCGTTGATGAAGCGCGCCTGCGGCTTCGAGATGCCGAGTTCGGTCCCGGCGTCGTCGCCGCCGCCGCATGCTGTGAGCACGGAGATGACCGAGCACAGGGCCACTATCGTTCGTATTGATTTCATGTCGTCCTCTCGTTCAGGAAACCTGCATTGCGATGCCGGACCGCCGCGCAAGGAATCGCGCGGGGCGCAGCGCCGGATGGAAGGAAGATGGCTGTCCACCGGATGGCGGGCGCGGGGATGGCGCAATCGACGTGCCTGTGCGGAGAAAAAAGCGGCGAGCGACGGCGGCGCGGAGGCGAAAAGCGCGCATGCGCAGGGATGGCGGCGTGCGTGGGACGACGCGGAGAACGTGAGGCAGGCCGCGCGATCGGCGAGATTGTAAAAAGGCAGCGGAAGCCATCGCGACGCTCGGCCTCGACAGCGGCGCGCGTGCGACGCGGCGTGCGCGGCCTGTCATGCGGAATCGGGCGGCGTCGGGCATCGCGGCGTGGGTCCGCTGATGGGACTCAACTCGACACGAGCGTCAGCCAGGCGACGCCGGACCACTTGCTGCGCGTGCTGCACCACCGGGTCGACCAGCCGGCCACCGATCGGCGCGGCTACATGCCGGGCTTCGGCGATGCGTTCGACGATCGCCAGATGGCCGAGCTTGCCGCATACATTCGCGCTCGCTACGCGCCGGGGCAGCCGGCGTGGCGAAACGTCGCGCAAGCGTCCGCGAGAATCCGGCAGGCAGGCGCGCATTGACCGTCGCGCCGGCGTGAGCGCCCGGGCCGGCGGGCGTGCCGGGCGGAATGACCTGCCGGACGAAAACGATGGCCGGCGACGGCTGTAAATCTTGCCTGATTCGGCCATCGTTTAACCATTCGAAACAATGTGTTCACTGAAAGGGGCATGATCTCCGGCGATCGAGCAGGCATACTGTCGCCTATGTTGCTCAATGCACGTCGCCCGGCGTGCGCTTGCCTTCCATGTCCATTCCAGTCTCTTTCCGAACCCTGCGATGGTTGACCATTGCGGCTGCCGCATGCTTGCTCGCCGCGTGTTCGACTGCTTCCGACGTGACCGCGACGTCGAACCCGAACGTATACACCGTGACGACGCGCACGGTCGGCGTGTCGACGACGTGGGCCGACGCCCACGAGAAGGCCGTCAGCGAAGCCACCAACTACTGCACGCAGCGCGGGATGCGCGCGAGCGTGAAGCAGGAATCGCTGACCGCCGGCCGCCGCATCGACGCACGTTCCGAACTCGCGTTCGAGTGCCATCCGACCTTCGAGACGGCGTCGAACCCGCGCGGTTGACCGAGCGGCGGCATGATTACGCCGCCCGCGTTTCCCTTCCCCGCATGCAAACCGACCCGCGATGCCGTTCAGGGCACATCGCGAGTCGGCGCACGTCCGGCGACGACCGGGCGGGTCAGGCGGGCTGCGCCTCGTACAGCTTCACGCACGCGGAGAAGTCGAGCGTGCCGAGCCCCTGCTGGCTCATCGACTGATACAGCTGCTGCGCGAGCGCGCCCATCCAGACCGGTTGATGCGCGCTGCGCGCGGCTTCGGTCGCGAGCCCGAGATCCTTCAGCATCAGGTTCGCCGCGAAGCCGCCCGCATAGCCGCGCGCGGCCGGCGCCGTGTCGCTCACGCCCGGATACGGGTTGTACGTGTCCGCGCTCCAGCAACGGCCGGTCGACGTGTTGATGATGCCGGCCAGCACGGCCGGCTCGATGCCGAGCGCGGCGCCCAGCGCCATCGCTTCCGCCACGCCCATCATCGAGATCCCGAGCAGCAGGTTGTTGCAGATCTTCGCGATCTGCCCGGTGCCGGTGCCGCCGCAGTGCACGACGTTCTTGCCCATGTCCAGCAGCACCGGGCGGATGCGCTCGAACAGCGCGCCGTCCGCGCCGACCATGAAGGTCAGCGTGCCGGCCTGCGCCCCGCCGGTGCCGCCCGACACGGGCGCGTCGGCGAGCGGAAAGTCGCGCTGCGCGGCGGCTTCGGCCACCGCGTGCACGGTGCCGGGATCGATCGTGCTGCAGTCGATCAGCGTCGCGCCGGCGCGCGCGCCGGCCAGCACGCCGTCGTCGCCGAGGTAGACGGCGCGCACGTGCTGCGCGGCCGGCAGCATCGTGATCACGACCGCACCGCGCGCCGCGGCGTCGCGCGGCGAGGCGGCCGCCGTCGCGCCGGCGCGCACCGCGGCGTCGACCGCGTGCGCGTCGAGGTCGAATACCGTCAGCGCATGGCCGGCCTTGAGCAGGTTGGCGGCCATGGGGCCGCCCATGTTGCCGAGTCCCATGAATGCAATTTCCATGTCGTGGCTCCCCATGCCTTGCATCAGCGCAGCGCGATCGTCGTGTTCACGCCGCCGGCCGTCGCGTCGTCGTCGAACCAGCGCGCGGTGACCGTCTTGGTCTGCGTGTAGAACTGCACGACCTGCTTGCCGTACGGGCCGAGATCGCCGAGCTTCGAGCCGCGCGAACCGGTGAAGCTGAAGTAGGGCACCGGCACCGGAATCGGGATGTTGATGCCGACCTGGCCGACGTCGATCTCGCTCTGGAACTTGCGCGCCGCCGCGCCGCTCTGCGTGAACAGGCCCACGCCGTTGCCCATCGGGTTGCGGTTGACGAGTGCGATCGCGTCGTCGAGCGTGTCGGCTTCGAGTACGACCACCACCGGCCCGAAGATTTCTTCCGTGTAGATCGACATGTCGGTCGTCACGCCCGAGAAGATCGTCGGGCCGACGAAGTTGCCGTGCTCGTAGCCGGGCACCTTCACGTCGCGGCCGTCGAGCAGCAGCGTCGCGCCTTCCTTCACGCCGGCGTCGATCAGCGAAAGGATGCGTTCCTTCGCCGCCTTCGACACGACCGGGCCGACGTCGGTGCCGGCCTCGGCGCCCGCGTTGACCTTCAGCGCCTTCGCCTTCTCGACGAGATCGGGCAGCCAGTCGCGTGCCTTGCCGACCAGCACGACGACCGACGTCGCCATGCAGCGCTGGCCGGCCGCACCGAAGCCCGCGCCGACGAGCGCGTTGATCGACTGCTCGCGGTGCGCATCGGGCAGCACGACCGCGTGATTCTTCGCGCCCATCATCGACTGCACGCGCTTGCCGTGCTGGCTGCCGAGGTTGTACACGTGCGTGCCGACGCGCGTCGAGCCGACGAACGAGATCGCCTTGATGTCCGGATGCGTGCACAGGCGGTCGACCACCGTCTTGCCACCATGCACGACGTTCAGCACGCCTTGCGGCACGCCGGCTTCGATCGCGAGTTCGACGAGCTGCATCGTCGACAGCGGATCCTGCTCCGACGGCTTCAGCACGAACGTGTTGCCGCACACGATCGCCATCGGGAACATCCACAGCGGAATCATCCCGGGGAAATTGAACGGCGTGATGCCCGCGCAGACGCCGATCGGCTGGCGCAGCGTGTAGGTATCGACGCCGCCCGCGACGTTCTCCGCGAATTCGCCTTGCTGCAGCGTGCCGATCGAGCACGCGTGCTCGACCACTTCGAGACCGCGGAAGATGTCGCCCTGCGCATCGGGCAGCGTCTTGCCTTGTTCGGCCGTCAGCGTGTGCGCGATCCGTTCGAGATTGCGGCGCACCAGATCCTGGAACTTCAGCATGATGCGCAGCCGCGCGCCGATCGGCGTCGTCTTCCAGGTCTGGAACGCGCGCTGCGCGGATGCGATCGCGGCATCGACCTCGTCGAGCGTCGCATACGGCACGCGGCCGATGACTTCCTGCGTTGCGGGGTTGACAATGTCGCCCCATTCGGCGCTTTGCGAATCGGCGAACGCGCCGTCGATCAGCAGCTTGGCGGTGGGCAGGGCGAGGGTGGTCTGGGGAACTGCGGCGTTCATGGAACTCTCCGGAAACGGTGGTGCGAAGAAAAACGGTGGCCTGTGTCCGCCGGGCGTGCGGCCACGGCGGACGGCAGGTCGAACTGAAATACTGAAATCGAATGAAGGCGGCCGGCGTGCTAGGCGCGCGCCGGGCGCATCAACGCGGTACATACGAGCGCGAACACGCCGAAGCCGACGAGGTACGCGATCACGTAGTGCGGCTGGCCGCCGCCGGCCTTGAGCAGCGACGTCGCGATCATCGGCGCGAAGCCGCCGCCGATCACGCCGGCCAGCTGCACCGACAGCGAAATGCCGCTGTAGCGGATTTCCGCCGGGAACTGCTGGGCGAACAGCAGCGATTCCGGTGCATAGAGAATCGGGAACACGACGCCGAGGCCGAGCACGATCGCCCACCACGCGTACGACGTCTGCTGCGTGCCGAGCATCATGAAGAACGGCGCGGCGAACGCGCACATCAGCACGAGGCCGATCGCGAACATCCGGCGCTGGCCGATGCGGTCGCTCAGATGCCCGCACAGCGGCATCGTGACGAGCGACAGCACCGCGCCGGCCGTGATCGCGTGCAGCATCTCGGCCTTCGGCAGATGCAGTTGCTGAGTCGCGTAAGCGAGCGCGAACGTGACGACCATGTAGAACCAGGTGTTCTCGGCGGCGCGCGCGCCGACGATCGTCAGCACTTCGCGCGGATGGCGGCGCAGCGCGGCCGTCACCGGCGATTTCTCGGCCTTGCCCTGGCGCTGCATCTTCTCGAAGTCGGGCGATTCCGGCACCTTCGCGCGGATGAACCAGCCGAGGCCGACGAGCGCGATGCTCGCGAGGAACGGCACGCGCCAGCCCCACGACAGCATGTCGGCTTCCGGCAGCGCGGCCACCGCGGCCATCGCCACCGACGACAGGATCAGGCCGAGCCCGACACCCGTCTGCGGCAGGCTGCCGAACAGCCCCTTGCGGCCCTTCGGCGCGTGCTCGACGGCCATCAGCACCGCGCCGCCCCATTCGCCGCCGACGGCCATGCCCTGCAGGAAGCGCATCGCGATCAGCAGCGCGGCGGCCCAGTAGCCGATGCTGTCGTACGACGGGATCAGCCCGATGATCATGCTCGGCACGCCCATCAGCAGCAGCGTGATCATCAGCATCGACTTGCGGCCGATGCGGTCGCCGAAGTGGCCGAACAGGATGCCGCCCATCGGCCGACCGATGAAGCCGACCGCGAACGTGCCGAATGCGGCGAGCGTGCCGACGACGGGGTCCAGCGACGGGAAGAAGATGCGGTTGAACACGAGCGCCGCGGCCGTGCCGTAGAGGAAGAAGTCGTACCACTCGATCGTCGTGCCGGCCATGCTGGCCCAGCCGGCCAGCAGGTAGTGCTTCGCGGTGCGCTCGGGGGCCGGCGTCGCGACTGTCGCATGCTCATCGAGGGTGGATCGGGTCTGCATGGTGTCTCCGTGGTAGTTGCCGCGGCTCGTGGTCCGCAGGTCACGGTCGAGTATAGTTATGCGCAGATTCATGATGTACCGATAAAGAAACCGGTTGGATGTGCATTTATGCATATCGATAGCCGGCCCGGAGACGCCCGCCCTTTTTTCCCTCGCCGATGCGACATGCCACCGAGCCGGTTTCCGGCAACCTGAACTGGGACGACCTGCGCTTTTTCCTCGAAGTCGCGCGCACGCAGCGCGCGAGCGGCGCCGCGAAGCGGCTCGGCGTCGACTACACGACCGTCGCGCGGCGTATCCGCGCGCTCGAGGCCGCGATGGGCACGCTGCTGTTCGACAAGTCGCGCTCCGGCGGCTTCACGCTGACGGCCGAAGGGCAGCGGCTCGTCGCGTATGCGGATGCGATGGAGACGACCGTGCAGTCCGCGTGCGACCAGGTCGCGAACACGGGCGCGGCGCTGTCGGGCCACGTGCGGATCGGGTCGACCGAAGGGTTCGGCTGCTTTTTTCTCGCGCCGCAGCTCGCGCGGTTCCGCGCCGCGCATCCGCACGTGACGGTCGACCTGCTGCCGGTGCCGCATTTCGTCAACCTGCCCAAGCGCGAGGCCGATCTGGCGATCACGCTCGAGCGGCCCGAACGCGGGCCTTACGTGGTCACGAAGCTGTGCGACTACCAGTTGCGGCTCTATGCGACGCGCGACTATCTGGCGAACCACGCGCCGATCGCGTGCACGGACGATCTCGCGCGGCACGCGTTCATCAGCTACGTCGACGATCTCGCGTTCAGCAACGAGCTGCTGTACCTGGACCGCGCGGTGCCCGGCGCGACGGCCGGGCTGCGCACGACGAGCGTGATCGCGCAGTTGTTCGCGGCGCTGCAGGGCGGCGGGCTTGCGATCCTGCCGTGTTTCATGGCGGCCACGCAGCCGGCGCTGGTGCCGGTGCTGCCGAACGACGTGGTCGTCACGCGGTGTTTCTGGCTGACGTGCCGCGAGGATCTGCGCAAGCTGCGGCGCGTGACCGCGTTGTGGGACTACCTGCGTGCGGCGGCGGACGCGAATCGGGCGTTGTTGTCGGGAGAATCGGGGATGCTGCGATTCCTCGGCGAGCCGGAATAGCGGTGGACGGGCATGTCGCGACGGCGGTGTGATGATCGAACTGGATGCGATAGCCGCGCAGGGGCAGGCGGTCGCGATGGAGTCGGCGCGTTAGGCCTTGCCCGCGGGCGCGTAGTAGATTCGCCCGATATCCGTGTCGCGCGCCTGGCCGTTGCGTTCGGCCTCGGTGCACGTAGCCAGGAAATCGACCGTGCACAGATCCGCGCGTCCCAGCGCCTTCAGGATGCTCGACGTGCGCCACGCCGGCAGCCAGTCGGACCACGACAGCCGCACGCCCAGGAGCAGCGCGAGCAGGATGCCCACCGTGAGCGGTCCGCCCAGCAGCATGGCCAGATCGAGGCCCAGGTCGGAAAAGCCGCCGTCGCTGGTCCATAGCACCAGGGCCATGATCGGTACGAGAAAGCAGTTCATGCCGATGAACGACCATTTCCACGCCAGCCCGAGGTCGCGCGTCAGGCCGGCCAGCCCCGTGTCGCTGCACGCATGATCCATGACCATGCGGTGCCGGTCGGGGGACGACAGCGCGAGCAGGCGACCGCGACGATCGACCACCGCAACCACGTCGTCGCCAACGTCGAAGCACTGGCCGCCAAGGAACCCGCGGTATGTTTTGCCGCCTGTTTCGATTTCGACCGGAAGCTTCGCGAACAGGATCTTGCCGTTCTTCCCCACGGTCACGTATGCGTTCGCCGACACGAAGGTCCTGGTCTCGCGCATGTTCGCGTACGACCACGTCGCCGGATGCTCGACCTTGTCGGCTGCGGCATTCAACCGGGCCAGGACGAGGTCTTCATCGGTTTGCTGAAACACCAGCGCATTGGCTGCGGCACCGTTGCCGGTGAGTGCGGCCATGATCGGCACGGCGCTGTGCGTGAACCAGTAACCCAGCGATTTCTTTCGGGCTTCGCGGTCGACGGGCGGTACCTGACGGCTCCCGGCACTGTCCTGGTCGGGGCGCTCGAGAAAGCGCAACGCGGTCAGTTTGCCTTCGACGAGACGCAGGGGGGATGACATGGGGCAGGTGGCCGCAAAGGGACAGGGTTTGCGGAGTCTACCAGCCGTCTGCGTTTGTGCACGACGCGCCGCTCCGCCGGCGCTGCTTCGCGGCCGGCAGCGCTCCGCGATCGCGCACCTGTCCCGGCATTCAACCCGGGCAACCCAGCCGATCCGCGAGTTCGTTCAGATCCCTGACGTCGAAATCCCACGCATCGTCGGCTTGCAGGTCGGTCGTCTGGCCGGGCCCGTGCTCGGTCGGTCGCGGCACGAACGCGGTCGACAGCCCGAGCCGGCGCGCGGCGGCAAGATCGCCGTTGTGCGCGGCCACCAGGCACAGCTCGGCCGGCGCGAGGCCGAGAATCTCGACCGCTTCGGTATAGACGGCCGGCGACGGCTTGTACGCGCGGGCAACCTCGGCGCCGAGAATCGCGTCCCACGGCAGCCCGCCGTGTTTCGCGACGTCGACCATCAGGCGGATATTGCCGTTCGACAGCGGCGCGATGATGTAGCGCTGCTTCAGCCGCTGCAGCCCGGCGACGGAATCGGGCCACGGATCGAGCCGATGCCACGCGAGATTGAGCGCGTCGATGTCGGCATCGGGCACGTCGTCGATCCCGAAACGGTCGAGCGTGCGCACGAGGTTCTCGCGATGCAGCACGTCGAGCCGCACGTAGCGGCGACGTCCGCTGCGGATTTCTTCCATCGACGGCGAATACTCGGCGCGCCACGCATCGGCGAACGCGAACGGGTCGAGCGTCGGCGCGTGGCGCTCCAGGAATGCGGCGGCGCCGCGTGCGACACCGCTTCTCCAGTCGACGATCGTTCCGAAGACATCGAAAACGAGCGCCTTGATTTCGGCAGGGTTCGTCATGGTGATCCAGTGAAGGTCGTTCGACGGGGTTCACATCGCCGTGCCGCCGGATGGCGCGACGTCGGTTCGACGGACATTGAATCACGGATACGAAAACGCGGCCCGGGAAGCCGCGATGCGTGGCGTGGTATTCCCGTCGTGGCGCGGGTTGCTGCCGCGCGTGCGCGTGCCGATCGATTTCCCGGCCGAGCCCCTCCGGAAGGATCGACGGGCGGCGGGCCCGCGCCTTCGTGCAGCGCAGCAACCTGGCGTCGCACCGGCCGCCGCCTGCGAGCTTCGCGGCGACCGAGCGTATCCCCTGATGGAAGCAGGTATGCCGATCGTCACGGATTGGTGTTAAATACATTTCGGCGCGTCCTGGCACGGCGCGCAAACGGGGCGCACCGGGCATCGGCGTAAACCCGGAGCGGGACAGGGGCACGAAATCGATAACGAATCGGGCGCATCAGACCCGATCGGACAGACGGCAGGATTCATCTTGAATACCGAACCGCAAAGTTCTCGCTACAGCCTCGGGCTCGCTGCGGAAGTCCTCGCATCCGAGCAGAGCGTACTGAGGCTGATCACACGCAACACGCCGCTGCCGGAACTGTTGTCCGAAGTTTGCCGGCGTGCCGAGGCTTTGCTCGGCGACGGCGCGTCGTGCACGATCCTGCTGCTCGATACGGACGGCGTGCACATGCGCGTCGGCGCGGCGCCGTCGCTGCCCGCACAGTACAGCGCGGCGATCGACGGCGCGGCGATCGGGCCAGCGGCCGGCTCGTGCGGCACCGCGATGTACGAGCGCCGGATGGTCGCCGTCGAGAACATCGAAACCGATCCGCTGTGGGCCGACTACCGCGCCATTGCATTGCCGGTGGGCTTGCGCGCGTGCTGGTCGGTGCCGTTCATCGACGATGCCGGCGTCGTGCTCGGCGCGTTCGCCATCTATCACCACTGGCCGTGCTGCCCGAGCGACGAGGAAACCGCACTGTTGCGCGATATCGGCAACAGCGTCGGCCTCGCGGTGCACCAGGACCGGATCGCGCGGCAGCTCGCGCGCAGCGAGGAACATCACCGGCTCGTCGTCAACAGCCTCAACGAAGGGATCCTCGTCGTGTCGCGCGACGGCGTCGTGGTCGCGAGCAATCCGAGCGCGAACCGGATGATGCGCGTGAAGCGCGACCCCGTCGGCCGCCGGCTGTCGACGGTGATCCTGCGCAAGCTGCACGAAGACGGCACGCCGATCGCGCCGGACGACTGGCCGAGCCGGATCGCGCTCCTGACGGGCACGCCGCAGCTCGGCTACACGGTCGGCTTCGGCCTCGCGGACGGCGACATCATCTGGGTGCGCGGCAACGCGGTGCCGATCGTGAAGCCGGGCGAGACGCAGGCCGACTCGGTGCTGGTGTCGTTCAACGACATCGGCCCCGTGCGCGAAGCGCAGCAGCAGTTGCGGTATCTCGCGACCCGCGACGCGCTGACGGGCCTCTACAACCGCCGCTGGCTCGGCGACCGCATGCGCGAGCTGTTCGGCGAGCACGATGCGGCGGCCGGCCCCGCGCGCGTCGCGATCCTGTTCATCGATCTGGTCGGCTTCAAGAAGGTCAACGACACGGCCGGCCACGACGCGGGCGACGCACTGCTGCGCAGCGTCGCGGCGCGGCTCGCGGCCTGCGCGGACGGCCGCTACGCGCTCACGCGCGTCGGCGGCGACGAGTTCGTGATGCTCGTCGACGACTGCGACGATCCCGAGCGTCTCGCGGTGCTCGCGCGGGAGGTCATCGAGGCGATCGCGAAGCCGTTCGCGGTCGCGAACAACGAATACTGGCTCGGCGTATCGATCGGGATCAGCGTCGCGCCGCGCGACGGCGACGACGCCGTGACGCTGATGCGCAACGCCGATTCGGCGATGTACGACGCGAAGCAGCGCGGGCGCAACCACTTCACGTTCTTCACCGCCCAGCTCAACCTGCGGCTGCAGCGCCGCTTCGCGATCGAGCAGTCGCTGCGGCGCGCGCTCACGTCGGACATGCTGCGGCTCGCCTATCAGCCGGTCGTTGATGCGCGCAGCGGCCGCACGGTCGGCGCCGAGGCGCTGCTGCGCTGGACGAGCCCCGAGCTCGGGCCGATGTCGCCGGCGGAATTCATTCCGGTCGCGGAAGACACGGGGCTGATCGTCGCGATCGGCCAGTGGGTGCTCGAAACCGCGTGCCGGCAGGCGGCCGAGTGGCGCCGCACGATCGCGCCGGACCTGATGCTGGCCGTCAACCTGTCGCCGCGGCAGTTTCACGAAGGGCTCGTCGAATCGGTCGCCCGCTGTCTCGCGCAAACGCGGCTCGATCCCTCCGCGCTCGAACTCGAGATCACCGAAGGCGTGCTGATGAACGACACGGATACCGTACTGCCGATGCTCGAAGCGCTCGCGGACATGAACGTGCGGATCTCGGTCGACGATTTCGGCACCGGCTATTCGTCGCTCGCGTACCTGAAGCGCTTTCCGCTGCACAACCTGAAGGTCGACCGCTCGTTCGTGTCGGGCGTGCCCGATCATCACGACTCGGTCGCGATCACGCAGGCGGTCGTCGCGATGGCCCATTCGCTCGGGATGAAGGTCACGGCCGAAGGCGTCGAGACGCAGGCGCAGTCGTGGTTCCTGCAGCAGATCGGCTGCGACATGCAGCAAGGCTATCTGTTCAGCCGCCCGCTGGACGCGAACGACTACGCGCGCCGGCTAGGCGCCGCATAAGCGCGCGCTCGCCTGGTGTCCCGCTAGCGCGCGCCGAACCCGCCGGCGCCCGGCGGCGGATCGATCTCGACCCGGTTCTTGCCTTCGTGCTTCGCGCGATAGAGCGCGCGGTCGGCCGCCTCGATCAGGAGTGTCGTCGGCAGGCCGGGCGCGGGCACGATGCTCGCGCCGCCGATGCTGATCGTCACGGTGTGGTTGCCCGTCGACGAATGCGCATGCCGCAGTCGCAGCGCCTCGACCGCGAGCCGGATCTTCTCGCCGAGCAGCCGCGCGGCGCCCGGCGACGTGGCCGGCATCACGACCGCGAATTCCTCGCCGCCGAAGCGCGCGGCGAGATCGCCCGATTGCCCGAGGCAGCGCTCGATCGTCGACGCGATCTGCTTGAGCACGCTGTCGCCCGACACGTGCCCGTACGTGTCGTTGTACAGCTTGAAGTTGTCGACGTCGATCATCAGCAGCGACAGCTCGCTGCGCTCGCGCGTGCCGCGCCGCCACTCGGCGGCCAGGTATTCGTCGAGATAGCGCCGGTTCGCCAGCCCGGTCAGGCCGTCGGAGTGCGTGAGGCGCCGCAGTTCGAGATTGGCCTCGAGCAGTTGCTGTTGCGACTGTCGCAGCGCACGGTAGGCTTCGTCGCGTTGCAGCAGGTTCATGTACGAGCGCGAGTGGTAGCGGATGCGCGCGACGAGCTCGATGCGATCGGGCAGCTTGACCAGATAGTCGTTCGCGCCGGACGCGAACGCGGCGCTCTTGATCACCGGTTCTTCCTGCGTCGACAGTACGATGATCGGCACGTCGCGCGTCGCCGGATTCGCGCGGTACGCCCGCACGAGGCTCAGCCCGTCGATGCCCGGCATCACGAGATCCTGGAGGATCACGGTCGGGCGCGTCTCGATCGCGGTGGCCATCGCGTCGTCCGAGCGCGGGCAGTAGTGGAAGTCGATGCCTTCCTCGTCGACGAGCGCGCGCCGCACGGCCTCCGCGACGATCGTCTGGTCGTCGACCAGCAACACCATCGCCGGCGTGTCGGCGGGCGACGCGGTCGGGCCGCCCGGCGGGCGAGTCAGGTCAATCGTCATGGGCGATGCGGATCGTTGCGGTCGTTGCAGGGGCAGGCATGGGCGTTGCGCGCGGTCATCGTCGGGCTCAGATCCGCGCGAGCGCCGCCAGCTCGCCCGCGATGCGCCCGAGCGGCAGGATCGCACGCGCCGCGCCGAGCGTCGCGGCCGCCTTCGGCATTCCGTACACCGCGCTCGTCGCCTCGTCCTGGGCGATCGTATGGTAGCCCTTCATCCGCAGCGCCTTCAGGCCGATCGCGCCGTCGCGTCCCATCCCCGTGAGCAGTACGCCGATCACGCGGCCGGACCAGTGCTCGGTCAGGCTGTTGAAGAACACGTCGACCGACGGTCGATACGGTGTGGCGGCTGGTTCCCGCGTGTATTCGAGCGTGCCGGCGCGCGTGATGCGCAGATGATCGTCGGTCGCGGCGAGCAGCGCGACGCCCGGCTGCGGGCGGTCGCCTTCGCGCGCGACGCGCACGGCGAGCCGGGTCTGACCGTCGAGCCATTGCGCCATGCCTTCGGCGAACGCGCGATCGACGTGCTGCACGATCACGATCGGCGCATTGAAATCGGCCGGCAGGCTGCCGAGGATCGACGCGAGCGCGCCGGGGCCGCCGGCCGAGGCGCCGATCGCGACCAGCGGGCCGCCGCCGCCGCGCGCGGCCGCGCCGGCGACGCGCGTGCCGCCCGGCACGTCGAGCAGGCGGCCGATCTGGTCGATCTTCGCGAGCAGCAGTTTCGTCGTGTCGCCGGCGGCGCCGTCGCCGAGTTGCGGCGTGTCGACCGCGTCGAGCGCACCGGCGCCCATCGCTTCGAACACGCGCCACGCGTTCGCGCCGATGCAGCTCGTCACGATCAGGATCGCGCACGGTCGTTCGGAGCGCATGATCCGCCGCGTCGCTTCGATCCCGTCGAACTTCGGCATGATCAGATCCATCAGCACGATGTCGGGCGGCTGCGCGGCGCACAGTTCGACGGCCTGCGCGCCGTCGGTCGCGACCCACAGCACGCGGTGCTCGGGCCGTCGCGCGATCGCGCGGCGCATCGCCTCGACGGCAAGCGGGAGGTCGTTGACGATGCCGATGTTCACAAGCGGAATTCTCCGGTCGGTTCGTAGTGTTGGAGGTGGGCCGGGTTCATGGAGGGGGCTGCCTGTTCGGCGCTGCCGGGCGGCATCGGCGGCCGGACGGCGCGGCATTCTTTTGGTTGACGACGCCCGAATGCTGTCATGCAGCGCGGGCGGCGGCAATCGAAAAATGTGCGCATGATGCCGTTTCAGTGCGTTTCCTCTATGACTGTGCCGCATTGCCTGCAAGCGGGCCAGTCGATCCTGTCCGGACAGGCCGCAAAAGTCCGCATGTTACCGTGCCGGCATCGACAAAAAGAAAGGGGAGAACCGGATGAGCGCGCCTGAAACCCTGCTCGTCGTGCGCCGCGCCCCGTTCGCACCGATCGTGATCGGGCGCGACGGCTGTTTGCTGTAGAGGATCGACGGCGAAAGCGGGCACGCGTCGTTTTATCGCGATCGTCCGGTCGAACGCGATGCGGAGCGCGAGCGTTATTTCAGCGCGATATTTGCCGGCCGCGACGAGGTCGAAGCCTTCATGACGGAACGCGATCGCGCCAGCCACGGCGCGGTGGCGAACTTGCCGAGGCGCTTCACGCAGGCCGGCTACCGACAACCGCGCGAGGGCCGGGGGGTTTCGGTACGGGCGCGGGCACGGGCGCGCCGGCCGCGTAGAGGCCGTATCGGGCCGTAGAAGGCAGCGGACGCGCCGCACCGTCAATGGCTGCGCGCGTAGCCCTGGATCAGTGCGCGCATCATCCCTTCGACCGTCGCGTCGCGCA
The DNA here is from genome assembly GCF_902833095.1 of Burkholderia sp. BCC1208. NCBI lineage: Bacteria > Pseudomonadati > Pseudomonadota > Betaproteobacteria > Burkholderiales > Burkholderiaceae > Burkholderia > Burkholderia sp. BCC1208. The sequence continues at coordinate 238,316 of NZ_CADFDY010000002.1, read as the reverse complement.
GGTCGCCTTCCTGCTCGGCTTCCTCGACGAGCGCGGCATAAGCGGTCGCGAGCGTCACGCGGTCGACTTCATGGCGTTGCTCCATCAGCGTCACCATCCCGTCCTTCGCCAGATGAGCGGAGAACGCGCGGCTGCCGATGGTCTGGAATACGTCAATCATGGCGACTCTCCCGTACGTTGCGGATGCTTTTCAGTGTAGTCGGCGGCGCGGAGCTGCGCCACGCGGGCCGGCCCGATTCGTCCGACGAAATGCGGCCGACACACGGCGCGGGCACGGTATCCGCCGGCTTCAACGTTTACCCGAACCGGCAAATCGTCGACTTTTTATCGATAAAGTCTCGTGTTAGATTTTCGCCGACCGAGCCCGATGCAAACCGGGCCGACAGCGCGTTGCCGGCGTGCCGCGCGTCCAACACAAGGAGGGGAAATGCTGGTGCTGATTGGGGTGCCGATCGTCGTGATCGGCTTCGCGCTGCGCTTCAATGCGCTGCTGGTGGTCACGATCGCGGGGCTCGCGACAGGGCTGGCGGGCGGGTTGAATCTCGTCGACATCGTCAGCGCGTTCGGCAAGGCGTTCGCCGAGAACCGCTACATGGGGCTGATCTGGCTCACGCTGCCGGTGATCGCGCTGCTCGAGCGCAACGGGCTCAAGGAGCAGGCGAAGCGGATGATCTCGCGCGTGCATGCGGCCACCACGGGCCGCGTGCTGATGCTGTACTTCGTGCTGCGCCAGGCGACGGCCGCACTCGGTCTCACGTCGCTCGGCGGCCACGCGCAAATGGTGCGGCCGTTGATCGCGCCGATGGCCGAGGCCGCCGCGGTCAGCCGGCACGGCGAGCTGCCCGAGTCGGTGCGCCAGCAGATCCGCGCGCATGCGTCGGGCGCCGACAACGTCGCCGTGTTCTTCGGCGAGGACATCTTCATCGCGATCCAGTCGATCCTGCTGATCAAGGGCTTTCTCGAACAGAACGGCATCTCCATCGAGCCGCTGCACCTGTCGGTGTGGGCGATCCCGTCCGCGATCGCCGCGCTGCTGATTCACTGCACGCGCCTCGCGCTGCTCGACCGCCGGCTCGCGCGCGGCTTCGGCCTGGTGAAGCAGGAGGGCGCGCGATGATCGGCCTCGAATCGCTGTACACGCTCGCGGGGCTGATGTTCGCCGCGTTCGCCTACTTCAACCTGACGGACCGCACGAACCCGCGGCGCGTCGTCAATTTCGCGTTCTGGGCCGTCTACGCGGTCACGTTCCTGTTCGGCGCGCTGCTGCCGCATTTCGTCATGGGCTGCCTCGCGATCGCACTCGCGCTGATCGCCGGTTCGGGCAAGCTCGGCCGCGGCCAGTCGGACGAGGCCGGCGAAGCGGCGGCCGTGCGGCGCGAGACGCTCGCGCAACGCTTCGGCAACCGGTTGTTCCTGCCCGCGCTGCTGATTCCGGTCGTCACGCTGATCGGCACGTTCGCGCTGAAACTCGTGCCGTTCGTCGACCCGAAGAGCGTGACGCTGATCTCGCTCGTGCTCGGCACGATCGTCGCGTTCGTCGTCGCGCTCGCGATGCTGCGCGATTCGCCCGTGCATGCGCTGAAGGAAGCGCGTCATACGATGGATGCGGTCGGCTGGGCCGCGATCCTGCCGCAAATGCTCGCGGCGCTCGGCGCGTTGTTCGCCGTCGCGGGCGTCGGCGGGGTGGTGTCGGGGCTCGTGAAGGAGTGGGTGCCGATCGATTCGCCGTTCGCGGTGGTCGCGGCCTACACGGTCGGCATGGCGCTGTTCACGATGATCATGGGCAACGGCTTCGCCGCGTTCCCGGTGATGACGGCCGGCATCGGCCTGCCGCTGATCGTCCACCAGTTCCACGGCAACCCGGCGATCATGGGCGCGATCGGGATGCTGAGCGGCTTCTGCGGTACGCTGATGACGCCGATGGCCGCGAACTTCAACATCGTGCCGGCGGCGCTGCTCGAACTGAAGGACAAGAACGGCGTGATCAAGGTGCAGTGGCCGACGGCCGTGCTGCTGCTGGCCGTGAACACGCTGCTGATGTATGCGTTCGTATTCCGCTTCTGACTCGATGGACGAGATCCTCATGACCGACCGACTCACCCCCGAACTCGCGTCGAAATTCGCGTCGCTCGCGCTTGCACACCTGACCCGCGAATATCCGAACAAGCTCACGCATGCGCTCGAAGGTCCGCACGACGTGCAGGGGCCGCGCGCATTGCACCCGATCTTCTACGGCAGCTACGACTGGCACTCGTGCGTGCACGGCTACTGGCTCGTGCTGCGCGTGCTCGAACGCTACCCGGCCTTGCCGGAAGCCGAACGCATCGTCGCGATCGTCGACGCGCATTTCACCGACGCGAACGTCGCCGGCGAGCGCGCGTATCTCGCGCTGCCGCACAACGCCGGCTTCGAGCGGCCGTACGGCTGGGCGTGGCTGCTCGCGCTCGCCGCGCAGCTCGAGCGGCTCGCGCTGAAGGGCGTGCTGCCGCAGGCCGCGCGCTGGGCGAAGACGATGGCGCCGCTGGCCGACCTGTTCGTGTCGCGCTTCGAGACTTTCCTGCCGAAAGCGACCTATCCGCTGCGTGTCGGCACGCACTTCAACACCGCGTTCGCGCTGGCGCTCGCGCTCGATTTCGCCCGCGACACGCAGCGCGACGGGCTTGCCGCGCTGATCGTCGATGCCGCGAAGCGCTGGCACCTGAATGACGTCGCATGCCAGGCGTGGGAGCCGTCGGGCGACGAATTCCTGTCGCCCGCGCTGATGGAAGCCGAACTGATGCGGCGCGTGCTGCCGGCCGCCGAATTCGACGGCTGGTTCGCGCGCTTCCTGCCCGATCTGGCGCTCGGCGAGCCCGCGACGCTGTTCGAGCCGGCGACCGTCAGCGACCGCAGCGACGGCAAGATCGCACACCTCGACGGGCTGAACCTGAGCCGCGCGTGGTGTCAGCGCTCGCTGGCCGGCGCGCTGCCGGCAGGCGATGCACGGCGCGCGAAGCTGCTCGACGCGGCCGACCGGCATCTCGCGAGCGCACTCGCGCACGTGGCCGGCGACTACATGGGCGAACACTGGCTCGCGACGTTCGCGTTGCTCGCGCTGGACGCGTAGCGCGCGGAACCACGCCGGCGGCAAGGCCCTGGGCGCGCGGCTATACGCGCCGCTTGGGCCGCTCGGGCCGCATCGCGCCGCGCGTCACGCCCGCCCGTCGCCGGCGGCGTTACTGATAGAAGTTGAGCGTGACCATCGCCGAACGGCCCGGCGCCCACGTCGCGTAGATCGGGTACGCGCTCGCGTAATACTGCTTGTCGAACAGGTTCTGCACGTTCAGTTGGACGTCCATCGTCTTGTTCACGCGCCACGTCGCGGCCGCGTCGAAACGTGCATAGCCGGGCGTCCACTTCTTCGTCGTCGCCGACACCGACGCATAGGTCTGGCTCATCACCGTCGCGCCCGCGCCGAGCGTGAGCTTCGGCATCACGTCGTAGCTCGTCCACAGCGTGAAGTTGTGCTTCGGCACCATCACCATCGGCAGGCCCGATGCGCCCGGGCTGCCGGGCCCGGCGTCGGTCGTGATCGCGTTCAGGTATGAATAGCCGCCGAACACGTGCCACTTCGGTGTCAGGTTGCCCGCGAAGCCGAATTCGACACCGCGCACGCGCTGCTTGCCCGCGTTGACCGTGTGGCCGAGGCCATCGCTGACGCGCGCATTGGTCTTTTCGGTCTGGAACAGCGCCGACGTCAGCGACAGCTGATCCTGCAGCACGTCCCACTTCGCGCCGATCTCGATGTTGCGCGCGCGCTCGGGCGCGAGGTCCTGGTTGGTCGCGGTGATCTGGTCGGTGCCGCCGCCGAGGCCGCCGTTCGAGCCCGGCGGGTTCGACGACGTGCCGTACGACGCGTACAGGCTCACGTTGGTCACCGGCTTGAACACGAGACCGAACTGGTAGCTGAACAGGTTCGACGTGTTCGACAGGTCGGCGACGCCGGCCTGCTTGCCGGTCGTGTCGTAACGGTCGAAACGCAGCCCCGTGTTGAACTGCCAGCGCTCGGACAGCTTCACCGTGTCGAAGAGGTACGCGGACACGGTGTCGGTGCGCGTGTTCGTCGTCGGGCCGGGGAAGCCCTTGTCGCCGTTCAGCACGATGCTGCCGGTCCACGGCCTGTTCGGGTTCCAGCCGCCGGCGAGCGGCGTGCAGTTGCCGGCCACCGCGCATGGGCTGTTCGAGCGGATGTTGTTGCCGGCCGAATCCGACACGAGATAACCCTCGTAGCGCGCCTGCTCGTGGCTGAACTCGACGCCGGCCGTCATCGTGTGCTTCATCCCGAACAGGCTCGCGCTGCCGGTCACTTCCGTCTGGTTCGAGAAGCCGTTGAGCGCGTACTTGCCGCTCTTCGCCTGCAGCCCGAGCATGGCCGGGTTCGATGCGAGGATCTGCGGGTTCGTCGCGACATAATCGAGCGTCGAGCGGCCGAACATCGTCGTGTTCCTCAGCTTCCACGCGTCGTTGATCTTGTGTTCGACGCGAATTTCGCCGGTGTCGGTCTGTCCGTAGCGATAGTCGCGCGTGTTCAGCCCGAAGAACTGCCCGCGATCGGTCGGCACCGGCGTGCCGCCCGATGCGCGAAACGGCACGCTGAAGTCCGGCATGTCGTACGAATTCATGTGGTAATAGCTGACCGTGACCGTGGTCGGCGTGTTCAGCCCGAACACGATCGACGGCGCGACGCCCCAGCGCTTGTTGTACACGTCGTTGCGGCCGGCCTGGTTCGCGTCGTGCCCCATCACGTTCAGGCGCACGGCCGTCGTGTCGTTGATCTTGCGGTTCGCGTCGACCGTCGCACGCTTGTAGCCGTCGGTGCCGAAGCCGATGCTGCTGTTGATGAAGTTGTCGTTCTGCGGCGTCTTCGTGACGATGTCGATGCTGCCGCCCACCGAGCCGCGGCCCGCGTAGACCGAATCGGGGCCCTTGATCACGCTGATCTGCTCGACCGCGAACGTCTCGCGGTTCTGCAAGCCGGAGTCGCGCATCCCGTCGACGAAGATCGAGTTGCGCGATTCGAAGCCGCGGATCACCGGACGGTCGGCCGACGGGTTCGCGGCCGCATCGCCGCCGAGGAACGTAATGCCCGGCACCGAACGCAGCGCGTCCGCGAACGATGTGACGTTCTTTTCCTTGATCAGTTGCTCGGGGATCACCGTGACCGAGCGCGGCGTATCGAGCAGCGGCGCGGTGAACTTGTACGAGGGCGAGCGCTTCATCTGCATGTCCGACAGCGCGGACGACTGCACGGCGATGGTCGGCAGCGGCGCCGGTACGTCGGCGGCGGAAACGGAGGCGGGAGCGGTTTCGGCGGAGGCGAGCAGCGGCGTCAGGAAAACGGAGCAGGTCAGTGCCGATACGAGGGTGCGAGGCCTCGTCTTGAACTGGGCAGGCATATCGGGAAGCAGCGGAAGGTTCGGTGATCGGTGCGTTTTCTCGATGGCGGCGGGGCACGCCCGGCACATCGGAAAACGTCAATGTAAATGCGTATGATTCGCGTTTGCGTCCGCAATTCTACGGATTGGTGTCAAATATGTAAACGATTGAATGGTTTTTGTACTAAATCGGTCGGGCTTTCGTGGGGGCGACCGGCTTTGCATTGTGTGCAACACCGCTTTCCATGCCAGGGCCGACGCGCGGCGGCGACGACTCGCTACACTGCCGTACCGGTTGGACGGGCCCCGGCATCAGGCCCCGGAGCAAGGAGACAGAAGAGGATGGACACCCCACGCGCAGCGGTCGTCACGTACCGCGGCAAAGCGATCGAGAACACGCACGTCGCCCATGTGGCGGTAGTCGACGCACGCGGCCGGCTGCTGGCCCGGTTCGGCGATCCGTTCCGGATGACGCTCGCGCGGTCGGCGGCCAAGCCGGCCCAGGCGCTGTCGGTGATCGAGACGGGCGCGCCGGAACGCTTTGGCTTCGACGACGCGGACATCGCGCTGATGTGCGCGTCGCACAGCAGCGAGGATCGTCACATCGAACGCACGCGCGCGATGCTCGAGAAGGTCGCCGCGCGCGAATCGGATTTGCGCTGCGGCGGCCATCCGCCGTTGTCCGACGCGGTGTACCGGTCGTGGATCAAGCGCGACTACACGCCGACCGGCGTATGCAGCAACTGTTCGGGCAAGCATGTCGGGATGCTGGCGGGCGCGCAGGCGATCGGCGCCGCGATCGCCGATTACCATCTGCCCGACCATCCGATGCAGGTGCGCGTGAAGCAGGTGGTGGCCGACGCGTGCGGCCTGCGCGACGACGAAGTCGAATGGGGCATCGACGGCTGCAACCTGCCGACGCCGGCGTTTTCGCTGGATCGGCTGGCGCGCCTGTACGCGTCGCTGGCCGACGGCGCGGACGCGGCGGAAGCTGGCGGCGCGCTCACCGATCGCGTGCGTGCACTGGCGCGCATTCACCGCGCGATGACCGCCTATCCGGAACTGGTCGCGGGCGACGGGCGCTATTGCACGGTGCTGATGAACGCGTTCGGCGGGCAGGTGGTTGGCAAGCTCGGCGCGGATGCGTGCTACGGGATCGGCGTGCGCGCGTCGGAACGCACGCGGCAACTCGGCGCGGATGGTGCGCTCGGCATCTCGGTGAAGATCGAGGACGGCAATCTCGACGTGCTCTACATGGTCGTCAGCGAAATCCTCGAGCGGCTGCGGATCGGCACGGCCGAGCAGCGGGCGCAACTGGCCGGTTTCCATCGGCCGCCGATGCTCAACACGCAGGGCGTCGAGTTCGGGCACGCCACCTTCCCGTTCGAATTGCAGGCGGCCTGAACGCGCCCGCCGCGCCGATACCGCCGGCCCGCGATGCCGGGCCTCGCATCGGCGCGCGCTATGCGCGAGTGTCGCGAATCTTCGCCAGTTCCCGATCCGACAGCTCGCCGATCTGCGCGAGGTGCTCCGCGAGAAAATCCTTCAGCACGCGCAGCTTCGCCGAGCTGCGCCGGTTCGCCAGATACGCGATGTAGATGAATTCGCCGGTCAGCCGGTTCTGCAGCCGGTAGCGCGGCAGCACGGCTTCGAGCTGGCCGCTCGCGAGCAGGTCGCGCACCAGCCAGATCTCGAATTCCGCGATGCCGAGCCCCGAGCAGGTCGCTTCCAGCAGCAGCTCCGAATGGTCGGTGACGAGATTGCCTGCCGGCAGCACGCTGTGCTGCGTGTCGCCGTTCACGAGAGCCCAGCGCGGATCGCCTTCCGGGTGCACGTAGCGCAGGCAGTTGTGGCGCGTCAGGTCGTCCGGCGTCGCCGGGCGCCCGCAGCGGTCCAGGTAGCCGGGCGTCGCGCACAGGATGCTGTCGTTGCGCGACAGCCGGTGAACGACCAGGTTGTCCAGGTAGTTCTCGCCTTCGTGGATGTCGAGGTCGAAGCCGCCGGCCACGAGATCGTTGTGGTTGTCGGTGAGCCGCACGTCGAGCTGGATCGTCGGATAGCGCGCCAGAAACGGCGCGATCAGCGGCGCGAGATGACGGCGGCCGAACGCGACCGGCGCCGTGAGCTTCAGCGGGCCGCTCGGCTGCGCGTTCAGCTCGGCGACGACGCGCAGCGTGTCGTCGAGATCGGCGATCAGCGTGACCGCGCGCTCCAGATAGATATGACCGGCTTCGGTGAGCGTCACGCTGTGCGTCGAGCGGTGCAGCAGCGCGACCCCGAGCGCCTCCTCGATCGCCGTCACCTTGCGCGCGACGGTCGACGTCGACACATGCATCTCCTTCGCGACCGCCGAAAAACTCCCCGTTTCGACCACGCGCACGAACGCGCGCATCGCGCCCAGATGATCGATGCCGGTTTCTCTCGCGCCTTTTTTCATTCAATTCTCGCTGTTGCGTCCCACGCAAAACCGCTTTCGATAATACAGAAGGGAGCTTGTTTTTGCAAAGGCATAGAATGCGAACCCGTCGCGTCGGCAAGCGGCGAACGACGAGCGGCACGAGACATCCAGGAGGGCACGATGACCGAAAACGGCTTCCGCGTCGAAGCGGATCTTTTAGGCAAACGAAGTATTCCGGATGCCGCCTATTACGGCGTCCACACGCTGCGCGCGAAAGAGAATTTCGATATTTCCGGCCGCACCATTGCGTCGCTGCCGTATCTCGTGATGGCGCTCGCATCCGTGAAGGAAGCGGCGGCCGACGCCAATTGCGAACTCGGGCTGCTGCCGCGGCCGTACCGCGATGCGATCGCCGCCGCATGCGTCGAGATCCGCGAAGGGCGGCTGCACGACCAGTTCGTCGTCGACGTCATCCAGGGCGGCGCCGGCACGTCGACCAACATGAACGCGAACGAGGTGATCTGCAACCGCGCGCTCGAAATCATGGGACACGCGCGCGGACAGTACGAGTACCTGCACCCGAACGAGCACGTCAATCTCGCGCAGAGCACCAACGACGTCTATCCGACCGCGATCCGGATCGCGACGTGCTTCGCGGTCGAACATCTGCTCGAAGCGATGGCGCGACTGCGCGATGCGTTCGCGGAGCGGGCCGACGCGTTCGCCGGCTTGCTGAAGCTCGGCCGCACGCAATTGCAGGACGCGGTGCCGATGACGCTCGGCCAGGAATTCTCGACCTACGCGGTCATGCTGACGGAAGACATCGCGCGGCTGCAGGAGGCCGGCTGGCTGATTCGCGAGATCAATCTCGGCGCGACCGCGATCGGCACGGGCATCACCGCACATCCGCAGTACGCGGAGAAGGCGCTGGCCGCGCTGCGCCGTATCACCGGGCTCGACCTGAGCACCGCGCCGAACCTGATCGAGGCGACGCAGGATTGCGGCGCGTTCGTCCAGGTGTCGGGCGTGCTCAAGCGGATCGCCGTCAAGCTGTCGAAGATCTGCAACGACCTGCGGCTGCTGTCGAGCGGCCCGCGCGCGGGCTTCGGCGAGATCAACCTGCCGCCGGTGCAGGCCGGCTCGTCGATCATGCCGGGCAAGGTGAATCCGGTGATCCCGGAAGTCGTCAACCAGGTCGCGTTCGAGGTGTTCGGCAACGACCTGACCATCACCTTCGCGGCCGAGGCCGGCCAGCTTCAGCTCAACGCGTTCGAACCGGTGATCGCGAGCGCGCTGTTCCGCAGCTTCAGCCACCTGACGGCCGCCTGCACGACGCTCGCGCAGCGATGCGTGAGCGGCATCACCGCGAATCCGGAGCGGCTGCGCGAGACGATGGAGCGCTCGGTCGCGCTCGCCACCGCGCTGAATCCGTACATCGGCTACAAGCGCGCGACCGCCGTGGCCGCCGAAGCGCACGAGAGCGGCAAGTCGATCCGCGAAGTCGTGCTGGATCACCAGTTGATGACCGACGCGCAACTGGACGAGGCACTGCACCCCGAAGCGCTGATCCGGCCGCGCGCGTACTGATTCCGGCCGTGCGGCGCCGGCCCATGCCGCCGGCGGCCCGCGCGCGGCTGTTCCCCGCAGATTCCCCGCAGCGCCCTCGACGGGCGCGATACATCAAGAAACGGAGACACACCATGAAGCACGCCAGCGAGCGCCCGGCCGAGATGGCCGGCGGCGCGGATTCCCGTCATGCCGACCGGGATGCGATGTTCGCGTCGCACGAAGCCGGCTACGAGCAGAAGTTGAAGCCGCGCCACGTGCAGATGATCGCGATGGGCGGCGCGATCGGCACCGGCCTGTTCCTCGGTGCGGGCGGCCGCCTGCAGAGTGCGGGGCCCGCGCTGGCGCTCGTGTATCTCGTGTGCGGCATGTTCGCGTTCCTGATCATGCGCGCGCTCGGCGAGCTCGTGATGCACCGGCCGACCAGCGGCAGCTTCGTGTCGTACGCACGGGAGTTCATGGGCGAGCGCGCGTCGTTCGTCGCCGGGTGGATGTACTACCTGAACTGGGCGACGACCGGCATCGTCGACATCACCGCGGTCGCGATCTACATGAAGTACTGGGCCGTGTTCACCGACGTGCCGCAATGGGTGTTCGCGCTCGGCGCGCTGGGGATCGTGTCGGTGATGAACATGATCGGCGTGAAGGTGTTCGGCGAGATGGAGTTCTGGTTCTCGATCGTCAAGGTGGGGACGCTCGCGCTGTTCCTCGCGGTCGGCGCAGTCTTTCTCGCGAGCGGACACCCGGTCGCGGGCCAGATGCCGGGGCTGCATCTCGTCGCGGATCACGGCGGGATCTTCCCGCACGGGATCCTGCCGGCCGTGCTGATCGTGCAGGGCGTCGTGTTCGCCTACGCGAGCATCGAGCTCGTCGGCGTCGCCGCGGGCGAGACCGCCGATGCGCGCAAGGTGTTGCCGAAGGCGATCAACAGCGTGATGTGGCGTATCGCGCTGTTCTACGTCGGCTCGGTCGTGCTGCTGACGATGCTGCTGCCGTGGACCGCGTACAGCGCGCACGAAAGCCCGTTCGTGACGTTCTTCAGCAAGCTCGGTGTGCCGTACGTCGGCACGGTGATGAACGTCGTGGTGCTGACCGCCGCGCTGTCGAGCCTGAATTCCGGCCTCTATTCGACCGGGCGCGTGCTGCGCTCGCTCGCGATGGGCGGCTCGGCGCCGCGCTTCGTGTCGCGGATGAACGCGCGCGGCGTGCCTTACGGCGGAATCCTCGTCACGGTCGCGGTCAATGCGATCGGCGTGCCGCTGAACTACATCGTGCCGGCGCAGGCGTTCGAGATCGTGCTGAACATGGCGTCGCTCGGAATCATCACGACCTGGGGCTTCATCGTGATGTGCCAGATCCTGTTCCGCCGCGCGGTCAATCGCGGCGAACTGAGCCCGGTGTCGTTCCGGATGCCCGGCGCGCCTTTCACGTCGTGGCTCACGCTCGGGTTTCTGGTCACCGTGCTGGTGCTGATGGCGTTCGATTATCCGGGCGGCACGTGGACCGTCGCGATGATTCCGGTCGTCGTGCTCGCGCTTGTAATCGGCTGGAAGCTGGCGAAGCGCGGGGCCGTGCGCGAGCAGGCGGCGGCGATGTCCGCATCCGCGCGTGCCGTTGCCGAGCCTGCGCAGAACGTGTAATGCCGTGCGTCTCAGGCGCCGGTCCGTTTGCGGGCCGGCGCCTGCGGTGCGTTCGGTTCAAGTTCGGTTCCCGTTCAGCTCAAGCCGACGCGCTCGGCGACCCAACGGCCGAAATCGCCGGCCATCTCCGCGGTCAGCTCGTGTCCTGCCGCATACCGCCGCGTGTCGTGCGCGACGCCGAGCGCCGTGAGTTTCGCATCGGCCTTGTCCGCCCACGCGACGGGCAGCTTGTCGTCGAAGCGGCCATGCACAATCAGCGCGTGAAGCGGCCGTAGCGCATCGCGCGGCGCGATCAGCGGATCGATTTCCGGGAGGATGCGGCCGCACAGCACGGCGAACGCGCTCACGTCGCCCGGCGACGTGAGGCCGACGCTCGCGCTCATGATGCCGCCCTGGCTGAAGCCGGCGATCACGGTCGCCAACGCGGGGGGCGCGCCATCCCGCGCGCGGAGTGAGTGCAGCAGCGTGATCAGTTGCACGCGGCTCTCATCGGCACGCGCCGCATCGATTTCAGGGCCGTTCGGGCCGAAACGCACCGGAAACCATGCATGCTGATTGGGCCCGAACGTGAGCGGGCCGCGCAGGAACGCGATTTCGATGCGCGGATCGATGGCGTCGGCCACGTTCAGCAGGTTGGTTTCGTTGCCGCCGACGCCGTGCAGCAGCAAGAGGCGGCCGGCCGGGCGGCCGGTGGCCGGACGCGGCAGATATCGAAGGCCGGAATCGGGATCGGTGGTCAGCGGCAGGGCGTCGGTCATTGCGTGGGTCCGAAAGGGAACGATGCGACAGTCTAGAGCGGGCGGATCGGGAGGGGAATCGCCGCGAAGGGATTGATTATTTCCTCATGGGAACGAATCGGGGCTGCGGTTCGTTGCGGGAACGGATCGCGACGTCACGCGGCCAGGTATGGGCCGGACACCCCGACAATTCCTCGACAGCAGGCCGATCGGACGACTCGTCATTCTCGCGTGCAGTTGATAAAATAGATACGTTTTGTAGATACGTAAGGGCGCGACGATGGATACGGCAAAGATCTTCAAGCATGGCGGCTCGCAGGCGGTCCGGCTGCCGAAGGATTTCCGCTTCGATACGGCCGAGGTGCGCATTCGCCGCCATGGGGCGTCCGTCATTCTGGAACCGGTGCCGCAGGACTGGGCATGGCTGACGCCGCTGATCGGCCCGGTCGATGCCGACTTCGAGGCTGCCGCGACCACGCAGCCGTCCGCTCAGGAGCGCTCGGGCCTGGATGTGTTCGAATGAAGTTCCTGCTGGACACCAACGCGGTGATCGCCATGCTCAAGGGCGAGCCGGCAATGCTGGCCCGTCTGCATGCCTGGCAGCCGGCCGATTTCGGGATCCCGGCGATCGTCGCGCATGAGCTTTATTACGGCGCGTACAAGAGCCAGCGAGCGGCAGCGAACGTCGCGCGTGTCGACGCGCTTCAATTCGAGGTCGTGCCGTTCGACACCGAGGATGCACAGCATGCGGGTGAAATTCGTGCGCATCTGATCGCGGCCGGCACACCGATCGACCCTTACGACGCGTTGATCGCGGGGCAGGCACGCGCCCGGCACCTGGTGCTCGTCACGCACAACGCCCGCGAATTCGCGCGTGTTCCGCGGCTGCAATTCGAAGACTGGCTCACCGAACCGAGCGAAGGCTGAACGGCGGATCATGCAGCGGCGACATCCACGAACCTGCCGGGCGAACGCCGCATCGACTATTAAAAAATACCAAAACGAACCGGCTCGCCGATAATGCGCAAACGTTTTACCGGCATTCAATAAAACGGATTTTGCGGAGCATGAATAAAACGATGAATATCCGCCATTCCGGCGATGCGTCGAGTGCTGCGGCCATACCGGGTATGGCGGCGCGAAGTTAACGGCAAGTCCGCGAAAAACTTTAGGTTTTTCCCCTCGCAATTATTCATTTCAATTTCCTCAATGAACGATTGATTTTCGGTCATCGGACAGTCATACACCATCCCCGATAATTCGCCGCTCATATTCTTTCATTAGACCAAAGGGCGATCGAAGCCGGATCGCTGCGGGGAGCTGTACTCATGACCATCCGTCATCGCATTACGCTGCTAGTCGTCCTGACGTTCTTCGCGCTGTCCGCGATTGGCATCTATGCCGTGTACCAGACGCGCAAGAGCGCATCCGAGGTGCGTCAGGTCACCCAGGGAATCGTGCCGAGCGCGCTCGCGTCGGCGGATCTCGTCGCCGATGTGAAGAACATCCAGATCGCGACGATGACGCTCGTCTACGCGCCCGACGCGAATACCGCCGCGCAGGCGCGCGACGAGCTGAAGGCGAAGCAGGCCGCATTGCGCGCCGCACTCGACGCGCAGGCGAAATCGGCGGTCGGCCGCGCGCAGGAAGGGCTCGTCACGCAGGCGAAGGACAGCGCCGCCAATTACTTCGCGGCGATCGACGACACCGTGAAGATGAAGGCGGACGGCAAGGCCGAGATGGCGCAGGCCTACCTGTTCGCGAACGTCGCGCAGTATCGCGACGAACTCGAAAGCATCGTCGACACGCTGCGCGTCGAGAAGAACCGCCAGAAGGACGACGCGATCGGCGCGTTGAACGGGATGCTCGCGACCACGGCGACCGCGATCGCGGCCGTCGCCGGCACGGTGATCGTGCTGCTGACCGCGCTCGGCTTCGTGCTGTATCGCCAGATCACGCGCCCGCTGATCGGGATGCAGACGGCGATGAGCGAGATCGCGACGAGCCAGGATTTCACGCGCCGCGTGCCGGTGGGCCGGATGGACGAAATCGGCCATTCGATCGTCGCGTTCAACGGGATGATCGAGAAGATCCAGGAGAACGCCGCGCAACTGAAGCAGAAGACGGCCGACATCCAGGCGATGCTGCAGAACATGCAGCAGGGCATCCTGACCGTCGTCGAAGGCGGCGTCGTGCATGCGGAGTATTCGGCGTACCTCGAAACCATCTTCGAGACGAACGACATCGCCGGCCGCGAGCTGATGGCGCTCGTCTTCGACGATTCGGCGATCGGCGCCGACGCGCGTTCGCAGGTCGATGCGGCCGTGCACGCGTGCCTGGGCGAAGACAGCATGAACTTCGCGTTCAACGAGCACCTGCTCGTCAACGAAGTCGCGAAGCGGATGCCGGACGGCCGCGAGAAATGGCTCGACCTGAGCTGGTCGGCGATCACCGACGAGACCGACACGGTGGTGCGCCTGATGCTGTGCGTGCGCGACGTGACCGAGATCCGCGAGCTGACCGCGCAGGCCGGCGAGCAGCAACGGCGCCTCGAGATGATCGGCGAGATCCTGTCGATCAGCCAGGACAAGTTCCACGACTTCGTGCACAGCGCGAAGGGCTTCCTCAGCGAGAACGAGCGGATGATCCGCCAGCACGAGCGCGTCGATCACTCGATCGTCGCGGCGCTGTTCCGCAACATGCACACGATCAAGGGCAATGCGCGCACCTACAGCCTCCAGCACCTGACGAACATCGTCCACGAAGCGGAGCAGGCGTACGAATCGCTGCGGCGCGCGGACAGCGGCCCCGAATGGAACCGCGACGCGCTGATGGACGACCTGGCGCGCGTGCGCGAAGCCGTCGACCACTACGCGACGATCAACGCGGTCACGCTCGGCCGCGGCAGCGAGCCGGCGCAAAGCGGCGCCGATTTCCTGATGGTCGAGCGCGCGCACATCAGCGAGAGCTTGCGCGTACTCGACGGCGCCGATCCGGCGAACGCGTCCGACTGGCACGCGGCGCGCGATGCGGTGCGGCGCATGCTGAGCCAGCTCGGCACCCAAGGCATCGGCGAGGCGCTCGGCGGCGTGGTCGAGTCGCTGCCGTCGCTCGCGGCCGAGCTCGGCAAACCGGCGCCCGTCGTGCATATCGACAGCCACGGCCTGCGTGTGCGCACCGAGATCGTCGCGACGCTGAAGAACGTATTCATGCACCTGCTGCGCAATTCGATCGACCACGGGATCGAATCGTCCGACGCGCGGCGGGCAGCCGGAAAACCGGCGTCCGGCACGATCGACATCGCGGTCGGCGTGGGCGGCGGCGAGCTGTGGTTCGTGCTCGGCGACGACGGCCGCGGCCTCGCGCTCGACCGGATTCGCGGCATCGCGCGCGAGCGCGGCTGGATCGATGCCGACAACGAAGCGGCGCTGTCCGACGAGGATGTCGCGGAACTGATCTTCCGGCCGGGCTTCTCGACCGCGCAGGCGGTGACCGAGGTATCCGGGCGCGGCGTCGGCATGGACGCGGTGCGCAATTTCCTGAAGCGCGACGGCGGCGATATCGCGCTGCGCTTCACCGACGATCGCGTCGGCGCGCCGTATCGCGCGTTCGAGACGATCGTGTCGCTGCCGGCGCGCTTCGCGGCGGACGGTGCCGCGCATGGCGCCGGGCACGCGCAGCGGGCGCGCAGCGCGGATATCGGCGCAGCGGAGTGACGGCGTGATCGTGCAGGCGTGGATGATTCAGATGGCCGCCGCGCTGGCGGGCGGCGCGGTCGTCGCGGCGGCGGCCGCGGTCGTGTTGCGCGTGACGCGCAGGCGGCTCGTCGCGGCGCTGGCGCGCGAGGCCGACGCGTTGCGCGATGCGCTCGACGCAGCCCGCGCACGCGCCGAGGAAACGGCGTCGGCGCATGCGGAAGCGGCCGACGCATGGGCGCAACGCGAGGCGCAGCTCGAGGAGGCGCTGACGCGCGAAGCATCCGCGAACGGCGCGCAGCGCGATGCGTTGCAGACGCTGTCGGCCGACCGCGCGGCGCTCGCGCAGCACGCGATGAAGATCGCCGACGAAGCCGCGCGCCTGCGCGGGCTCGCCGGCACGTTCGAGCGCTGGCACGAGCAGATGATCTCGCTGACCACGCAGAACCAGGACATGCGCTCGAAGAACCAGGAACTGTCGGCGATCGTCGCGCACGTGTCGATCGTGTCGCTGAACGCGTCGATCGAGGCCGCGCGCGCGGGCACGGCCGGGCGCGGCTTCTCGATCGTCGCGAGCGAGGTGCGCGGGCTGGCCGCGCGCTCGCAGCAATTGTCGAACAGCTATCGCGACAGCCTGAACCGCAACGATCTCGTGACGGCCGCGACGTTCCAGGACATCCAGGCCGGCGGCAAGATGATCACGGCCGCGCTCGCGACCGTCGAGACGCTGGCCGGGCAACTGCACGCGCGAATCGAAGGAGAGGGCGCGTGATCAGCGCGCAGGCGAGGGCCGGTTTCGAGCGGATCTTTTTCGATGCCGCGCGCACGCGGCTCGCAGCCGGCGGCGCGTGCGACATCCGGCCGGCCGCCGAACACGAGCACGACGCGCCCGATCGCGCACATGCGAAGTCGCGATCGAAACCGACAGTACCCGAGCATGTCGTTGTGCTGACGATTTCGGCGCTGCATTTTCGTCTGCTGCTCGCGCTGCGCTTCAGCGACGACGACGCGACACGTCGCCATTTCGCAGGCACGACGGCGGCCACGAGCAGCCAGCGGCCGCTGACTGAAGCGTTCATGGAAGTCGCGAACCTGTGTTGCGGCGCGATCAACCAGGCGCTGACCGTGCCGTTTCCCGATCTCGGGATGTCGACACCTTATCTGCTGAGCGGCGCGAGCATCGACTACATGCGCGTGCTCGCGCCTGATTACGTGGCCGCGTACGACCTGACGCTCGACGGCGACGTGCGGGTCGGCGCGACGCTGTGCGTGTGCGCGAACGCGCCCGTCGATTTCCATGTGCCGGAAGGGGCCACGGCGGAAACCGGCGGCGAGCTCGAACTGTTCTGACCGACCATCAGGAATCCATCAGATGACCGAAGACCAACCCGTCAGCAAGGTGCTCGTGCTCGACGACAGCCGCGTGCATGCCGACGCGATCAAGCGTTTCTGCGACGAGCACAACCTGGTCGGCCTGACCGTGCGGCGCAGCCGGCTGCTGAAGGTGCTGCGCTCGAACATCGATCTCGGCGCGATCCTGCTGGCCGAGGATTACGGCGGTTCGCCGGCCGAGAGCGCGATCATCGCGACGCAGATCGACGCGCTGCGGCCCGAGTTGCCGATCATCCTGCGCCGCGAATCGCTCGCGTCGCGCGACGGGCTGCCCGATGCGCTCGCCCGTGTCGCGTGCGCGGCCTACGTCGCCGACGACATGACGCCGCTCGAGCGCGCGATCGACGAATACCTGTTCGGCCGTGACTACCCGAACGCGTTCGTGCGCGGTATCTCGGAGATCACCGAGGCGCGCATCGACAGCCTGTTCCCGGGCATGGCGATCGAGCACGACACGCCGTGCATCGTCCGCGACCAGATCATCTTCGGCGAGGTGTTCAGCCTGATCGCGCTCGAAAGCGCGTGGTGCCGCGGCTACATGCTGTTGCAGACGAGCGAGCAGCCGCTGCTCGACATGCTCGGCCGCACGCGCGACGGCGGCCGCGCGCCGGATTTCCGCGACGTGAACAGCGTGCTCGGCGAGCTGACCAACCTCGTGTGGGGAGCATTCAAGAACCGCTATCTCGGCGACGCCGAGGCGCTGGCGCGCCATCCGGTGCAGGTGCCGCTCGTCGTCAATCACAAGCAGAAGTTCATCTCGTTCGGCGGCGATTGCCCGCAGCTCTGTTTCAAGTACCGGATGACCGATCCGGCATCGGGACGCTCGGTCTGTCTCGATCAGCGTTTCGTGTTCAGCCTGAGCTGGTCGCCGGAGGACTTCCGCGAATCGGTGCAGGACGTCGGGCCGATGGTCGAATCGGGCGAACTCGAACTGTTTTGAATGTTGAAGTCAGCAACGAAGAAAGGGGAATACGACATGGCAAAGATTCTGGTGGTCGACGATTCGGGCACGGTGCGCGACGAAGTGGCCGGCTTTCTGCGCAATCACGGGCTCGACGTCGCGACGGCCGTCGACGGCAAGGACGGGCTCGCGAAGCTCAAGGCGACACCCGGCGTGCGCCTCGTGATCAGCGACGTGAACATGCCGAACATGGACGGCCTGACGATGGTCGAGAAGATTCGCGGCGAGCTGGCGAATACGGCGGTCAACGTCGTGATGCTGACGACCGAAAGCAGCCCGGCGATGAAGGAGCGCGGCAAGGCCGCCGGCGTGAAGGGCTGGATCGTGAAGCCGTTCAAGGGCGATGCGGTGCTTGATGCGCTGAAGAAGCTGGCGGGGTGACGCGCGGCGGGTGGTAGTGGGCTTGACGGAGAGCCCGCGTTCAACGCTGCGGTTCGGGTTGCGCGGCCGCCTCGTGGCCGGGGCCGGTTGCGTGCGCAATTTACAGCGCGCCGGGATGTTCGTATCCTGCCGGATGCCGAGGGCGGCGTGGCTGTGCATCATGCACCGCACGCCCGGCATTGACGAACATCAGAAACGGAACGAAACCGATGACATCCGAATCCGGGCGAGCCGCTGCGCAGCACACCGGAATGCTGGTCGCGAAGGGCGTCGTTTTTACCCTCGTGGGCACGTGCATGCTGATCGGCGTCGCGCTGAACGCGCAGTCGACGCTTGCGTTCCTGCGAACGTCGGTCGTCGTGCCGGGGAAGGTCGTCAAGCTGAATGCAGGCCCGCATCATCCGGAGATCGCGTTTACGACGCTCGCGGGCGAGCAGGTCGAATATCCGCAGGGCGGCGACGTCAGCGTGCAGGACGGCGCGGCGGTGGAGGTGCGCTATGCGCCGGACGCGCCGAGGATGACCGCGCGGATCGATACGTTCGGTGCGATCTGGGGCGGCGTGCTGACTTTCGGCGCGATGGGAGCGGCGTTTCTCCTCGTCGGCGTCGGTCAATTGCGGTCGGGCGTGCGTGTGTGGCGCAGCGGGCGCAAGCGGAAGTGACCGTCTGCTGCACACTGAACTTGTCGAATCCGGAAAGCAGAACATCATGGAACTCGCGTGACACTGCGGGCCGATCCGGTGGTCACGCACACGATTGCATGTGCGGCGTCGCAGTATGTTGCCTCGTTACTTCACAGGACATTCCAGCATGACAATTCGCTTAATGCCTTGGCTCATCGCGATCGGCGCTGCATTCGCGGGCTGCCCCGCGCACGCGGCCGGCACCGCGCATTCGCTCGACCAATTGCCCGGGAAGCTCAGTTCGCCCGAAACACGCGCCGCATATGCACGCGACATGAGCGGCGCGGAAGCGGACGGTTTCGGCGTGCACCTGCCGCCCGGCTTCACGAAGGAGGGGCTGGTGGCGCAGCTTGCCCCTGGCCAGCCGCTTGCGCGTGTCGTGCTGGTCGGCGCGAAACCGTGGCCGCAGCGCCCTGGTGCGTTCGTCGCGATCGTTTGCGTCGCACCGACCGACGAGATTGCGCGCGAGGTGCTGCGATTCCGTGCGCCCACTGATTGTGAAGGCTTCGAGAGCCACGCTGATGCCGATGAGCAGAAAGCGCTGGTCTGGCTAGGCGTGTTCGAGCGCGGTCCGGAGGGCGTGCCGCGCCTCGTCGCGCGTACCGAACAGCCGCTCGAACAGGCGATCGACTGGAGCAACACGAATCTCGACAGTCCCGACTACATCGAGCAGACGAAGCAGCGGCGCGATGTCGCGTTACGGCCCGAGCGGTGGTCGCGGTTCGATCTCGCGCCGTATGCGCTGCGTGCGGGCGATGCCGCGTTCGGGGTGCGGGCGGGCTGGTCGATCGGCTATGCGGGCGGTGGCGCGTCGTTCGAGGCGCTGTACCTGTTCCATGTCGACGGCAAGACGCTGCGCGTCGTGTTCGCGCAGCCGATGATGTTCTACCGGGATATCGCTGGCGATTGGCATCGCAACGGCACGCGGGATCACGACATCACGGAAGGCAGCAATGCGCTGAACGTGCTGTCGACCTCGACGGACGGATTCCACGACCTGCAGTTGCGCGCTCGCGGCGGCAAATGGCGTCGGACGTTTCGCTGGTCGGCGAGCGATGGCGAGTATCAGCCGCGCTGAAGCGGCGTGATCGTCGATGGGCGGGTGCATGCGGTCACGATCGCCGTTCGTGCCAGGAATGGACTATATTGAACCGCGAGCGCATCGCGATCCCGTCAATCTGGTAGACCCATCATGGATTCGAATCCCGCATCACCGGAACCCGTTTTGCTGCGCGACACCCACGACGGCGTCGTCACGCTGCGCCTGAACCGCCCGCAGCAGTTCAACGCGTTGTCCGAAGCGATGCTCTCGGCCCTGCACGATGCGTTCGATACGCTTGCCGCAGATCCGCACGTGCGCTGCGTCGTGCTGGCCGCCAAAGGCAAGGCGTTCTGCGCCGGCCACGACTTGCGGCAGATGCGCGGCAAGCCCGAACTCGACTACTACCGCACGCTGTTCGCGCAGTGCAGCCGCGTGATGCTCGCGATGCGCGCGTTGCCGGTGCCGGTGATCGCGCGTGTGCACGGCATCGCGACGGCGGCGGGCTGCCAGCTCGTCGCCGCGTGCGACCTCGCGATCGCGGCCGATACCGCGCGCTTCGCGGTGTCGGGCATCAACGTCGGGCTGTTCTGCTCGACGCCGGCCGTCGCGCTGAGCCGCAACGTCGCGGCCAAGCGCGCGTTCGACATGCTGATGACCGGGCGCTTCGTCGATGCGGCGACGGCCGCCGCATGGGGGCTCGTCAACGAAGCCGTGCCCGAGGACGCGCTCGATGCGGCCGTCGCGCGCAAGGTCGCGGAGATCGTCGCGAAGAGCCCGGCCGCGGTGCGGGTCGGCAAGCAGATGTTCTACCGCCAGCGCGAGTTGCCGCTCGACGAAGCCTACGCGTATGCGGGCGACGTGATGGCGCGCAACATGATGGAAGAGGATGCGGGCGAGGGCATCGACGCGTTCCTCGAGAAGCGCAAGCCGACGTGGCGTTCGTGATGCGTCGGCGGAAGCGGGCAGGGAACGACCCGGAAGGGCCGTAACGCGTTTTCGCCGGCGCGCGTTTCCCGTCCGCCGGAATGCGAACGGGCCGCCCGAGGCGGCCCGCAAGTGACGCGGCATGCATGGCGACGCGGCAGCGCCGCATCAACGTCGATCAGCGCCCGTAGCTGCCCGTCCGCAGCGCCGGCTGCAGGCTCGACGCGCCGGGCGGCACGATCACGACCGGCACGCGGCGCGCGAGCGCGCACATCAGCTCGTAGCCGATCGTACCGCTGGCTTCCGCGACATCGTCCACCTTCACCTGGTCGCCCCACAGCTCGACGCTCGCGCCGATGCCTGCGTTCGGACACGGCGTCAGGTCGACGGTCAGCATGTCCATCGACACGCGGCCGATGACGCGCGTCATCACGCCGTCCACCGCGATCGGCGTGCCGGTCGGCGCGTGGCGCGGATAGCCGTCCGCGTAGCCGCACGCGACGACGCCGATCCGCATCGGCCGGTCGGCGGTGAAGCGGCGGCCGTAGCCGACCGTTTCGTCGGGCGCGAGCGTCTGGACGCCGATGATCTTGCTGGTCAGCGTCATCGCGGCCGTCAGCGGCGTGTCGGCGATATGGCGCGACGCGCCCGTCGGCGAAGCGCCGTACAGGATCGTGCCGGGCCGCACCCAATCGCGGTGCGCGCGCGGATGCCACAGCACGGCCGCCGAATTCGATACCGAGCGCTCGCCCGGAATCCCAGCCGTGGTCGCGTCGAATTGCTCGAGCTGCCAGTCGACCTCGCCTTCGTCGGCGTTCGCGAAATGCATCATCAGCGTGATCTTGCCGATCGACGGCGCGCCCGCCGCGCGTTCCCATGCGGCGCGGAACGCGGCCGGCCGGTAGCCGAGCCGGTTCATGCCGGAATTCATCTTGAGCTGGATGTCGATCGGCTGCTGCGGCTTCGCGGCGATCAGCAGGTCGAGCTGTTCGTCGCAGTGCACGGCGACCGTCAGCCGATGGCGATCGGCCAGCTCGACGTCGGCCGGCTCGAAGATCCCTTCGAGCAGCAGCACGGGCTTGTCCCAGCCGAGCTCGCGCACGCGCACGGCTTCGTCGAGATCGAGCAGCGCGATGCCGTCGGCGGCCGCGAGGCCCGGGAAAATCCGTTCGATGCCGTGGCCGTACGCGTTGGCCTTGATCACGGCCCATACGCGCGATTGCGCGGCGGTGCGGCGGATGAAGTCGAGGTTGTGGCGGACGGCGTCAGGGCGGATATGGGCGACGATGGGACGGGGCATGGCAAGGGCTCGGGTCGGATGTCGTTCGGCGCACGGCGGCGCGCGGGGAAACGGCAGGCTTGGCGCGATCGCGCGTCAAGCCAGTGTCGAGCGCTATCTTATTGGTGTTCGACCAGTTTTAATTAACGTATTTGTCGATGATTTGGTGGAAATTTTGGCGTCGTTGCGAGCCGGGCGACGTCCTCCGCAGCCTGCGCGGCCGAGTCTCCCGTCTAGAAAACCGGTGCGCGAACGGCACGGCACGATGCTAAGCTCTCGGCGATCTTGTCATTGATCAATGTAATCATAACGGAGGAGACTTTTGATGACGACGTCCCAGCTGTGCCTGTTCATCGTGGCGCTGTTGCCGTTCCCGATGACGTTTCTCGCCAAGGCTCGCAAGGGTTACGACAACCGCACGCCGCGCGCGTACCTGGCGAAGCTCGAAGGCTGGCGCGCACGCGCCCAGGCCGCGCATCAGAATGCGTGGGAAGCGCTCGCGCTGTTCACGGCCGCACTGGTGGTGGCGTGGCACAACGGCGCGAACGTGCATCGCGTCGACCAGCTCGCGATCGCGTTCGTCGCGATCCGCATCGTCTATGCGCTGATGTACCTGCTGAACTGGGCGTCGCTGCGTTCGCTCGTGTGGTTCGGCGGGATGGCGTGCGTCGTCGCGCTGTTCTTCGCGACGCCGTAAGCGGCCGACCGGTGACGCGAGGCCGGCCATGCACGCCGGCCCGTCAGGCGCCGCCCGTGTCCCGTGCCCGACTGTCGTTCGATGCGGGCGCAACCTCTTCTCTCTCCGTGCCACCCCCATCGGCGCGGTGCGATCCGGCGGGGCGTTCTGCGCCGCCGTCCTCCCGTTTTCTTCCGATCTATCCGCGCTGCGAGGCCGGGTTTGTCTCGATCCAATTATCTGTTGCGGACTTTTTTGTTGTCGTAGTATCGCCATTGACAACACTTGTTGCACTAAGGTCTAATTCAACATCGCATGTTGCGGTGCGGCTTGATGTCGTCGTTCCGCCGGCCCGTCGGCCGGTTACATCGCTCAATCATGCGGAGAGAAACCATGAGTCGCCGTTCCTTCCTGAAAGCCGTCGCGGTCGTCGCCGCGCTCGGCGCCAGCCTCGCGCACGCGGACACCAGGACGCTCGTCGTCGGGACCGATACGTCGTTCATGCCGTTCGAGTTCAAGCAGGGCGACAAGTACGTCGGCTTCGATCTCGACCTGTGGGCCGAGATCGCGAAGGACCAGGGCTGGAAATACACGATCCAGCCGATGGATTTCGCGGGCCTGATCCCGGCGCTGCAGACGCAGAACATCGACGTCGCGCTGTCGGGGATGACGATCAAGGAAGAGCGCAAGAAGGCGATCGACTTTTCCGCGCCGTATTACGACAGCGGGCTCGCCGCGATGGTGCAAACGGGCAATACGTCGATCAAGTCGATCGACGACCTGAACGGCAAGGTGATCGCCGCGAAGACGGGCACCGCGACGATCGACTGGATCAAGGCGCACCTGAAGCCGAAGGAGGTCCGCCAGTTCCCGAACATCGACCAGGCTTACCTCGCGCTCGAAGCCGGCCGCGTCGACGCGGCAATGCACGACACGCCGAACGTGCTGTTCTTCGTGAACAACGAAGGCAAGGGCAAGGTGAAGGTCGCGGGCCAGCCGGTCAGCGGCGACAAGTACGGGATCGGCTTCCCGAAGGGCAGCGCGCTCGTGCCGAAGGTCAACGCGTCGCTCGTGAAGATCAAGGCCGACGGCCGCTACGCGCAGATCTACAAGAAGTGGTTCGGCGCCGAGCCGCCGAAGATGTGAGCGTGACGGCGCAACAGCGCGCGGCCTCGGGGCCGCGCGGGTCTTGAATCGAACGGGGAGCGACAAGTGAATTTCGATTGGTCGGCGATCTGGGCGGCGCTGCCGGACCTGATGGACGGGGTCCGGTTGACGGTGTTCATCGCACTTTTCGGGCTGGTGGGCGGCTTCGTCGTCGGGATGATCGCGGGCATGTTCCGCGCATACGGACCGAAGGCGATGAACGTGCTCGCACAGGTCTACATTGAACTGATCCGCGGCACGCCGATCGTCGTGCAGGTGATGTTCCTGTATTTCGCATTGCCGCTGCTCGCGCATATCCGCATCGACGGCCTGACGGCCGCGATCATCGCGATCACGGTGAATTCCGGCGCGTATCTCGCGGAGGTGGTGCGCGGCGCGCTGCTGTCGATCCCGAAGGGGCTGACGGAAGCAGGGCTCGCGATGGGGCTGTCGATGCCGCGCGTGCTGTTGAAGATCGTCGGGCCGCTGGCGTTCCGGCGGCTGATTCCGCCGCTCGGCAACCAGTGCATCGTGAGCCTGAAGGATACGTCGCTGTTCATCGTGATCGGCGTGGGCGAGCTGACGCGCAAGGGGCAGGAGATCATCGCCGGCAATTTCCAGGCGGTCGAGATCTGGAGTGCGGTGGCCGTCATTTACCTGCTACTGACCGGCGCGATGACGTTGACGCTTCGGCTCGTCGAAAAGCGGATGAAAATCTTATGAGCATGATCGAATTCCAGAACGTGTCGAAGAGCTTCGGCCATGTACCGGTGCTGAAGAACATCGACCTGAAGATCGACGCGGGTGAGGTGGTCGTCGTGGTCGGCCCGTCGGGCTCGGGCAAATCGACGATGCTGCGCTGTATCAACGCGCTCGAGAAGATCACCGGGGGCGAGCTGCTGGTCGACGGCCAGAGCGTGCGCGGCAATGCGACGACGATCCGCAACATCCGGCTCGAAGCCGGCATGGTGTTCCAGCAGTTCAACCTGTTTCCGCAAATGACCGCGCTCGAGAACGTGATGTTCGGGCCGATGCAGGTGCGCGGCGCGTCGCGCGCCGAGGCGCGCGATCAAGCGATGGCGCTGCTCGACAAGGTCGGCCTCGAATCGCGCGCGAATCATTACCCGTCGGAGCTGTCGGGCGGCCAGCAGCAGCGCGTCGCGATCGCGCGTGCGCTGGCGATCCGGCCTCGGCTGATGCTGTTCGACGAGCCGACGTCGGCGCTCGATCCGGAATTGCGCCACGAAGTGCTGAAAGTGATGCAGGATCTCGCGACCGAAGGGATGACGATGATCGTCGTCACGCACGAGATCGGCTTCGCGAAGCGGGTCGGCACGCGGCTGCTGTTCATGGACCAGGGCGGCATTGCCGAGGACGGCCACCCGGTCGATCTGATCGACCGGCCGCCGACGCCGCGCCTGAAGGAATTCCTGAAACACGTGTCCTGAACGAAACCGAAACATCCGACATGCCGCTTTCCCTTTCTCCCGTCATCGCCGGCACGCCGTTCGACATCGGCGTGCGCCTCGGCGAGCTTGCCCGCCCCGTGTTCGATACGTACATGCAGCAGAGCAGTGCATGGCAGGCCGTGCGCCGCTGGCGCGGCCATCCGTTCGTCGATGTGCTGCGGCAGGCCGCGCTGGCCGCGTACCCCGACCTCGTCGCGGAACTCGACGGGATCGCGGCGGGTGTCGGCTGGCCGGCCGAGGACATTTTTCTGTGGAATTGCCGCGGCGAGCTGATTCACAACGCACCGGACGGCTGCACGACGCTCGCCGCGCGCGGCGCGGACGGCACGCGCTGGATCGCGCACAACGAGGACGGCGATCCGTACCTGCGCGAACGTTGCCTGCTCGTCGACGTGCAACCGGCGGGCAAGCCCGGGTTCATCAGTTTCTATTACCCCGGTTCGCTGCCGGGGCATACGTTCGCCGCGAACCGCGCGGGCGTCGCGCAGGCGATCAACAACCTGCGCATCCGCACGCCGGCGCCGGGCGTGCCGCGCATGATTCTTGCGCGGGCGGTGCTCGACGCGACGTCGCTCGACGTGGCCGCCGACGTGCTGCGCACGCATGCGCGCGCGAGCGGCTTTCATCACACGCTCGGCGCGACCGGCGACACGCGCGTGCTGAGTATCGAAGCGAGCGTCGCACGCTGTTCGGTCGTCGACGTCGCATGGCTTGCGGGCCATGCGAATCACCTGGTGCATCCCGGTTGCGACGAGGAAGCGCAGATCGTCACGCAATCGTCGGCCGACCGCCAGCGACGCGTCGACGCGCTCACGCCCGGCATCGACGCGATCGACGAAGCCGCGCTGCTGCGCGTGCTCGGCGATCGTGCGCCGGAAGGACTGCCGATCTATCGCGACGATCCGGCCGACCCCGACGACGAAAACACGCTGGCGACCGCGGTGTTCGCGATTCACGACACCGCGATCGACTTCACCGTCCATCAACACGGCACGCAGCGCTTCGCGACGCGCATCGTGCCGTCCGGACGCGCACATCGCGCATCCTGATCCATGAGGCCACGCATGACGACCGTTTTTCATCGCGCTCCGCGCGCCACCTTGCCCGTCGCCGTCGCTGGCGACGGCATCGAGATCATCGATTCGACCGGCAAACGCTATATCGACGCGTGCGGCGGTGCGGCCGTATCGTGTCTCGGCCACAGCAACCAGCGCGTGATCGACGCGATCAAGCGGCAGGCGCAGCAATTGCCGTACGCGCATACGTCGTTCTTCACGACCGACGTGGCCGAGGAGTTGGCCGACCGGCTCGTCGATGCAGCGCCGGCCGGGCTCGAGCATGTGTACTTCGTGTCCGGCGGGTCCGAGGCGATCGAGGCCGCGCTGAAGCTCGCGCGCCAGTATTTTGTCGAGAAGGGCGAGCCGCAGCGGCGCCATTTCATCGCCCGTCGCCAGAGCTATCACGGCAACACGCTCGGCGCGCTCGCGATCGGCGGCAACGCGTGGCGGCGCGAGCCGTTCCTGCCGCTGCTGATCGAAGCGCATCACGTGAGCCCGTGCTATGCGTACCGCGACCAGTCGGCGGGTGAAACCGACGAAGCATATGCGCAGCGGCTCGCGGACGAGCTCGAACGCAAGATCGTCGAACTCGGCGCGGAAAACGTCGCGGCATTCGTCGCGGAAACGGTGGTGGGCGCCACGGCCGGCGCGGTGCCGCCGGTGCGTACCTACCTGAAGAAGATTCGCTCGGTGTGCGACAAGTACGGCGTGCTGCTGATTCTCGACGAGATCATGTCGGGGATGGGGCGCACGGGCTATCTGTATGCGTGCGACGAAGACGGCGTCGCGCCCGACCTGCTGACGATCGCGAAAGGGCTCGGTGCGGGCTACCAACCGATCGGTGCGACGCTGGTGAGCGAGCGCATCTACCGAACGATCGTCGACGGCTCGGGTTTCTTCCAGCACGGTCACACCTACCTCGGCCACGCGACCGCGTGCGCGGCCGCGCTCGAAGTGCAGCGCGTGATCGCGGACGAGAAGCTGCTCGACAACGTGAAGACGCGCGGCGAGCAACTGCGCGCGTCGTTGCGCGAGCACTACGGCGCGCATCCGCATGTCGGCGACGTGCGCGGCCGCGGGCTGTTCGTCGGCGTCGAGCTCGTGCGCGATCGCGACACCAAGGCGACGTTCGATCCCGCGCTGAAGCTGCATGCGGCGGTCAAGCGCGAAGCGATGCAGCGCGGGTTGATGGTGTATCCGATGGGTGGGACGATCGACGGCGTGCACGGCGATCACATCCTGATCGCGCCGCCGTTCGTCTGCACCGCGCAGCAGATCGATGCGATCGTCGAGCGGCTATCCGGCGCGATCGACGCGGCGCTCGCGTCGGCCGGCGCGTGAAACCTGATCTCAGCGAATTTTCACCATGACAGACAGACTGCCTCCTTTCGATCCCGCGTCGGCCACCGACGAACAGAAGGCCGTGCTTGCCGACATCCTCAGCGGCCCGCGCGGCAACCTGAACGGGCCGTTCCTCGGCTGGATCGCGAGCCCCGAGCTGGCCCAGCACGCGCAGAAGCTCGGCGCGTTCTGCCGCTATCGCACGGGCCTGCCGTTGCGGCTGTCGGAACTCGCGATTCTCGTGACGGCCGCGCGCTGGCGCTCGCAGGCCGAGTGGCACATCCACCATCCGATCGCGCTCGACGCGGGCGTGCCGGCTGCGACCGCCGATGCGATCCGGCGCGGCGTCGAACCTGCATTCGAATCGGACGACGACGCGCTCATCCATGCGTTCGCGAGCGAGCTGTACGACACGCGGCGGGTGAGCGATGCGACGTTCGCGCGTGCGGAAGCCCGCTTCGGGCATGAAACCGTCGTGAATCTCGTTGCGCTGCTCGGCTACTACGCGCTCGTCGCGATGACACTGAACACGTTCGGCATGCGTGCGGACGGGCAAACCGATTTGCCGTTTCCGGAGTAACGGCCGCGCGTTGATCGTGCCGGAACAGGGGCGGCGATACGTCTGACGAACGCTTTGCCGACCGCGTGCCGACGTCAATGCAACCAAATGTATTCCTGCGGGATCAACGGCCGATGGCCGCGTATGATGGCTTGTTCACGTCGATATGATCGGTGAGCAAGCATGACGAGTACCCGTAAAACCATGATGATCGCCGGCGGGCTCCTGGTAGCCGCGGCCGGCACTGCGTACGTGATGCTCCTGCGCGCGGACCATCGCGCGATCGAAGACGCCGGCATCGGCGATACAGCTGCGCCCGTTGCCGCGGCGCCCGCGAGCAACGATCACGCGGTGCAGGGCGCCATTGCGCCGCCGGCACCGGCCGCCGCGACGGCCCCGAAACAGGCGGCTGCAGCGCCGCCTCCCTCCGCACCCACGCCAGCGCCGGCAGCAACCGCGCGCGTCGGCGCCGCGCCGGCTCCGGCGGTTCCGATGGTCAGCGACAAGCCGCAACCGGTAGCGAAGCCGGCCGCACCGCCGCCGAAGGTTACCGTCGTGACGGTTGATGCGCAGGATTCGACCCCATCGGCGCCGCCGCCAGCGCCGGCGCCGGCCGCCAAGCCTGCTCAGTCGGTTGCGCCCGCGCAGGTCACGCAACGTGCGCCGCGCAAGCGCGACGGCCTCGAACGCCACGCAGCCGCCGCCCCGGCCGCGCAGACCGCGCAGACCGCGACAAAATCCGAAACGCCGGAGACGGCCGCGCTCGTCAGGGAATCGGCGAAGCTCGACCCGTCGTTGCCGCCGCCACCGATCTCATCCATGCCGTCGACGTCGGCGAGCGTCGGTTCGTACCGGCAGGGAAGTGCGTCGTCCGGCGCGAATCCGGTAGCCGCCGCGATGACCGAGCAGCTGGTCAGGGAGTCGAGCCATATCAAGACGACGACCCCCGTGCCGGCGACCGGCGGCCCGACCGCGACCAAGTAATCGCAATCGGCCTCGGCATAAAAAGGACCCCGCACGCCGACCAAGGCATGCGGGGCCAAGAGAGACAAACTTTGATGTCGTCGGGCTGACGTGCGTTACGCGGCGACCGCTTCTTCGGCCTGCGGCTGCGCGGTTGCCACCGGCGTCACGTCCTGCCGGATCAGATGGTCGAACGCGCCGAGCGACGCCTTCGCCCCTTCGCCCACCGCGATCACGATCTGCTTGAACGGCACCGTCGTCACGTCGCCGGCCGCGAACACGCCCGGCACCGACGTCGCACCGCGCGCATCGACGACGATCTCGCCGTGCTTCGACAGTTCGACCGTGCCCTTCAGCCATTCCGTGTTCGGCACGAGGCCGATCTGCACGAACACGCCTTCGAGCTCGATGCGCTGCGTTTCGCCCGAGCGCAGATCCTTGTAGACGAGCCCGTTCAGCTTGCTGCCGTCGCCGGTCAGCTCGGTCGTCTGCGCCTGCGTGACGATCGTCACGTTCGGCAGGCTGCGCAGCTTGCGTTGCAGCACTTCGTCCGCGCGCAGTTGCGCACCGAATTCGATCAGCGTGACTTCCTTCACGATGCCCGCGAGGTCGATCGCGGCCTCGACGCCCGAGTTGCCGCCGCCGACCACCGCGACGCGCTTGCCCTTGAACAGCGGGCCGTCGCAGTGCGGGCAGTACGCGACACCGCGATTGCGGTATTCGCGCTCGCCCGGCACGTTGATTTCGCGCCAGCGCGCGCCGGTCGCGAGGATGATCGTCTTCGCCTTCAGCACCGCGCCGTTCGCGAGGCGGATCTGGTGCACGTCGCCCGGAATCAGCGCGTCGGCGCGCTGCACGTCCATGATGTCGACGTCGTACTGCTTCACGTGCTGCTCGAGCGCGGTCGCGAACTTCGGCCCTTCGGTTTCCTGTACCGACACGAAGTTTTCGATCGCCATCGTATCGAGCACCTGGCCGCCGAAACGCTCGGCGACCACACCCGTCGCGATACCCTTGCGCGCCGAGTAGATTGCCGCGGCTGCGCCTGCAGGGCCGCCGCCGACGATCAGCGTGTCGAACACCGGCTTGTTGTCGAGCGATTTCGCCGCGCGCTCGCCGGCGCCCGTATCGAGCTTCGCGAGGATTTCCTTCACGCTGCTGCGGCCCTGGCCGAACGATGTGCCGTTCAGGAACATCGTCGGCACGGCCATGATCTGGCGCGACTCGACTTCATCCTGGAACAGCGCGCCGTCGATCGCGACGTGGCGGATGCGCGGGTTGATCAGCGACATCACGTTCAGCGCCTGCACGACTTCCGGGCAGTTCTGGCACGACAGCGAGAAATACGTTTCGAATGCGTAGTCGCCGTCGAGCGCGCGAATCTGTTCGATCACGTCGTCGTCGAGCTTGATCGGATGGCCGCCCGTCTGCAGCAGCGCGAGCACGAGCGACGTGAATTCATGGCCCATCGGGATGCCGGCGAAGCGGATGCCGGCCGGCTTGCCGGGCTCGCCGATCGAGAACGACGGCTTGCGCTCGGCGTCGTCGCGGCGTTCGGTTACGGTCACGCGATCCGTCAGCGACGCAATCTCGTTCAGCAGTGCATGCAGTTCCTGCGATTTCGCGCTGTCGTCGAGCGAGGCGACGAGTTCGATCGGGCGCGTGATCTTTTCGAGGTACGCTTTCAGTTGAGTCTTGAGATTGGCATCGAGCATGGCGTTTCGGATTCCGTATTGATAATTATGGTCGGGCACGTCGTGCCGGAGGAGGGCGCGGGCCGCGCGATGCGGCGGCCCGCCGTCGCGCGCCTCGTGCGAGGCGCGCGCAGCGATCGTCAGATCTTGCCGATCAGGTCCAGCGACGGGGTCAGCGTTTCCGCGCCCGGCGTCCACTTGGCCGGGCACACTTCACCCGGGTGCGCCGCGATGTATTGCGCCGCCTGCACCTTGCGCAGCAGTTCGCCCGCGTCGCGGCCGATGCCGTTGTCGTGGATTTCGCACAGCTTGATCTCGCCTTCCGGGTTGATCACGAACGTGCCGCGCAGCGCCATCCCTTCTTCCTCGATCAGCACGTCGAAGTTGCGCGACAGCGTGAGCGTCGGATCGCCGATCATCGGGTACTTGATCTTGCCGATCGTGTCCGACGTGTCGTGCCATGCCTTGTGCGTGAAGTGCGTGTCGGTCGACACGCCGTAGATTTCGACACCCAGCTTCTGGAATTCCGCGTAACGGTCGGCGAGGTCGCCCAGTTCGGTCGGGCAGACGAACGTGAAGTCGGCCGGGTAGAACACGACGACGGACCACTTGCCCTTGAAGTTCTCGTCGGAAACGGTCACGAAATCGCCGTTGTGGTAAGCGGTTGCCTTGAACGGCTTGATTTGGGTGTTGATGATCGGCATCTGGTGATTTCCTTTGCTTCAGTGGTGAGTGGAGTGTTGCCAGTATCCGGGTTCACCCTGAAGTTGTGAAATTGCTTGTTTCAATCCGGGGCATCGGAAATTCCTATCTGCTTCCGGCCCTTGATTGGGTGGGCTTTTCACCATTCCGAGCGCAGTCTGTCCAGATCGACGATCGCGCGGCCCTTCCATAGACCGAACACATCGTCAGCGAGTGTCACCGCGTGCTGGGCGATATACGCATCGATTGCATCGCGGATGATCTCGGCCGGGGAACTGTCATTGATCGCCGCGATGCTGGTCAGCGCCGCGTGCTGGTCATCCGACAGATCGATGGGAACTCTGGTCATTGCAACCTCCGTTAGGTGACACGCCCATCCTGGCTATCCGGCAGAGGAAGGGCAAGGTCGCGGCATTTCCTGATAAGCAGGCCGACAGCGTAGCGGCGGCCCGGCCTGCTCAAATCCCCGCCATCTTCCGCAA
The DNA here is from genome assembly GCF_902833095.1 of Burkholderia sp. BCC1208. Taxonomy (NCBI): domain Bacteria; kingdom Pseudomonadati; phylum Pseudomonadota; class Betaproteobacteria; order Burkholderiales; family Burkholderiaceae; genus Burkholderia; species Burkholderia sp. BCC1208. Next base: position 206,114 of record NZ_CADFDY010000002.1, on the reverse strand, counting down.
CCACGCCGCGAGCCGCCGCGCGCCGTCCGGCATGTCCGCGTCCTCGCGCGTGCACAGGTAGTAGTCGCGCCCGTCGTCGAGCACATGATCGAACAGCTTCACGAGCTCGCCGTTCGCCAGCTCGCGCTCGACCAGCGGCGCGCGCAGCAGCGCGGCGCCCAGATCCGCGCGCGCGGCGCTCAGCGTGAGCTGGCCATCCTCGAACATCGGCCCCACCGCGTGCGACACGTGCCGCACACCGGCGCCCTGCAGCCAGTTGACCCATGTGCTGCGATCCTCGTCGTGCACGAGCGGCGCGCGCGCGAGATCGGCCGGCGTGCGGAACGGCCCGTGGCGCTTCAGGAACGATGGGCTGCACATCGGCACCATCGCGCCCGGCAGCAGCCGCTCGCAGCGGTAGCCGGGCCAGTCGCCGGTGCCGAAGCGGATCGACAGGTCCGACGCATCGCTTCGGTAGTTGCGGTGATGCGCGTACAGCACGGTCACGTCGACGTCCGTGTTGTCGGCCAGGAACGCGTGGAGCCGCGGAATGAACCAGCCGATGCCGAGCAGCGGAATCAGGCTGACGGTGATCTGCCGCAGCGACGAACGGTCGCGCACGAAGCGCGTCGCGCTGCGCAGCACCGAGAACGCGGCGCTGATCGAGCGGTAGTAGTCGCGTCCTTCGTCGGTGAGTGCGAGCAGCCGGCCCTCGCGTACCGTCAGCGGCGTCTGGATGAACGCTTCGAGCAGTTGCAGCTGATGGCTGACCGCCGACGGCGTGATGTCGAGTTCGCCCGCCGCCGCGGTGACCGAGCCGAGGCGCGCGAATGCTTCGAACGCACGCACCGCGCGCAGCGGCGGATCGTGCGGCAATTGTTCGATATTTTTCATGTATCGAATTTTATCGAAAAGTCAGGGTAAGCGACAACATGAAAATATCCTGCATTTACAGTGATGTACGCTAATGTGTCAGGAACGGTATAAGCATCCAACGATTGGGTATTTGGGGTTTGGGTGTTGAATATTTAATATTTTTCATGTTTTGATCCGACTCCCCGATCCCAGCACATGAAAATCGCTTTCCTTCCCGCCAGCCTCGCTTTCTCGGCGGCCGCCCTGGTCGCCTCCGTGCCCGCGTTCGCGCAGTCCGCGCCGCAGACGGTTCTGATTGGTCTCGCCGCGCCGCTTACCGGTCCGTCCGCGCGGATCGGCAAGGATCTGCAGAACGGTGCGCAACTCGCGATCGACGACGCGAACGCCAAGCATCCGACCATCGGCGGCAAGCCGGTCGTCTACAAGCTCGTCGCGGCCGACGACCAGTCCGACCCGCGCACGGCCGTCGCGGTCGCGCAGCAGCTCGTCGACCAGCACGTGATCGGCGTCGTCGGGCACTGGAACACGGGCTGCAGCGTGCCGGCGTCGCGCGTGTACCGCGATGCGGGCATCCCGCAGATCGCCCCGGCTTCCACCGGCCATCAATACACGCAGCAGGGCTATCCGACGGCGTTCCGCATCATGGGGCACGACGATGCGGGCGGTAACTTCACCGGTGCGTACGCGGTGAAGACGCTGAACGCGAAGCGTATCGCGGTGATCGACGATCGCACGTCGTTCGGCGCGGGGCTGGCCGACCAGTTCATCAAGGGCGTGCAGGCGAACGGCGGCACGATCGTCGATCGCCAGTACGTGAACGACAAGACGACCGACTTCAGCGGCGTGCTGACCGCGATCAAGGGCAAGCGCGCGGATCTCGTGTTCTTCGGCGGCCTCGATGCGCAGGCCGCACCGATCGCGCGCCGGATGCGCCAGCTCGGCGTGAACGCGCCGCTGCTCGGCGCGGGCGGCTTCGTGAGCCAGACCTTCCTGTCGCTCGCCGGCAAGGACGGCGACGGCGTGACGGCGCTCGAGCCGGGCCTGCCGCTCGACCGGATGCCGGGCGGCAAGGCGTTCGACACGCAATACCGGGCACGCTTTCACGCGCCGATCGAGCTGCATGCGCCCTTCGCGTACGACGCCGCCGCCACGCTGATCGCGGCCGCGCAGAAGGCCGGCACGACCCAGCCGGCGAAGCTGGTCGCGGCCGTGCGCGCAATCGAGCGGCCCGGCGTGACGGGACGCATCGCGTTCGACGGCGAAGGCAACCTGAAGGACCCGGCCTTCACGATCTACCAGGTGCGCGGCGGCAAGTGGGCCGTCGTCGACGTGCTCGGCGGCTCGCGCACCGCAACCAAGTAAACGATAAAGACGATCCCCATGACCGAAGCGAACCCGACATCCGCCGCCACACCCGAGGACCCGCGCCTCGGCATCCTCGCGCGGCGCCGCATCGAAGCGGAAATCATCAAGCCGATCTACGAGATCATGAAGCGCGAGTTCGGCGCCGAGCGCGCGCAAGCCGTGATCGCCGAAGCCGTGCGCGGCGCGGCCGTCGACGCGGGCCGCACGTTCGCCGCGCAGGAGCCGGGCGGCACGAGCGTGAAGTCGTTCATCGCGCTGCAGGTGCTGTGGGAGAAGGACGATGCGCTCGACGTCGAGATACGGCGCGCGGACGACGCGCACTACGATTACGACGTGCATCGCTGCAGCTACGCGGAGATGTATCACGCGATGGGGCTCGGCGAGATCGGGCACCTGCTGAGCTGCGCGCGCGACAGCTATTTCATCCAGGGCTATGCGCCGGACATCGCGCTCACGCGCACGAGCACGATCATGCAGGGCGGCAAGCGCTGCGACTTCCGCTATGCGCTGCAAGGCGCGCCGGAGAACGGCGATGCATGACACCGCCGTGACCATGCCGCGCGTCGACGGCGACCGCCTGTGGGCGTCGCTCGAACGGATGGCGCGGATCGGCGCGACGCCAAAGGGCGGCGTCTGCCGTCTCGCGCTGACCGATCTCGACCGCGAGTCGCGCGACCTGTTCGTGCAGTGGGCGCGCGACGCCGGCTGCACGGTGCGTGTCGATCGGATGGGCAACGTGTTCGCGCGCCGCGCGGGCCGCAATCCCGGCGCCGCACCGGTGATGACGGGCTCGCACGCCGATTCGCAGCCGACCGGCGGCCGCTACGACGGCATCTACGGCGTGCTCGGCGGGCTCGAAGTCGTGCGCGCGCTGAACGACGCGGGGATCGAGACCGAGCGCCCGATCGACGTCGTGATCTGGACCAACGAGGAAGGATCGCGCTTCGCGCCGGCGATGGTGTCGGCCGGCGTGTTCTCGGGCGTCTACACGCTCGAATATGGCCTGTCGCGCACCGACGGCGCAGGCCGCACGATCGGCGAGGAGCTCGAACGGATCGGCTACGCGGGCGCGGAGCCGGTCGGCGGCTATCCGGTGCACGCGGCGTACGAACTGCATATCGAGCAGGGCGCGATTCTCGAGCGGGCCGGCAAGACGATCGGCGTCGTGACGGCCGGGCAGGGGCAGCGCTGGTACGAGGTGACGCTCACCGGTGTCGACGCGCACGCGGGCACGACGCCGATGGCGTTCCGTCGCGACGCGCTGGTCGGCGCGGCGCGGATGATCTCGTTCGTCGAAGTGCTCGGCCGCCGTTACGCACCGGATGCGCGCGCAACGGTCGGAATGATCGACGCGCGGCCGAATTCGCGCAACACGGTGCCGGGAAGCTGTTTTTTCACGGTCGAATTCCGTCACCCCGACGATGCGGTACTCGATGAACTGGACGCGGCGCTGCGCGCGGAACTCGCGCGCATGGCCGACGAAACCGGCCTCGGCGCGCGGATCGAGCAGATTTTCACGTATGCGCCGATACCGTTCGCGCCGCGCTGCATCGACACGGTGCGAGACGCGGCCCGCGCGCTCGGGCTGCCGCACATGGACATCGTGTCCGGCGCGGGCCATGACGCGTGCTATGTCGCGCGTGTCGCGCCGACCGGCATGATCTTCGTGCCGTGCGTCGACGGGCTGAGCCACAACGAGGCCGAAGCGATTACGCCGGAATGGGCGACGGCCGGCGCCGACGTGCTGTTGCGCGCGGTGCTGCAGAGTGCGCAGGAAGCGTAAGCGCGACGGGCGGGTAACCGGCGCGCGGCTTACTTGCCGGCCTTGCGGCGCGCCATGTACGCGAGATACGCGACGATCTCGTCAAGCTCCCGGTCGCTCAACTGATCGGGGGGAAACGCCGGCATGCGGCGGCCCGGCCAGTCACGCACCGACGCCGGATTGCGGATGTAGCGGCGCAGCGCGGCGGGCTGGAAGTAGTCGACCGGGTTCATCGGCGCGTTCAGATCCGGGCCGGCCTGGCTGCTGCCCGCGCCGTCGATGCGGTGACACGCGAGACATTGCGTGACGAACAGGTGCTGGCCCGCGCGGGCCGGGTCGTTCGCGGGCAACGCGGCATCGACGGCGAGCGACGGCCAGCGCGCGAGCGGCGACGATTCGATCGTGATGCGCACGATCTGGTAGGGCCACTGCTCGCCGCGTACCGACGACGCGTCCGGCCCGAGCCAGACGAGATAGAACGGCCCCGCGCTGACCTGCTTGCCGGGCAGCTTCGGCCACGGATGGGCCGGATCCTCGATCGCGAGCCACGGGATCGCGCCGGCCGGCGCGCGGCGGCGCACGAGATCGAGCGGCAGTTGCGCGGCGAAACCGTCGGCCGCGCGCGTTTCGAGCACGCCGTCGGCCGGCAGCGGCGTGTCGCCGAGCAGCGCCGCGAACGGCACCGCGCGGAACGTCATCGGCCGGCCGTACGCGATGTCGCGCGGCACGTGGATGTCGGTCGCGTCCGTCCGGGCGAGCAGCGTCTGTCGGGTGAGGGCGCGGGCCGTGCCGTCGGTGTCGAGTTCGAGCGTGGACTGGGCCGACGCGCGTTGCCCGAGCAGGCAAACCGTCAGCAGCACGAGCGAAAACCACTGGCGCTTCAGCATTCGTTCTCCGGGAAGGGGCGTTCCGGCGGCGGCAGGAGGCGGGACGCCGCGGCCGATGGAAGGAATCGGGCGACAGTCTATCCGGTACGGGCGGCGCTGGCGAATTCGGCGCGCAAAGGCGCGGCGGTCATGCTCGAACAGGCCCGCAACAGCGCGCCCGGCTACCTGGCGGCTGAATGAGCGCGGTGTTGGCGTAACGCGTTCCGGACCAGGGAAGGCGGGGGGCGATGGCGACACGCGGTCTGCCCGCGTTCGCGACGTTGCGTTACCGGACCGCCGTCAGTGACTCGAACACGACACTTCGTTCTTCGATATCGGCGTGCGTTGCTCCGGTTCGAAATCGGCTTCGCGTACCCCCGACGGCGTCAACGATACGAAATGCATCGCTGTGCCTCGCGCCGGGAAACCGGCGATGCCGGTCGAGCCCCACGGAATCGGCGAGCGCTGCACGCCGCTCACCGCAATGTCCGCCGGCGCAAGCGCGAGCGTCAGCAGCCGCCCGTCGCGGGTCGGCACGTACGCGTGCGTGCCGGCGACGCCGATGCCCGATTCGCGCACCGAAGCGGGCAGGCAATCGAGCGTGGCCGTGCGGCGGCCGTCCGGGGCGATCAGCATCGCGACGCCGCGATCGTCCGCTGTCGTCGTGACGACGATGAAACGGTCGATCTCCGGCACATAGGCGGTTGAATACACGTAGTACTGGACTGCGTCGTTCAGCGATCCGAGTTTTTCCAGCTTCGCGGTGACCGGATCGAACATCGCGTATTCGAGCGTCGCGTTCGTGCTGCCTTCGATGAACTTCTGCCACACGAGCAGCGCGTTGCGCGGCGAGCCCGCGATCACGGGCCACCACTCGCGGCGGTGCGGCGCGACCGCGACATGGTTCAGCACGCGCCCGGCCGCGTCGTAGGTTTTCAGGTAGACGCCGTTGCCGCTGCCGAGGTTGTCGACCCCGCCGCCGTCGACCCAGTCGGCCGAATAAAACACGACGAAACGGTCGCCGACCGTCGCGACATGCCCCGAATGGCCGCCCGATTCGACGTCGTTCGGGTAGGGCTTGATCGGCTTCAGGTCGCGGCGGTAGACGCCGTAGCGCTGGCTGACTTCCTGCGGCGTGTCCCAGCCGTCCTCGAACGTGACGAAGATATCGCCGTGCGCGTTCTGCGCGATCGATACGGGTTCCTGCGCCTCGGGGCGGCTGATGAACGTGCGCACGTGCAGCACGCGCGGCTTGTCGGGCTGCCATTCGCCGACGTACACGTCGTGCGGCCAGTTGCCGCTGCGCAGCGCACCGCGCGGCGCGACGCCCGAGCTGCTGAAGAACACCCAGCGTTTGCCGTCGCCGGCGTCGGCCACGCCGATGCCGTGCATGAAGCGCCGCGGGTCGCCGGTGTCCTGCGGCGACGACGGGGCGCTCGACACGGTGACCGTATGCACGGCCGGCGCGCCGGCGAGAGCCGCCGGCGCGGCGCCGAGGCCGCCCGCGCCGCAGAGCGCGGCCGCGGCCAGCCGCATGACCGCCCGTACCGGGCGCGTTCGCCGCCTCATTCGACGGTCACCGATTTCGCGAGGTTGCGCGGCTTGTCGACGTCGGCGCCGCGCGCGCAGCCGACGTGATACGCGAGCAGTTGCAGCGGAATCACGTTGACGATCGGCGACAGCAGGTCGCCCGATTCGCGCACGCGGATCAGGTGCGTGTCGCGGTCGGCGTCGATTTCGAGCTGATTGCCGGCCAGCACATAGAGCCGGCCGCCGCGCGCACGCACCTCGGCCATGTTGGATTTCAGCTTCTGGAACAGGCGATCGTCCGGCGCGATCGTGACCACCGGCATCGCGCTCGTGACGAGCGCGAGCGGCCCGTGCTTCAGCTCGCCGGCCGCATAGCCTTCCGCGTGGATGTACGACACTTCCTTGAGCTTCAGCGCGCCTTCCATCGCGATCGGGAAATGGATGCCGCGCCCGAGGAACAGCGCGTTCTCGGTGCGGGCGAACTTCGCGGCCCAGCCCATGATCTGCGTTTCCAGCGCGAGCGCGTGGCCGATGCGGTCGGGCAGCGCGTGCAACTGCTTCAGGTGCGTCGCGACTTGCGCGGCATCGAGCCGTCCGCGCAGTTGCGCGAGCGTCAGCGTCAGCACGAACAGCGCGACGAGCTGCGTGGTGAACGCCTTGGTCGACGCGACGCCGAGTTCGGTGCCGGCCCGCGTCAGGAACCGCAGCGGCGCGTTGCGCGCGATCGTGCTGGTCGCGACGTTGCAGATCGCCATCGACAGGTCCTGACCCATCGCGCGCGCCTGCTCGATCGCGCCGATGGTATCGGCCGTTTCGCCCGACTGCGAGATGCCGACGACGAGCGTGCGCGGATCGGCCACCGTGTCGCGGTAGCGGAATTCGCTGGCGATCTCGACCTGGGCGGGCACGCCCGCGATGCTTTCGAGCCAGTACTTCGCGGTCAGGCCCGCGTAGTAACTGGTGCCGCAGCCGAGCAGCAGCACGCTTCTCACCCGCGACAGCTGCGCGTGCGTGCCTTCCGTCGCGTCGAACAGCGCCGGCGAGATCGTGTCGATGCCGTCGAGCGTGCTGGCGATCGCCTTCGGCTGCTCGAAGATTTCCTTCTGCATGAAGTGCTGGTACGGGCCGAGTGCGGCGTCGTCCGCGCGCGCCTTCACTTCGCACAACGGGCGCCGCGCTTCCTGTCCGCCCGCATCGACCACGGCGATGCGCTCCGGCGTGATCAGCGCGACGTCGCCGTCCTCCAGGTACACGAAGCGGTCGGTCAGGTCGCCGAGCGCCGCGCAGTCGGACGCGAGGTAGTTCTGCTTGGCGCCGATGCCGATCACGAGCGGCGAGCCGGCGCGCGCGGCGACGAGGCGCTGCGGCTCGCGCGCGCTGAGCACCGCGATCGCGTACGCGCCGTGCAGCCGTTTGACGGCGCGCACCACCGCGTCGAACAGGTCGTCGCGATAGAGGCTGTGGATCAGGTGCGCGATGACCTCGGTGTCGGTCTGCCCGCGAAACGTATAGCCGCGTTCGCGCAGCTCGGCGCGCAACGTATCGTGGTTCTCGATGATCCCGTTGTGCACGACGGCGATCGTGTCGCCCGACATAATCGGGTGCGCGTTCATTTCCGACGGCGCGCCGTGCGTCGCCCAGCGCGTATGCGCGATGCAGGTCTGCGCTTCGAGACCGAGCGTCAGCACGCGATCCTGCAGGTCCGTCACGCGTCGCAGCGTGCGTTCGCTGCGCAGGCGGCCATCACCCTGCACGGCGATGCCGCACGAATCGTAGCCGCGATATTCGAGCCGGCTCAACGCATTGACCAGTTGCGGCACCTGATTGTTCAGGCCGCTTGCTCCGACGATTCCGCACATGATTCACCTCGTCTCCAGGAAGTTGCCGGCTGGCGCGCGACGCGCGGCAGCCCGATGTCAGAAGCGGTGCCACGCCGCGCGGCCAAGCGTCGCGTGCGGCGCGGCACGTCTTCGGCGATTCATTCGCGGGGCTGCGGCCCGGCGTGCGCGACCCATTCGATGCCCGAAATCGACCCGTTCGCATCGTGCGACGCGACGAGAATGCGCGTCGTGCGCCGCGCGCCGCGCCGGCGTGCGCTCGCGACGGCGTTCGGCGGCACCGAGCGCACCTTCACGCTGGCCGAGCGCCGCAGCATCTTCGACACGCGTAACCGGTACGCGAATGGATGCACGACGCGTCCCGCGATCAGCCACATGACGATCGTGCCTGCGATCAGCGCGATGCTCGTCACGTAGAACACGATCTGCTCGATCGGCATCTCGGCCTCGTTGAACGGCAACAGGTAGCGGTACGTGTAGATGCAGATCGATGCCCATACACCCCCGACCAGCGCGGGCCGCACGAGGCGGAACCACGCGACGAGCACGGGCCCGACGATACCGCCGCGTTCGGCGATCATGTCGCGCGGTGCGCGCAGGGAAAGGTCAATAATCGGCGCGTTCTTCATGTTGAATGCCTCGGTCGGGACTGACCCAAACGGCGCGTTTGCCGCGGCCCCGCAGTACGACGGCGGGCAGGGCGACGACGGTGGTGATCATGCTGATCAGCCAGAACGCGACGGGGTACCAGATGGTGTCAAGGAAGTACATCAGGAGTTTCTCGTCGTATTGACGATCGATCATGCTGCCGATGATCAGTTGCAGGATGCAGGTCGCGACCAGCAGCATCCCGTGCCAGTGCGGCACCACGGACACATGCCAGTTCGGCGGAAGCGGGTAGACGACGTCGATCAGCGCGAGCAGCAGGATGAACGACATCGAGTACGCCCACGCGATGCCGATCAGGTATTCGGCGAACAGCGGCCACATCATCATCTGCGTGGGCCGCATCAACGTGCCCGCGTACTTGAGCAGCACCTGGATGCCGCCCTTGGACCAGCGCAGCCGCTGCCGGTAGAGCCCCTTGATCGTCTCGGGCATCAGGATCCAGCTGAGCGCGTGCGGCTCGTACACGACGCGCCAGTCGCGGCACTGCAGCTTCCAGCTGATGTCGATGTCCTCGGTCAGCATGTCCGAGCTCCAGTAGCCCACGTCGGCGAGCGCGGTCTTGCGGAACATCGTGATCACGCCCGACACCGTGAAGATGCGGCCGTACACCTGTTGCGTGCGCTTGATCAGCCCCACGATCGACGAGAATTCGCCGACCTGCATGCGGCCGAGCAGCGACGTGCGCGTGCGGATGCGCGGGTTGCCGGTCACCGCGCCGACGCCCGGATCGGTCAGGAAGTGCTCGAGCATCCAGCCGATCGCATCGTGAGCGAGCAGCGCGTCGCCGTCGATGCACAGCAGGTATTCCGCGTTGGATACCGCGGCCGCGGTCGTGAGTCCGACCGCCTTGCCCTCGTTGCGCGCATGATGGATCACGAGCAGCCGCGGGATCTCGACGGCCAGCTCGTTGAGGATGTCGCCGGTGCGATCCTTGCTGCCGTCGTTGACCGCGATGATGTCGTAGTTCGGATACTGCATCCCGTTCAGATGGGTGATCACGCTGCGCGCGTTCGCGGCTTCGTTGAAGCAGGGCACGACGATCGAGACCTTCGGGATGCCGCTCGACGCGATCGTGCGCATCGACAGCTCGCGGCCCTCCTCGAGCAGAAAGTAGTGCACGACACCGCCGATCATCCACAGATACGACATGAAGAACGGATAGTAGAAGACGAAATCCTGCAGGCGCTGGATGAGGCTGTGGGTGTTCATGGCGTCTTGGTTCCCGGCGATTGCTGCATCTGCATCAGCGCGTTGATCGAGGTGGAGTCGAGGCGCGACTTCAGCGACATCACGTCACGCATCGCGTCGAGCTCCGGCTGGCCGTTCAGGAAGTTGTCGGGGTAGTAGCCGAAATTCACGGCGCCCTCGCTGCGCAGCCGCCGCATCTGCGCAAGCAGCGTGCTGGCCGGCACGTCCTTGTGCGCGTGCCAGTCGTACGACTGCAGTTCGAACACGGTGCGCTGCAGCCCGCGCTGCTTCGTGCGCACCGCTTTCACGAGCTGGTCCAGCCAGCCCTCCGGATCCTTCGCCTGCTCCATGTACGGCATCGCCATCAGCGCGACGTAGTCGTAGGCCGCGAGGAAATCGTCGTAGTTCTGTGCATACCACGCTTCCGATTCGGGCTTGAGCACCGGCATCGCGAAGATGTTGCGCGCGGTCAGCACGTCGCCGACGTTCTGGTGGGCCAGCACGATCTGGGCGAGCTGCCGGGTCATGTCGATCAGGTAGCGCGTCTTCTGCCGCGTCCAGCGCTTCATCAGATCGGGACTCTCGCGGATCTTGCCGACGTCGGCCGGCAGCCCCCATTGCGAATAGGTACGCAGCGCATGCCGGCCCGCATCCTCGTAATCGTCGAGCACGGCGTCGTCGCTGAACAGGATGCCGCTGAACGACGCGTGCTTGCTGAGATCCTCGTAGATCTGCTGGATCATCAGCCGCGCATCGGGGTCGAACGGGCTCAGCCGGAACACGCGCGTGCCGTTCTCGCGCGCCGGCGCGCCGCCGTATGCGCTGACGGCCTCGAGCGCGCGCTGCTTGTCGGCCGGCGGCCGGAACGCGAGCACCGGCATCCATGCGTACACCTGCACGTTGGAGCGCGTATTGAGCTGCCACGCGGCACGCGAGAACAGGTCGGAGCGCATCGGCAGGTGCCGGTTCGGGAAGTACACCGCTTCGGCCACGCCCGTCCCCTTCGGGTCCGCATACGCCTGCAGGTACACCGATTTCGGCTGCATCCGGTAGATGCGCTCGATCAGCTTGCCGAGATTCGCTTCCTGCCGCGCGGGATCGGGGTCGTAGACCTGGTCGAGATCGACCTGCACGGTGCGCTCGGGCACGTCGACGTCGCCGCGATTGGACGCCGGCTCGCGCATCGAGCGCTCGAACCCGCCGATATCGACGTCGTACATCATCAGGATCCGTCTCAGCCGGTCGAGCGGCACGTCCGGCGTATTCGGGCCGGCATCGAGACTGAACTGGATGTCCATGCCGAGCGATGTCGATATCTGGCGCACGGGCTGGTTTTCCGCGCCGTATGGCCACACCATCGAGCGTGCGACGAGACCGGTGCGTTCGCGGATCTGCCGCACGCAAGTCTGCAGGTCGTCGTGCACGCGGGCATGGAATTCGGCGTCGGTTTCATAGCGTTTCTGGTCTTGCAGGTAGAGATGCGACGTGGTTGCCGGCAATTCGTTGCCTTGCGGATTCGCGATCGCGCCATGATGGAGGTTGTGGGTGTGGCAGCCGAGTTCGACGAATTCCGACTGGCCGAGCTTCTTCACCTCGTCCCATGACAGGAAGTAGTCGCGCGGCACCTGAACCTTGTCGCTGATGCGGATCGGCGTATCCGCCGGTGTGTCGATCCACGCGGTGACGAGGCCCATCACGGCCGGATACTTGAAGCGCTCGAGCAGCGGCAGCACTTTCGTGTAGTGGCTGCGGAAGCCGTCGTCGAACGTGAGCAGCACCGAGCGCGGCGGCAGCGGCTTGCCGCCGTGCCGCGACTCCTCGATCTGCTTGACCGTGATGGTGTGGTAGTTGTTGGTCTGCAGCCACGAGAAGATCGCGGTCAGCGTGCCGGTATCGACCGCGAACGGATCGACTATCGCCGTCGGCGACGAAAACGACGCCATCAGGTTGTCGCGCACGTCGTGCATGCAGATCACGCGAAACGTCTTGCCGTCGGCCGGATCGGACGGCGGCAGCAGGTCGATCATCCGGGCGTTGGTCACGCCCGGGAATAGCGAACAGGCGGCAAACGTGCCGAGGCATCCGCACATGAAGGTCCGTCTGGTTTGCATTCAGAGCTCCTTGCTAAAACGGCAGGTTGAGCGACAGGAAGCCGGTTTCGGAGCGTTCGCGCTGGCCGTCGTACGCGTGGCTGCTGATCTCGACGCCGTAGCTCAGCGTGATGTCGTGCTTGAACGTCCACGCGTGCTCGAGGCGCGCGCTCCACAGCGGGCTGGTGCCGAAGCCGCGCTCGTTGTACACGCCGCCCGACACCGACACGCGCTGTTGCAGCCCCATGTCGCCCTTCTTCCACAGCGTCAACTGATGCATGACGGTCGCGGCGGCCGCATAATCGCGACCGGGGCTGAAGTAGGGCGCGTCGTGGCGCGTGTTGCTGTCGGTACCGAGATTCAGCGACACGTTCACGAGCTGGTTCGCGGACGTGTACACGCGCTGCGTGGCGGTCGCCGCGATCTCCTGGTGCAGGTTCGAATCGCTGTAGCGGCTCACGCCGTAGCTCAGCTTGACTTCGCGCCGGTCGTTCTGGCGATACACGACCTCGACGTTCGCGGAGCGGCCCCAGATGTGCGCGGCATACGCCTTCCACGGCAGCGAGTTGTCGTTGGTGTCGAGCCCGGCGCTGACCGTCCAGTAGTCGTTCAGCGCGTACGCGATCGTCCCGCGGCCGCCGGTTCGACCGTCCGAGCCCATCGAGCGCGTGACTTCGCCCAGCACGGTGAGCGGCCCGTGCCGGTAGTCGCCGCCGATGCCCGTGCGCGTGCGGCTGAGGTGGCCGCCGTCGGTCTGCGCGAAACCGTAGAACGTGTGCGAAAACACGCGCCAGTTGTCGCCGAACGGTTGCGAATACACATAGCTGTCCGACGTGAAGCTGTTGTCGGCCAGTGCGCTGTTGCCGTGCTCGAAGCTCAGGTCGGTCGTGAACACCGGGCTGCGGTATGCGTTGTAGTCGCGTTTGAAGCCGCGCACGGCGCCGCTATCGGGAAACGTGTTGCCCAGCGTCTGGTCGACGGTCTTCGCGGTCGCGTAATCGTCCGAGGTGAGCGACGCGCGACCGAGGCCCGCGAGCATCTCGACGCTGTCCGGGTGATCGGTCAGCGACGCGCGATACATCGAGATCGCCTGGCGCGGATGTGACTGGCCCGACACCGCGTCGGCGTGCGCGGCGCGGATCTCCGCGTTGAACGGTACCTGTTTCTCGAGCTGTTCGAGCGCGGTGATCCCTTCGTTGACGTGACCCGTGAAGATCAGGTACTGCGCACGCAGCCGGTAGTAGCGCAGGTAATCGCTTTCTCCCGGACCGACGTTGGTCACTTGCTTGGCGGGCGGCAGCGACTTCTCCATCTCGTCGAGCACCTGCTTCGCCTGCGCCGCGCGGCCCTGGTCGACGTACGACCAGAACAATCCTTCCTGCAGTTCGATCGGACGCGTGCGGGAGCCGTACTGGAAGCCGCGAGTCGCGCGATCGGTCGGCGACGCGGTGGCTTGCTGCAGCGCGCGGGCGTACACGGCGTTCGCCTTGGCCGGTTCGCTCAGATACAGGTATGCGTCGCCGACGGCCGCCAGCGCGTCGATCGAGATTTCCGCGTTGGACGGAATCGTCTCGAACGTCGCGACGGCCGTTTTCATGTCGCCGCGTGCCGCGAGGGCGACTACCCGGTCGCCCGCGAGTGCGGTGCGGACCGGCGTGTACTCCGGCGTGGCCGGCATCCGCTTGTCGAGGTCGTCGGCCGCATGCAGCGCGCTGTCGATTCCGTCGAAGCGGTCCGCACTCGTCATCGAACGCGACTTGTCGCGTCCGCCGCGCACCTGCTGGCGAATCGACAGTTCTTCCAGTTGCGCGATGTCGACGGCGGAGAAGGCATCGGGCCGGGCCTTCGCTTCGTCGAGCGCCTTGACCGCGCCGCCGCTCGCCGCGAGGCCGAACACGTCGTTGCGCACCGTCGGAACATCGGCCGTGCGGAGATTCGGCGCCTGCGCGTTCGGTACTTCGACGTCGGGTCCCTGCGATCGTTGGGTCGGCTCACCGGGGAGTTGCGCACCGGGTGACTGTGAAGTCGGTTGCTGGGACGACGGCGGTTGCGAGCCGGGCGTCCCGGTCGCGGGTGTGGGCGAATTCGGCATCGGCGTGCCGGATGCCTGCGCGGTGAGCGTCGGCGTCGTGGGCGTAGCCGGCGGTGCAGTGATCGCGGTCTGGGCGAGCGGCTGCGGTGCATCGGACCTTCGCGCGCGCGGCGCAGACGTATCGGGCGGCGAGGTGTCGAATGCCTGGGCAAGCAGCATCGGTTGGTTCGACGCATGCGTGACCGCTGCAGGTGCATTCGACGACGTTGCCCCCGGCGCCGCGGCACTCGGCTGCGGAGCATCGGGATCCACGACGACCGTGGTCGGCATCGCCGGGTTCGATCCTTGTGCGATCTGCATCGACGCATCCGAGGCCCGAGCGATCGGTGTCGGCGCATGAGGGGGCTGCCCGGCCGAACCCTGGGCGGCCTGCATCGCCGTGCCCATCGGCTGCAGGTCGGGTGGCAGCGCATCCGGCGCGCCGCGGGATCCGGCGATTTCGCTCGTGCCGCGCGGGTCCGCGTCGCCTTCGCCGGCAAGGCAGGAGCCGGACGCGACGAGCAGGCACAGCAGCGGTGCATGCAGGAGGATCCGCCGATTCGACGGAGTGACGGTGGTGCATTGTTGTTGACGATTGTTGGCCACGGTGTGTCCTCACTTTGAAACGATCACATCGGTTGCACGCCCGACGACGCTCGTCGCCGGCCGTCGTACCACCGGGCAGCGACGCCCGGTGCCCTCCGACCGGTTCACAGGCGGTTGCGGATCGCTTGTCCGAGCAGCGCGCGCGATTCGCTGTTCTTCGGGTCGATGGCGAGTGCGCGGCTCGCGTTTTGTTCTACACAGCTCCATTCGTCGATCTGTGCGCACCAGCGCGCCTTGGCCAGAGCGCGGGCGCCTTCCAGTTCATCGTGCGTGACGCTGGCTGCCTCCATGTGCGACGTGCCGGCGAGATACGATTGCGGTTGCTGTCTCGGCACGGGGTCGGGGTGTTTTCTCGTGCGCGCCAGCGCCTGCGAACGTGACGTCCGATGCGCATCGCCGGGGCGCGCCGTACGACTGCCAGCCGACGCGGCGTGCGGGTCGGCCGCGAGCTTCGTCGCGGGCACATGCGCGCGGCGCGTGTGTTTCGTGTCCGAACGAGCCGTCGCAAGCGGCGGCGCGGCCGGTTCGGCCGCGGCCGACATCGCGGGCGCAGCCGATGCAGATGGCGGAACCGGCGCGGCCTGCGCGACCGTCGACGTCGAACCGGCGGGCGCCGCTGCGCGGGACGCGCCGCCTGTCGCCGCGACGATGAACTCGCGGTACTTGCCGACGGCGTTGCCGATCACGCCGGCGACATCGTGCGTCACGCTCGCATGGCCGACCCTCGCGTCTCGCTCGACATACGCGAAAGCACCGAAGATCGCGGCAAACGCGGCGATGCTGAGCGCCGCATTCTTTCCCGGACCCCACGAGGGTTTCGGTTGGCGGGCGGGCGAGTCGTCCGGTCGTTCTGCACGGGGCATTCAAGACTCCTTGATTCGATGCGTTTCACGAATGACGTGATCGATGCGGGGCGGCGCGACGTTCACCATCGCAACTGCGTCGTGAGCGTCCCCGTCTCGACGATCGCGAACTGGGTGGCGCCCTGGTAGGTTCCTTCGACCCGATAGCTCGCATCCGGCACGCTGAACAGGCAGCGCGATCCCGATGCATTGAATTCGACGAGCACGCGCCCGTGCCGGCGCAGGCGCACCTGTACGTTGGAGAGCGGCTGCCCGGTGCTCCCGGACAAGAAAGACACGCCGAGGTTGTACGGGCGGCCGTCCGGGGGAAGCGGCGCGGTACCGTCGATCCGCGCATCGCCGCAGATATACGAAATCATGTACCGGTTTGCCCCCGGCCCGGACGCCGGCGACGAGGCCGCCGGTGTCTGGGCCATGGCGTTCATGCAGAGCACGGAGAGCGCGACGCTCAGGAAAGGGCGAGCATGCTGTTGAAGCGAGGGTGACATTTCCATCTCCCGTTCGGAGTCGATGACGCGCATCGATTCCGAGTCGAATTTGCCAACGTTCTTTTGCGACACGCTATTGATACACGATGGTTTTTGAACCAACAACCGCGTGTGGCCCGAATGGGACGAGGGTGAAAGATCCTATTTAAATAGGATAAGGAGGGATTGGTGAGGATCGCTTAATGCAGAATAAAGTCGATATTGCCGAACATGAAAATTGCTCATCGGTAGCGATGATCGAGCACGCTTTGAATCACATCGGAGGTATCGACGTTCGTGCCGAAAAATAACGACTGAGAAAAGAAACTATTGCGCCTGTGTTCGACGCGAAGCAATCAAAATCGGGATACAGATCGCACATCATGAAATGAGGGTGCGACGTTTTTAGGCATTCCGACAGTTACAGGTAAATCGAAACTTGTGTAACAAGGTATTTCTGCCCGGAAAAGCGGGCTGAATGTTCTTACCTGATACGGAAAACAGTAAAAAATACGACATGAATACGCAAACGTTTGCGTTTTATCGAGATCGATTACAGACGGGGAGCGGTTTCACGGAGTGGGACGGGATGATCGATTGCAGTTTGAAAGAGCGCCCATGCGCGCCGTGGACGTCCACGGCGCGAACGCTCGGTCAGCGGCTGCCGCCCGCGCTTCGCCGCGCGCTGCGCATGGCCGGCGCGGCCGCCTCTTCATGGCCGATCGCACCGTCGATCGCCGTGCGCGGCCGGTTCATGATGTAGGCCCACAGCTGCTCGGCCGCGAGCCCGCGCTTGCGCGCCGATCGGTACAGGCGGATTTCGAGTTCGGTGATCCAGTCGCCCGTGCCCGCGCACACGAGCGTGCCGTCCGCGAGCTCCTTCGCGACGCAGCTTTCCGGCAGCCAGCCGATGCCGTGCCCTGCCACGACCATGCCCTTCAGCGCTTCGGACATGTGCGTCTCGAAACACCGGTGCAGGACATACGGTTCGGTCGCATTCAGCAGCAGCATCTCGACGATGTTGCCGAGAAAGGCGCCCGACGAATAGGCGAGCAGCGGCAACGGCGCGTCGGGCGTGCCGGGCAGCTGGAATACCGGCTTGCCGCGCGCGTCGGGCGACGACACGGGCAGGATCCGCTCGACGCCGAGGCTGACGAACGGGAAGTGGTTCGGGTCGAGCACGATCGGCAACTGCGGATGGTGATAGCCGAGCAGCAGGTCGCATTCGCCTTCGACCAGTTGCTGCACGCCTTCCGGCACGTTCACCGCATTGACGCGCGCGGTAACGTGGCCGACCTCGTCGTTGAGCTGCTTGAGCCATTCGGGAAACAGCGTGAACACGAGCGTATGCGCGACGGCGAAGCGCACGACCTGGTCGCTCGCCGCGAACTGGTCATAACCGTTCACGAGATTGCGCGCCGCATACATGCTGCGCAGGATGTCCGCGGCGAGCCCGCGGAACATCTGGCCGGCGGGCGTCAGCGCGATCGGATTGATGCTTCGGTCCACCAGCTTCGCGTCCATCCAGGTTTCGAGGGCGGCGATTCGCCTGCTGAACGCCGACTGCGTCAGGTGCCGGTGACGCGCGGCCCGGGAAAAGCTCTTGGTATCCGCAAGGCTCAGGAAATCTTCCAGCCACTTTGCTTCCATTTCGATCTTCGCTTTTTATAGTCGGGCGCCGGAAAGGCGGCGCCGTCCGCTGCACCAACGTTCTAGCGTACCGCGCCTCGCGCCGCTCGGGCCGATGTTTTTTTTCGATCGGTGTCAGTCGAAATATGCATGGGCATTGTCGGCGGGATTACGGCTACATAGCGTTGAGGGGCCGTACTGGTTAACCGGACAGTTCACCGCGTCGGACTGTTCCGGCCGGCCGGGACGGCACTTCCCCCAGGGCCGGCTGCGCCGTGTGCGTGCCGGCCCGCCCGTTCATGGCCATTCCGGGGGCCCGGGCTCGCCGCTTTTGGTGCAGTGCAGATTGCACATACGTGACACGCGGGAGAACTATGTTCGCTGGACGCGGCGCAGCATCGGCCGTGCGCGTTCGCGGCGCACCGCAAGCGCCCGTTGCGGCGCGCGTTGCACCGTTGTGGTGCGCAATGCCGCGCGGGCATGCCTGGGCGGCGCAAAAACAGGGGGATATCGAGGGGATCGAGCAAGGCACGTTCCTTGCAAAGCATTCAGTACGCCGGTCCGGCATGCGCAATGCCGGGAAAACGATCGATGGAGAAAAGATCGATGAAGCCATTCGATGAAATGCTGCAATCCGGCGACATGGTAAGGGCGCCTTACGCGCGCCTGAAGCAATGGCTCGACACGCAGAACCCTGCGAGCCTCGCCCAGAAGGCCCACGACGCGGAAGGCGTGTTCCGCAAGACGGGCATCACGTTCGCCGTCTATGGCGACGCGGAGGCCGCCGAGCGGCTGATTCCGTTCGACATCGTCCCGCGCATCATCTCGGGGGCGGAATGGAGCCGGCTGTCGCTCGGCATCGAGCAGCGCGTGATGGCGCTGAACGCGTTCCTCGACGACATCTACCACCGCCAGGAAATCGTGCGCGCGGGCATCGTGCCGAAGCACCTGATCGCGCACAACGAGGCGTTCATCCCCGAGATGATCGACTTCCGGCCGCCCGGCAACGTTTACACGCACATCATCGGCGTCGACATCGTGCGCACCGGCGAGAACGCGTTCTACGTGCTGGAAGACAACGCGCGCACGCCGTCCGGCGTGTCGTACATGCTGGAAAACCGCGAAACGATGATGCAGCTCTTCCCCGAGCTGTTCCAGCAGGTGAAGGTGCGCCCGGTCGAAACCTATCCGCAGATGCTGCGCCAGTCGCTCGCGGCCGTGTGCCCGCCGGGCGGCAACGCCGACAATCCGACCATCGCGGTGCTCACGCCCGGCATCCACAATTCGGCGTACTACGAACATTCGTTCCTCGCCGACCAGATGGGCGTGCACCTCGTCGAGGGCAGCGACCTGCAGGTGATCGACGGCCGCGTCGCGATGCGCACGACCGAAGGCTTCCGGCCGATCGACGTGCTGTACCGCCGCGTCGACGACGCGTTCCTCGATCCGCTCACGTTTCGCCCGGATTCGGTGCTCGGCGTGGCGGGCATCATGGACGTGTACCGCGCGGGCAACATCACGATCGCGAATGCGCCCGGCACCGGCATCGCCGACGACAAGGCGATCTACTCGTACATGCCGGAGATCGTCGAGTTCTACACGGGCCGCAAGGCGCTGCTGGAGAACGTGCCGACCTGGCGCTGCGGCGAGGCCGACAGCCTGAAGTACGTGCTCGAGCATCTCGACGAACTGGTCGTGAAGGAGGTGCACGGCTCGGGCGGCTACGGGATGCTGGTCGGGCCGTGCGCGTCGAAGGCCGAACTCGAGGCGTTTTCCGCGAAGCTGCGCGCACGTCCCGCGAACTACATCGCGCAACCGACGCTCGCGCTGTCCACCACGCCGATCCTGACCGACGCCGGCCTCGCGCCGCGCCACGTCGACCTGCGTCCGTTCGTGCTGGTGTCGGACCGCATCCGCATCACGCCGGGCGGGCTCACGCGCGTCGCGCTGAAGGAAGGATCGCTCGTCGTCAACTCGAGCCAGGGCGGCGGCACCAAGGACACCTGGGTGCTGGCCGACTGAGCCGGGCACGACCGCGCGCGCCGGAGCCGGCGCGCGAACCGAACGAAGACGGAGTGGACACGAGATGCTTCTGGGACGTACTGCAAGCGGTCTCTTCTGGATGTACCGCTATATCGAGCGCGCGGAGAACATCGCGCGCATCGTCGATGCCGGGCTGCGGATGGCGCTCACGCGCACGGCCGACGCGCCGGCCGAATGGTCGTCGGTGCTCGTCAGCTCGGGCGCGGACGACGGCTACCGGCAGAAATACGACGCGTATGCGGCCGATACCGTGACCGACTATCTGCTGCGCGATCGCGACAATCCGTCGAGCGTGCTGTCGTGCATCGAGGCGGCGCGCTCGAACGCGCGGATGGTGCGCACGGCGCTCACGCGCGAGGCGTGGGAAAGCGTGAACGGCGCGTGGCTCGCGCTGCGCCGCGCGCTGGCGCAGCCGGTGCCGGAAAGCGAGCTGCCGGCCGTGCTCGACGAAGTGAAGCGCGAAACCGCGCTGATCCTCGGCAGCTTCTACAGCACGATGCTGCGCAACGAGATCTTCGATTTCGCGCAGATCGGCGCATTCATCGAACGCGCGGACAACACCGCGCGGATCATCGACGTGAAGTACCACCTGCTGCTGCCGTCGGTATCGCACGTCGGCACGATCCTCGACAACTACCAATGGGAGACGATCCTGCGCTGCGTGGCCGCGCACCGTTCGTACCGCTGGGTGTACGACGTGCAGTACAAGCCGATGAACATTGCCGACTATCTGATCCTGAACGGCCGCATGCCGCGTTCGCTGCGCTATTGCTACGGGCGCGTCGTGTCGAGCCTGAACCTGCTCGCGAAGGATTACGGCGTGACACACCCGTGTCACGACACGGCCACGAAGATCCTGCAAATGCTGTCCGATACCTCGGTCGAGCGGATCTTCAAGAGCGGCCTGCACGAGTTCCTGACCGACTTCATCGGCCGCAACAACAGCCTCGGGCTCGAAATCGCCCAGGCTTACAACTTCGACTGAGGCTTGCCATGCGACTCGCCATCCGACACATTTCGCGTTACCAGTTCGACGATCAGGCCACCCATGCACTGCAACGGTTGCGGCTGCGCCCGCAGTCGGGCCCCGGGCAGACGGTGCGCGCGTGGCAGGTCACGATCGACGGCGTCGAGCCGACGCTGTCTTACGCCGACGGGCTCGGCAACCGGATCGACCTCGTGCGCCACGATCGCGGCGCGAAGGCGGAGATCGTCGTCGTGGCGGCCGGCGTCGTCGAGACGCAGGACCGCGCGGGCATTCTCGGGCATTCCGAAGGCTATGCGCCGCCGTGGGTCTTCGAGCGCGAGACCGCGCTCACGAAGGCGGGCGACACCGTGCGCGCGCTGACCGACGCGCTGCCCATCGAGCCGCTCGGACTGGACGCATTGCACTGGCTGATGACGGAAGTGCACGGCCGCATCGCGTACGCGCCGAACCTGGCCGCCGATGCCGCCGTCGATGCGGAAACCGCGCTGCAAAGCGGCGAGGGCACGAGCCGCGACCATGCACACGCGTTCATCGCGGCCGCGCGCGTGCTGAAGATCCCCGCGCGCTACATCTCGGGTTATGTGCTGGCCGACAGCGCGATGCAGCGCATCGCCGATGCGAAACAGCATGCGGGCGACGTCGAGGACGAGGAAGCGCTCGCGCTGCAGAGCGGCGACGGCATGCAGCAGGCGCTCGGCGCGTCGCATGCCATGCAGTCGCAATCGCAATCGCAATCGCAGGGGCAGCCGCAGGCGGCGCTCGGCGCGCAGCCGCAAGCCGCCACGCTGACGCAGCAGCCGGCCGGCCATGCATGGGCCGAGGCCTACGTCGAAGGGCTCGGCTGGGTCGGCTTCGACCCGTTCATGAACCGTTGTCCGGACGAACGCTACGTGCGCATCGCGGTCGGCCTCGACCATCGCGACGCGCAGCCGGTGACGGGGCTCGGCGCGACGGCCGTCGGCGTCGAGATCAGCGTCGTGCAGACGCCGGAATTCGTCTGACCCGGTGCGCGTTTTCGCCGAATCCGCCATGCCGGGCCGCCGCGTCGAAAGCGACGCGGCGTGCGCGGCCGGCCCAACCCGACTCGAGCTCCCATGTCCATCCACGTCGCGCTGCATCACACCACCCGCTATCGCTACGACCGGCTCGTCAACCTCGGCCCGCAGGTCGTGCGGCTGCGGCCCGCGCCGCATTGCCGGACGCCGATCCTCGCGTATTCGATGACGGTCGAGCCCGCGCAGCACTTCGTCAACTGGCAGCAGGACCCGTTCTCCAACTATCTCGGGCGACTCGTGTTTCCGGAGCGCACCGACCGCTTCGAGATCGCGATCGATCTCGTCGCCGAGATGTCGGTGTACAACCCGTTCGACTTCTTCCTCGAGGCGAGCGCGGACCAATACCCGTTCAGCTATGACGACGCGCTGAAGACCGAGCTCGCGCCGTATCTCGCGTGCGATTCGCAGACGAGCGCCGCGCCGCTGTTTCGCGCGTATCTCGACGGCGTGGACCGCACGCCGGCCGGCACCGTGGACTTCCTCGTCGCGCTGAACCAGCAGCTTCAGCACGACATCGGCTATCTCGTGCGGATGGAGCCGGGCGTGCAGACGCCCGCGCAGACGCTCGAACTCGCGTCCGGCTCGTGCCGCGACAGCGCGTGGCTGCTCGTGCAGCTGTGCCGCCATCTCGGCATCGCCGCGCGCTTCGTGTCGGGCTACCTGATTCAGCTCACCCCCGACGTGAAATCGCTCGACGGCCCGAGCGGCACGTCGGTCGATTTCACCGACCTGCACGCGTGGTGCGAGGTCTACTTGCCGGGCGCCGGCTGGATCGGCTTCGATCCGACCTCGGGCCTGCTCGCCGGCGAAGGGCATATTCCGCTCGCGTGCACGCCGCAGCCGACGAGCGCCGCGCCGGTGGAAGGGCTGATCGACGAGTGCGAGGTGTCGTTCGAGCACGAGATGAGCGTGACGCGCGTGTACGAGTCGCCGCGCGTGACGAAGCCGTATACGGAATCGCAGTGGGATGCCGTGCTGGCGCTCGGCACGCAGGTCGACGGCGCATTGGCCGCCGGCGACGTGCGGCTCACGCAGGGCGGCGAGCCGACCTTCGTGTCGATCGACGATCGCGACGGCGCCGAGTGGAACACCGATGCGCTCGGCCCGACCAAGCGCGGCTATGCGACCGAACTCGTGCAGCGGCTGCGCGCCGAATACGGCGACGGCGGCTTCCTGCATTTCGGGCAGGGCAAGTGGTACCCGGGCGAGCAATTGCCGCGCTGGGCGCTGTCGATCTTCTGGCGCGCGGACGGCCAGCCCGTGTGGCACGATCCGTCGCTGTTCGCCGACGAACGCGAGCCGTCGTCGTACACCACCGACGACGCGAAGCGTTTCATCGATGCGCTTGCCGCGCGGCTGAACCTGAGCGGCGAATTCATCCAGCCCGGCTACGAGGACGTCTGGTACTACCTGTGGCGCGAGCGTCGGCTGCCCGTCAACGTCGATCCGTTCGACGCGCGCCTCGACGACGAGCTCGAACGCGCGCGGCTGCGCAAGGTGTTCGAGCAGCAGCTCGACAGCGTGGTCGGCTACGTGCTGCCGGTCAAGTGCACGGATGACGAGTCGGACCGCGATCGGTCGCGCCTCGACGGGCCGCGCTGGCAGACGGGCCCGTGGTTCTTCCGCGACGAGCGGATGTACCTCGTGCCGGGCGATTCGCCGATGGGCTATCGGCTGCCGCTCGATTCGCTGCCGTGGGCGGCCCGCGCCGACCATCCGTACCTCGTCGATCGCGATCCGTTCGCGCCGCGCGACGCGCTGCCGGAAGCCGCGGCCATCCGCGCGCGCTATACCGGCCCTGCCGACGCGCCGCGCTACCTGTCCGGCGTGCATCGCGAAGCGTCCGCGCAGACCGTGATGCAGTGGCGTGCCGATGACGCGGCCGCGAGCGGCCGACCGGGCGCCGTGGACCCGTATCGCCGGCCCGAGCGCTTCGAATCGGCCGCGTGGATCACGCGCACCGCGCTGTGCGTCGAGGTGCGAAACGGCATCCTGTACCTGTTCATGCCGCCGCTCGCCGCGCTCGAGGATTATCTCGACCTGCTCGGCGCGATCGAGCTGACCGCGCACGCACTCGGCGTGAAGCTCGTGCTCGAAGGCTATCCGCCGCCGCGCGACGCACGACTGAAGCTGCTGCAGGTGACGCCCGATCCCGGCGTGATCGAGGTGAACATCCATCCGGCCGCGAGCTTCGACGAACTCGTCGACCACACAGAATTCCTGTACGACGCCGCATGGCAAACGCGGCTGTGCAGCGAGAAGTTCATGGTAGACGGGCGGCACGTCGGCACCGGCGGCGGCAACCACTTCGTGCTCGGCGGCGCGACGCCGGCCGACAGCCCGTTCCTGCGCCGCCCGGATCTGCTCGCGAGCCTGATCGCGTACTGGCACAACCATCCGTCGCTGTCGTACCTGTTCTCGGGGCTGTTCATCGGGCCGACGAGCCAGGCACCGCGTGTCGACGAGGCGCGCAACGACCAGCTCTACGAGCTCGACATCGCGTTCGCGGAGATCCAGCGCAACAAGCTGCTCTACGGGCAGGACATGCCGCCATGGCTCGTCGACCGCGTGCTGCGCAACCTGCTGATCGACGTGACGGGCAACACGCACCGCAGCGAGTTCTGCATCGACAAGCTGTATTCGCCCGATTCGTCCACCGGCCGGCTCGGCCTGCTCGAACTGCGCGCGTTCGAGATGCCGCCGCATGCACGGATGAGCATCGTGCAGCAGCTGCTGCTGCGCGCGCTGGTCGCGCGCTTCTGGGCCGCGCCGTACACGACGCCGCTCACGCGCTGGGGCACGGCGCTGCACGACCGGTTCATGCTGCCGGAATTTCTTCAGATGGATTTCGACGACGTGCTGGCCGAGCTGCGCGACGCCGGTTTCGCGTTCGATCCGGCGTGGTTCGCGCCGCACTTCGAATTCCGTTTTCCGTTGTTCGGGCAGATCGCCGTGAACGGGATGCAGCTGTCGCTGCGCGGCGCATTGGAGCCGTGGCACGTGATGGGCGAGGAGGGCGCGCCCGGCGGCACGGTGCGCTACGTCGATTCGTCGGTCGAACGGCTCGAAGTGCGCGTGACGGGGCTGAACGACAACCGGCACGTCGTGACCGTCAACGGCCGCGCGCTGCCGCTGCAGCCGACCGGCACCGTCGGCGAGTACGTCGCGGGCGTGCGCTACAAGGCGTGGGCACCGCCGTCTGCGTTGCACCCGACCATCGGCGTGCATGCGCCGCTCACGTTCGACGTCGTCGATACGTGGCTGGAGCGCTCGCTCGGCGGCTGCCGGTATCACGTCGCGCATCCGGGCGGGCGCAACTACGCGACGTTCCCGGTCAATGCGTACGAAGCCGAGAGCCGCCGGCTCGCGCGCTTCGTCGAGATCGGGCACACGCCGGGGCGGATGGATGTCGCGGCTGCCGCGCCGAGCCGCGAATTCCCGTTCACGCTCGACTTGCGGCGGCCGTGATCGATCGATGACAGGGCGGACGACGATGCGGGGTTTCCGACCTCCCGGCGGCCGCGCCGGAATGCTAGGATGCGGGCAGATCGCGGCCGCGCGCCGCGGCAGCTTGCCGCCGGTGCGGCGGCGCGCTTGCGCGGCTGCATCCTGACGACGGAACGACATCGTGCCGCCCATTGACATCGATCATCTCGCCGCCCTCGACGCGATGCCCACGCTCTTCGATTCCGGCGCCCAGCCGGACGCCGCCGAACTGGCCGCCGCGCTCGCGGCACCGGCGGCCGCCGGCCGTTACGACGAACTGCGCGGCAGCGCGGCCGGCCTGAACGCGCCTGCGCTCGCGCCCGCGTGGCGCAGCTTCTTCACGTCGATCGGCAGCGACGGCGTGGCCGACCTCGACCGCCGTGCCGACGCGCTGCATCGGCGCATGCGCGAGAACGGCCTGTTCTACCAGTTGCACGAGCAGCGCGCCGGCGACGGCGCGGTCGGCCCGTGGTCGCTCGACCTGCTGCCGCTGATCGTCACGCCCGAGGACTGGGTCGCGATCGAGCGCGGCGTGCTGCAACGCGTGCGACTGCTCAACGCGACGCTGGCCGACCTGTACGGGCCGCAGACGATCCTGCAGCGCGGGTTGCTGCCGCCCGCGCTCGTCACCGGCCACTCCGGCTACCTGCGCGCGATGCGCGGCGCGCGCGTGCCGGGCGATACGTGGCTGCACGTCGTCGCGTTCGATCTCGCGCGCGGCCCGGATGGCCAGTGGCGGATCGTCGCGCAACACACGCAGGGTGCGGCCGGGCTCGGCTACCTGCTCGAGAACCGGCTGATCGTGTCGCGGCTCTTTCCGCGCGGGTTTCGCGGGCTGCGCGTGCAGCGGCTCGCGTCCGCTTACCGTGCACTGCTGCAGAGCATGCAGTCGCTCAGTCCCGCCGCGAAGAATTCGCGGATCGTGCTGCTGACGCCGGGGCCGCACAGCGCGACCTATTTCGAGCACGCGTATCTCGCGCGCTATCTCGGCCTCACGCTCGTCGAAGGCGGCGACCTGACCGCGCGCGACAATCGCGTGTTCCTGAAGACGCTGAGCGGGCTCGAACCGGTGCACGGCATCCTGCGGCGCGTCGACGATGCGTGGCTCGATCCGCTCGAACTGCGGCCCGATTCGATGCTCGGCGTGCCGGGGCTGTTGCAGGCGGTGCGCGCGGGCAACGTGCTGCTCGCGAACGCGCCGGGCTCGGGTTTCCTCGAATCGCCGGCGATGCTCGGCTTCATGCCGCGTCTCGCGGAAGGCTTGCTCGGCGAAACGCTGACGCTGCCGGCCGTGCATTCGTGGTGGTGCGGCGAGGCGGCCGCGTGCGACGACGCGCTGCCGCAGCTCGCGCGCGGCATCGTCAAGGCGTCCTATCCACCCGACGTGCAGGATGGCGGTGCATTCGAACCGGTGATCGGCGCGCGGCTCACGCAGGCGCAACTGGCGGAATGGCGCGCGCGGATTCTCGCTCGGCCCGAACATTACACGGTGCAGGCGGATCTGCCGCTGTCGCAGGCGCCGACCTGGCCGCGAGCCGATGCGCCCGACGGCAACGGCAGCGCGCGCATCGTACCGAAGCCGCTGCTGCTGCGCGTCTTCGCGCTCGCCGACGGCGCGCAGCGCTGGCGGCTGCTGCCGGGCGGGCTATCGCGGGTCGGTACGCGCGACACGCTGTTCAACGCGCCGATGCCGCGCGGCGGCAGCACCGTCGATACGTGGGTGATGACCGAGGGCATCGTCGATTCGACGACGCTGCTGCAGACGCACCTCGGCCCCGACGACCTCGTCGAGCGGCCGCGCGCGATCGCGAGCCGCGCGGCCGAGAACCTGTTCTGGCTCGGCCGCTACACCGAGCGCGCGACCAATCTGATGCGCCTGGCGCGTGCCGCGCTCGAACGGCTGCGCGGCGAAGACGACGTCGACAGCCCCGCGCATCTGGAACTGCTCGACACGCTGTGCCGCGACACCGGGCTGATCGCGGCCGACGCGCCGCACGCCGTCGATGCGCCGCGCGCGTTCCAGCATGAGCTGGCGACGTCGCTGACGCGCGGCGCCGATCGCACGTCGGGGATCGCGTCGTGCCTGTTCGGCATGCGCGGCGCGGCTGCCGCGATCCGTGAACGGCTGTCGAGCGATCAGTGGCGGCTGATCGACGACGCGACGCAACTGTTCGCGGACAGCGCAGGGCAACCGGAGGCGGAGGAGCAGATCGGCAACGAGGCGCTGCAACTGCTGGAACGCGTCGGCCTGCTGCTCGGCGCGATCACCGGCGCGCAGACCGACAACATGACGCGCGACGACGGCTGGCGATTGCTGTCGATCGGCCGGCAGATCGACCGGCTCGACTTCCTGTGCAGCGTGCTGAAGTTCGCGTTCGACGAAGGCGCCGTGCATCGGCAGGACGGCTTCGAACTCGTGCTGGAACTGTTCGACAGCACGATCACGTTCCGCTCGCGGTTCCAGCGCGGCTTCGACGTCGCGCCGCTGCTGTCGCTCGTCGTGCTCGATACCGACAACCCCCGCTCGCTCGGCTGGGTCGTGCAGGCGCTGCGCGGACGGCTGACGAAGGTCGAGCGCGGCGAAGGCTATGCGCTGTCCGAGCTGGCCGAGACGGTTCCGGACATCCCCGCGTGGTCGCTGCACGAGCTGTGCGAGACCGCCGAAGGCGGTCGGCACGACAAGCTGCTTGCCGCGCTCGACACGACGGTGAAGGCGGTCTGGGAGCTGTCGAACCGGATCGGCGAGCGCTATTTCAGCCACGTGCGCGAGGCGGGCAGGACGCTATGGTGACGAAAGGCGTGTCGAAAACACCGGCCGGTTCCGGCAACGCACGACAGGCACCGGCTTCGGCTCCGGCCGCAACGGATGCGCCGGCCGCCGTCGCGCCGGGCCGGTTGCTGCGCGTCACGCACGACACCGAATACCGTTACGCGGCGCGCGTCGAATCCGCACAGCATCAGGCACGCCTGCAACCGCTCGCGACGCCGCGCCAGCAGGTGCTGTCGTTCTCGCTCGACATCGAGCCCGCGCCGGAATCGGTCGGCACCGAACTCGATGCATTCGGCAATGCGCGCGCATCGTTCGCGCTGAACCTGCCGCACGACACGCTGCTGGTGCGCAGCCGCAGCACCGTGCGCGTGACGCCGCCCGTGTGGTCGCTCGGCGCGCGCGGCGAGCCGCCGCCTGCGATCGCGAACCCGGACGCCGCGCATGCCACCGCATGGGAGGCCGTGCGCGACCGCCTGCGGTTCCGCGCGGGGCAGCCTTACGACCCGGCGAGCGAGTTCGTGTTCGCGTCGCCGCATGTGGCGTGCGACTCCGAACTCGCCGCATACGCGGCCGCGAGCTTCACGCCGCAACGCCCGCTCGTGCAGGCTGCGTGGGACCTGATGCGGCGCGTGCATGCCGATTTCGCGTACACGCCGAACAGCACCGACATCACGACGTCGGCTCTCGACGCGTTGCGGTTGCGCAAGGGCGTCTGCCAGGATTTCGCGCACGTGATGATCGGCGCGCTGCGCTCGCTCGGGCTGGCCGCGCGGTACGTCAGCGGCTACCTGCTCACGCAGCCGCCGCCCGGCCAGCCGCGGCTGATCGGCGCCGACGCGTCGCATGCGTGGGTCGAGGTGTACGACCCGGCGTGGCCCGAGGACGGCGGCTGGCTGCAACTCGATCCGACCAACGATCGTGCGCCGGGCGACGACTACGTGATGCTGTCCGTCGGCCGCGACTACGCGGACGTGACGCCGCTGCGCGGCGTGATCCGCGGCGGCGGGGCGGATCAGGAGCTGAAGGTCGGCGTGACGGTCGAGCCGCTCGATGCGGTTTGAGGGGGCGCCGGGCGGGGCTCGCGCGCTTTAAGTCTTCGTTAATTCTGCACGCCTAGCATGGTGATGCCGGCAAACGTTCGGACCCCGGTCCGGCACGCCGGCGGCACGCGCGGGTGCGTCGACGTCACGGCGCCGCGCCGTCGCGCGTCGCCATTTCCACGCAACGGCGGCAGACCATGATCAAGCACTTCGACTACACGCTCGGCAACGAGACGATCGAGCTTTGTGCGAGCTTCGGCGCGGGCCCGGCGTTCCGCCGCGTGCTCGTGAGCCGCGCGGATTCGATGGAGACGCTGGTCGTGCTCGACGCGCGCGGGCTGTCGGGCCTGCTGAAGGTGGCGACCGAAGAGCCGGAAGGGTTGCTCGACGATGCGATCCGCAAGGTCGGTGACGAAGGGCTCGTCGAGCAGGCGATCAGCGGCCGGACGATCGTCGAAGCCGCGCTGTGACCGGCGGCGCGTGCGTATGCCGGTAGCCCGGCAGCACGTGCCGCGTTGTTGCGCCGCTCAGGCTGCGAACCGGTCCGTCGCCGCGACCAGCGCCTCCAGAATCCCCGACTCGTTGTACGCGTGCCCGGCGCCGGGCACGATTTCGAACGTCGCCCCTGGCCACGCCTTCGACAACTCCCATGCGGTACGTGCAGGCGTCGCGATGTCGTAGCGGCCCTGCACGATCACGCCCGGAATGCCGGCGAGACGATGCGCGTCGCGCAGCAACTGGCCTTCCTCGACGAAGCCCTCGTTCACGAAGTAGTGATTTTCGATCCGCGCGAACGCGAGCGCGTAGTGGCCGTCCGCGAAGTGCGCGGCGAGTGCGGGATCGGGCAGCAGCGTGATCGTGCGGCCTTCCCAGATGCTCCACGCGCGTGCGGCTTCGAGCTTCGCGGCTTCGTCGTCGCCGGTCAGCCGGCGATGGTAGGCAGCCATCAGGTCGCCGCGCTCGGCCTCCGGAATCGGAGCGAGGAAGTCTTCCCAGTGATCGGGGAACAGCCACGACGCGCCTTCCTGGTAGTACCACAGCAGTTCCGCGCGACGCATCGTGAAGATGCCGCGCACGATCAGTGCGCTCACGCGTTCGGGGTGGGTTTCCGCGTACGCGATCGCCAGCGCGCTGCCCCACGAGCCGCCGAACACCAGCCACTGTTCGGCGCCGACCATCTCGCGCAGGCGCTCGATATCGGCAACCAGATGCCACGTCGTGTTGTTCTCGAGGCTCGCATGCGGCGTCGAGCGCCCGCACCCGCGCTGATCGAACAGCAGGATGTCGTAGCGCTCGGGATCGAACAGGCGGCGATGGTCGGGGCCGCAGCCGGCACCGGGGCCGCCGTGCAGGAACACGGCGGGCTTGCCGGCCGGGTTGCCGCAGCGCTCCCAGTAGATGCGATGGCCGTCGCCGGTGTCGAGGTGGCCGTGGGCGTAGGGTTCGATCGGTGGATACACAGGCAGGCTCCGGGTAAGGGGCGACAGGAGACGGACGAAGCGCGGGCCGGAGGGCGGGCGAGGTACGGTGCCGCGAATGCTGCTGCGCCGCAAAATTTGTTGCGTGGGCATCGGACCGGCCGCCGCCGGGCAAGGCTTGTCATTATGCCCATTCGTCGCGCTGGACGTTGGCACGCTGTGGTGCAGCGTCGCGGGCGGTATTGGTCACGCGGATTTTTGAAGCAATTTCATTCCGATATTTTTCATACAAAATCCCGGCGGCAGGTCGGCGGGCCAATCGGGCGCCGGCCGACTCCCGTTTCTTTACCGTGCCAACGGAAACCAGCCGATGAACCATCGCGTCACGCAGTTGACCGGGTTGCGCGCCGTCGCGGTCGCGATGGTCGTCGTCGGTCATGCCGAGCATGTGCTGCCCGGCGGCTATACGGGCTGGTACGCGCCGTTGCGGCTGATCGCCGATGGCCGGCTCGGCGTGCTGATCTTCTTCGTGCTGAGCGGTTTCCTGATCACCAACGTGCTGCGCGCCGAGTTCGCGCGCACGGGCGGCATCGCGCTGACGTCGTTCTACGTGCGCCGCGCGTTGCGGATCTGGCCGGCCTGCTATGTCTATCTCGCGGCCGTCGCGATCGTGGCGTTCGCCGGCTGGTTCGACGTCGATCGCCGGCAATGGCTCTATGCGGCGCTGCACCTGTGGAATTACTCGGCATGGTTCGGGCTGACCGGCGACAACGCGCTGCATCCGGACGGCGCGTGGTACCTCGGTCATTTCTGGTCGCTTGCGCTCGAGGAGCAGTTCTACTGGTTCTGGCCGCTGCTGTTCGTGTTCGGCATGCGCCGCGCCGGCACGCGCTGGCTGGCCGCGCTGATCCTGATCGTGCCGCTGGTGCGTGCCGTCACGTATTTTGCTGCGCCCGCGCTGCGCGGGCAGCTCGGGATGATGCTCCACACCGGTGTCGATCCGATCCTGATCGGCTGCTATGCGTCGCTCAACCGCGAACGGCTCGAGGCGTGGATCGGCTCGTGGCGCGGCGAGGCGCGCATCGTGACGGCGCTCGTCTTCGTCGTGCTGCTCGGGATGCCGCTCGCCGAACATCGGCTGGGCGGCTTCTGGAATGCGACGTACGGCGTGACGCTCGAAGCCGCGCTGATCGCGATCGTGATCGTCGTGCTGAATTTCCGCAGCGAGTTCTGGTGTGCGCGGTGGTTGCGCGCGCGGCCCGTCGTGTTCATCGGCACGATCTCGTTCAGCCTTTATCTGTGGCAGCAGCCGTTCGCGAACCCGGATTTGCCGGTCGCGCACGCATTTCCGCTCGGCATCGTGTGGGCGCTGCTGGCCGCGACCGCCAGCTATTTTCTCGTCGAAAAACCGTTCCTGCGGCTGAAGGATCGCTATTCGGCGCGCGAGGTGCGACGCGTGCGGGACGACGCGTTGCGGATGCCGGCGCCGACCGATGCGATCGGGCCGAAGGTTGTGGAGTAGGTGGGCGGAGTGGCGGTCTTACTTGAAGCGCTTCTTCGAAGCGGGTGAATACCAGAAGTTTCGGAACATATCGATGCCGTATGACTTGCCGTCGTAGTGGACGATCGTGCGCGCCGTGCGCTTGCCCGTATCCGAGTAATCCCCGTTCTTGCGCTGCGTCTCCGCGACGTGTGCCGTGATCGACAGATCGGCGAAGCCGTGGCTCGACGTTTTATCCACGGCGATCGTCATGCGGGCCTCTTCGCTGCGCGCATCGCCGACACCGGGGCCGCAGGCGTCGCCTTCGACGCTGACCCAACCGTAGAGGTTGGTGCCGAACACCGGGCGGATACGGCCGCCTTCGCGCACCCACAGCGTCAACTCCTCACTGGTGTTGGCATCAGGGCAACTCGGCCCGCGCGCGCTGCTGGTAAACACGACGCCGAACGCGCGCACATCGGGCGACAGCCGGTAGGGCGCCGTGTCGATGCGGTAGCTGTTCTCGCCGATCTCCGTCGCCGCATCCTCTTCGACTACCGACCGATCGGCCGCCACGACCTTGCCGCCCTCGACGAGCGCAATGACCTGCAGCTTTTTGCTTTCGTCGGGGTCTTTGCTCTTCGGCAGCGAATCGAACGCGACGGCCGCGATCGTCGTTTCCGGTGCATTCGGCATGGCCTTGCACGACGACGCGACGACGAGCCGGTCCGCATCGCGCGTGGCGATGCGTGCGCTCGCGATGCCGGCCCAGCGGGCGATGGCCGTGACGGTTGCGTCGCTACAGGACTGGCTGTCGGCGGCGTGAGCGATGGGCGTGGCAACGAATGCCAGCAACGAGGCGCAGCGAAGGATTTTTATTGTCATCATGGAAAAGAGGTGCTTCGCAGATTTTCCGGGAACGGTTGAATCCGTAGCCATTTACGACCATTGAAACATGCTTTCATGCGGACGCTCTACTGTCTACACCGCCCTGCGGATTCAACCCGTCGATGCAACCGGGCAAGCGACCACCTGGGTCTATACTGGGCACCTGGAGGAACCAATGGCTACTCACGACAGGCTGCATCCGTTACGACCGTTCCTCAAGAACTGGGTTTGGGAGCATGGTCGAATCGGTACTCGCTATCTGGATCGCACCGATGGCGAAATCAAGTTTGACGAAGGCAAGAAGTCGCACTTCGCCAACGAAGAATACTTTTACGTGCCGCTCGACAAGGATGCGGATATCGACGCCTCTGCCGACGGCCCGGTGATCCACGAGGCGGGACTTGCCCGCTTTTTGAGGGCAGCGCAGTTGGGCAAGCCGGAAGAAGCCGGCTCCATGGTGGAGGTCCAGCGCGCAGTGCAGGACTGCGTGGAACTCGGTCTGTTCAGTGCCTATCAGATCGAAGCGCAGCAGGCTTTTGCACGCTACGCGCAGGAGCCCATGTTCGACGATGAAATTCGCGCTGCGGTTATCGACGATATCCGGCGTAGCTACGTGGGCGCGCGCGAGAAACTGTTGCTGTACGATTTCAGCGTGCTTTACGGTTTGCCCATGCCGCTGCTCATCAGCGAGGCGCCGTTCGTCGACTGGCGCGTGCGGGCGAGTCCGGCCCTTCCGTTCGTGTCGCTTCCTCTCGGACCTTACTGCCTGCTGGTGGGGGCGCCGTCGGGCCGGAGCAGCCGGATTGGTCCCGTGACCTGGAAGTCCGCTGCCACATTGGGACCGTTGAAGGACCACAACCGCCAGATCGCAGAGCACTCGCGTTTGTGGCTGGTGGCGACGACGGACGACCAGCTCGTCGCCGTACAAAGCCATCTGGCTGGATCCGGTAGTTCCAAGTCCGGGGATGTCAAGCTCTGATCGAAGTCGGCGGGAAGCACGCGGCCGGGGAGCGGCCGCGAAAGACACTAATCTTCGATACACCCGCTGAGCGATTTCATCCATTCGCTGCATCCACCGGTTGAATTCGCAGTCGATAAGCGAAACCCGCAGAAATCAGAAAATAACAAAAAAGGCCCTCGCGGGCCTTTCGTCGAAGAACGTGCGGACAACGCTTACCGCGTCAGCGCCGCAAACCCTTCCAGCAACCGCTCGACATCGGCCGCCTGAATCGCGCCCATCGTCGAAATCCGGAACAGCTCCTTCGACAGCCCGCCTTGCCCCGCATAAATCACGAAGCCACGCGCCTTCAGCCCGTCGTGCAGCGCTTCGTACGTGACGCCCTGCGGCAGCCGATACGCACGCAGCACAACCGACGACGCGCCTTCCGGCAGCACCAGCGGCATCCCACGCGCGGCAAGCCCGGCCTGCGCCTGATCGGCAAGCGCCTTGTAATGCGCATGCCGCGCACGCCAGCCGCCAGCTTCATCAAACTCGCGCAGCGCCTCGACGAGCGCGTAATACGCATGCACGGACGGTGTAAACGGCGTATTCCGCTGATCCTGCAGCTTCGCGAGCCGACCGAGATCGAGGTAGTAAGTCCGGCTCGTGGCCTTCGCGAGCGCGCTGCGGCGCACGATCACGAACGCCGCGCCCGGCACGCCGTGCAGGCACTTGTTCGCGGTCGCGGCGACCGCGTCGATCACGCCGCCCGCAAAATCGATCGCTTCCGCGCCGAAACTGCTGACGCCATCGACGAGCATCTTCACGCCGCGCGCGCGACACACTTCCGCGATCGCGCCGAGGTCGTTCAGCCGGCCCGTCGTCGTTTCATGATGAATTACGGCGACATGCGAGTACCCACCCGCATCGAGCTTCGCACCGATCTGCGCGAGATCAGGCGCCTGCATCCACTCATGCTTGAGCACGTCGTGCGCGATCCCGTACTGCGTGGCGATCTGCGTGATCCGCTCGCCGTAGACGCCGTTCTCGATCACGAGCAGCTTGCCGTCCTGCGGCACGAGTGCCGCGATCATGCCCTCGACGGCGGCCGTGCCCGAACCCGTCATCAGCACGGCGGCCCATTCGGCCGGATCGAGTTCGTACGCGGCGACGAGGCGCGCACGCGCTTCATCCTGCAGATCGAAGAATTCGCTTTCGCGATGGCACAGGTCGGGTTGCAGCAGGCTGCGGCGCACGCGTTCGGTGAGCGTGACCGGGCCGGGGTTCAGCAACAGCATCAATGAGCTCCTTCAACGTGGGCTTCGGTCTGCGCGGCGCCGATGTGCCGCATCAGACGGGTCTTGACCTCGACCGGCGTGACGGTCGGGCGGGGCAGGCCGTCGGGCACGCCCGTGCGGATCGCCACGCGAACGAATTGCGCACCGTTCCCCGTTGCGGCCAGCGTTGCATCGAGCACGTCGAGCGTATCGCCTTCGACGGCCGACGCGTAACCGCACGCGGCCGCGACACCCGCGAACGACACATGCTGCGACACCGTCGCCTGGCCGCCCGTCGATTCGTGTGCGCCGTTGTCGAGCAGCACGTGCGTGAGGTTGGCCGGGCCGTAGGCGCCGAGCGTCGCGAACACGCCCATCCGCATCAGCGCGGCGCCGTCGCCGTCGACGGCCACCACGCGCAGGTCGGGGCGCGCGAGCGCGAGGCCGAGTGCGAGCGGCGTCACGCAGCCCATCGAGCCGACCATGTACAGCTGGTTCGGACGATCGTCGAGCGCGTAGAGTTCGCGGCCGCAGAAACCGGTCGACGCGAGCACGACGGTCGAATCGACCGGCGTATGCGCGATCACGCGCTGCAGCGCCTCGTGACGGGTCGGCCACGCGTCGGCCGCTGCATTGGCCGATTCAGCGCGCGACGCCGATTGCGCGGCGACGTGCGCGCGCGGCTTCGCGGCCGGGTTCGCCTTCAGTTCATACGGCGCGACGCTGCCTTTCTGCATCACGAGCGCGTACGGGCGGCCCGTCGCGTCCATGTGCGCGATTGCACGGTCGAGCGCCGGGCCGACCTGTTCCGGGTCGGTCGGGAACGTCTCCCACGGGATCTCCATCGTGTCGAGCATCGCGGGCGTGATCGGGCCCATCAGCGCGTGTTGCGGCTCGTCGGCGACGCCCGGCTGGCCGCGCCACGTGACGATCAGCAACTGCGGCAGGCGGAACGTCCAGGTCAGCGACGTGAGCGGGCTCACCGCGTTGCCGAGCCCCGAGTTCTGCATCATCGCGATCCCGCGCTTGCCGCCGAGCGTGGCGCCGGCGATCAGCGCGACCGCGTCGCCTTCGTTCGCGGCCGACACGTAGTGCAGCGTCGGGTCCTGCAGCACGTAATTGATGAACGGCGTCAGGTACGAGCAGGGCACGCCCGCGTACCAGTCGAAGCCGCGTTCGCGCGCGGCCTCGACGAACTGGGCCGCTTCGATCATTGCGCGCCCCCGTTGCCGGTGCCCGGTTCGGACAGCGGCGTCTGGCCGTGCGCGAAGTCGCCCGCGCGACGGAAGTCTTCCAGGTCGTTGACGCCGCGCCAGTGGCCGTGCACGTACTGCACCTCGATTTTTTCGCCGGCGGTGATCAGTTCGTTCAGCAGCGACGGGATGTCGAGCGTGTCGAAATCGGGGCGCGCCTGCAGCGTCGCGAGCATCGCCTTCAGGCGCTCGACGCCGGCGCCGCGCACGTTCAGCAGGCCGATCCAGCGGCCGTGCGGCGTGCCCGCGGCGACGTCGCTCGACACGCGTTGCAGGTAGGTTTTCTGGCCGAACAGGCCGCGATCGTCGGCCGCCGAGCAGAGGGCGAAGTCGCGCACGCTCTGGTTCGACGGCTCGGTCAGCGACGAATCGACCACCACGCTGAACTCGGCCTCGCTCTCCGCGAGGTCGCGCAGGATGTAGCTGCGGAACAGCAGATCGCCGTACGAGATCACGGTGTCGCCGGTCAGGCGTTCGGCCGCGCATGCGAGCGACGCGAGCTCACCCGTCTGCGCGTGGCGTTCGTTGACGACGAGCTTGATGCCCGATGTGTCGATCGCATCGGCGCGGTAGCCGCCGACCACGGTGATGTCGTTCACGCCTTGCTTCTTGAAGCCGTCGACGAGCCAGCGCAGGAGCGGCTTGCCGGCGACCGGCAGCATGACCTTGGGTTTGTCTTCGGTGACGGCCTCGAGGCCCTTGCCGCGGCTCGCGGCGAGCACGACCGCCGCGTTCGACGCGCGTGACGACGACGACAGGTAGATGCGCTCGGCCGCCGAGTACTCGTCGGCGTCCTGCAGGCGGAAGATCTCGTTGACCGACGCGACGCGGTCTTCGACGTTGATCAGCGTTTCGTTCTCGTGGATCTCGCGCGCGACGGCCTGCATCGCCGACGCGGACGCGCGGATCAGGTGGTTCGCCCAGATCACGGTGCTGATGCCGGCCTGGCGGAACACGTCGGTCGGCGTGCTGTAGTACTTGGTCGGCACGATCACGAGCGGCGCCTTGCCGCTCCATTCGCGCGCGAACTGCAGGATTTCGTCCGGGCGTGACAGCTTGCTGTGGATCAGGATCGCATCGGCGCCGGCTTCCGCATACGCGTTCGCGCGGCGCAGCGCCTCGTCCATCCCCCAGCCCGCGATCAGCGCCTCGACGCGCGCGACGATCGAGAAGTCGGGATCGGTCTGCGAATCCTTGCCGGCCTTGATCTTGCCGCAGAACTCGTCGATCTCGGCGAGCGGCTGGCGCTCGCCGTCGATGAAGCTGTTCGTCTTCGGGAACTGCTTGTCCTCGATGCAGACGCCCGCGATGCCGCGCTGTTCGAGTTTCCGCACGAGACGCCGCACGTTGTTGAAGTTGCCGTAGCCGGTGTCGCCGTCGAGCAGGATCGGCAGGTCGCTCGCGTCGGCCATGAATTCGAGCACGTCGACCACCTGGGTCCAGCTCGCTTCGTTGTTGTCGCGCACGCCGAACTGCGCGGAGATCGCGAGGCCCGACGCCCAGATCCCCTTGAAGCCGGCCTCGCGGACGATCCGCGCGGACAGGCCGTTGTGCGCTTCCATCAGGAATTCGAGGTCGCTGCTGACGAGCATGCGGCGCAGGCGCGCGCTGCGCGATTCGGTGAAGTTGGGTTCGCGTGCGTTCATCGTGCGGCTCCGGCGGTGGTGCGTTGAATCAGGGGAAGAATGTCTTGCGTCGCGCGTGCGACGTCGTTCGGGAAGTCGATCTCGATCCACGGCGAGCCGGTGACGTCGGCGACGTCGAACGAATGGCCGCCTTCGAGCAGCAGGTCGCGCACGGCTTCCTCGTGCGGCATGTTCGCGCGGCTGCCGTCGACGTAGCCCGCGACGATCGTCGCGAGGCGGCGCGCGGTGCCTTCGGTGAAGCGGAAGAAGCCGACCGATTCGCCGATCGTGTCGTAGTCGAGGTCGACCGCGAGCTGCTTGCGCAGCTCGACCGGCACGCCGTCCTTCAGGCACAGCTTGACGGGTTCGTCGCCGGCCTCGAAGTCGCGGTCGATCAGCAGGCGGTCGACCGCGCGGTCGGAATCGGCCACCAGCGCATGCAGGATGTTCTCGTCGTACAGCACGTCCGCGTCCATCAGCAGCACGTCGCCGCCGCGCGTCATCGCGTCGGCGACGGTATGCACGGTCAGCACGCTGCCGAGGTCGTAGCGGTCGTTGATCACGATCTCGGCCTGGCGGCCGAGGCGCTTCAGTTCCTGCTCGACCTTCTCGTGCTGAAAGCCGAGCCCGAGCACGATCTCGTCGACGCCCGCGGCGTCAAGCACGCGCAGATGGCGCTCGAGCAGCGAAACGTCGTCGAAGCGGAGCAGGCACTTCGGGAACTGCGCTTCGGGCGGTTGTTGCAGGCGCAAGCCGAGGCCTGCCGCAAGAATGATGGCTCGCATGGGTTCTCCAACCAAAAAGCCGGCGATCTGAACGATCAGTCGGCGAGCGGCTGCGGCGCATGGCGCCGCTGCCAGTTTCTTTCACTGAAATGCAGATAGAGCAGGCCGGGCAGGCCGAGCGCGAGTTCGCGCGCGCGCTTCGCGAGCGACAGCGCGAGCGCCGCGTCGGGCGGCAGGCCGACCAGCGGCGCGAGCAGCAGGTAGCCGCCTTCCTGCGCACCGAGCGAGCCCGGGATCGCGAAAGCCGCCCCGCGAATCGCCTGACCGACGCTTTCGAGCAGCAACGCGTCGAGCCAGCTCACCGGATGCCCGAGGAAGTGCAGCGCGAGCCACACTTCCGCGGTGCCGACGATCCAGCCGGCGAGACTCAATGCGAAGGTCTTCGCGACTTTCGCGCGATCGCGGTACAGCGCGCCGACCGCGTCGTCGATCGCGTCGGCGCGCGTGGCGAGCGACGACCAGTCGCGCGGGCCGAGCAGCTTCGACGCGAGGCGCAGGCCGCGGCCGAACAGCCCGCGCCGCTGCGCCAGATAGAACATCACCGCGAGCGCGCCGAGCACGCCGGTGGCGATCAGCGCGGGCGTACGCAGGTACGCGACCGACTCGTGCGTCGCATACAGGCTGAACGCGGCGATGCCGATCAGTGCGAAGGCCATTTGCGCGAGCGCCTGCATCGTCGTGCTGACGGTCACG
This sequence comes from Burkholderia sp. BCC1208, assembly GCF_902833095.1. Lineage (NCBI taxonomy): Bacteria > Pseudomonadati > Pseudomonadota > Betaproteobacteria > Burkholderiales > Burkholderiaceae > Burkholderia > Burkholderia sp. BCC1208. The sequence continues at coordinate 166,574 of NZ_CADFDY010000002.1, read as the reverse complement.
GCGGCGGCCGCATCGGCCATCCGCGTGCCGCGCTGCGCGAGGTGGCGCACCATCAGCACCGGGCCGCCGATCTGCCCGGCGGGCAGCAGGCTGTTCACCGATTCGCCGACCCAGCGCGCGCGCAGCGCGTTGCCGAGTTCGGCGCCCGGCTGCCCGCGGCGGAACATCACGGAAATCGCGACGGCGTCGATCGCGAGCGGCACGACGTGGAACACGGCGACGAGCGCGAGGCCCCAGCCGGCCGCGAGGAACGTGGACGCGACCGCGCCGACGCCTTGCCAGGCCAGAAGTGCGATGAAGAGTGCGGTCCCGAGGGACAGCAGGATGAGGCCCGCGCGTGTCATGACCCGCTCGTGCGTCGCGTCGCCAGTTGCTTGAACACCTGGCGGAAACCGAAATACGCGATCGCGTCCTTCATGTTCGAGATGAAGCGCTTCCATGGCCGCATGCCGGGGTTCGTCACGTATTCGAACGTGAGCGACACGCGCATCTCGTTCTGGCCGAGCGGCGTGATGCGGTGGCGCAGCTTGTCGCCGTCGAACAGCACGATGCCGCCGTCGGCGATCTGCACGGAGCCCGGTTCGTCGGCGACGTCCGGGTTGCGCGTATGCAGCTCGTAGTCGAGCCGGCACGACGATTCGTCGATCACGCCGATCAGCAGCGTGTAGCGGCGGCCATCGTAGTACGACGTGTCGTAGTGCCAGCCGATGTGGTCGCCGGGCTTCGTGTAGTAATACAGCGCGTACGCGTGCGGATCGTCGTCCGGCGACGGCATCAGCTTGTCGCCGGTGATTTTCTCGAGGAAACCGATCAGCGCCTTCGAGCGATACAGCTCGGCGATGTACGGCGCTTGCGCGTCGATCGTATGGCGGCTCACGCTGCCGCCCTGCTTGTGGCCGGGCAGGTAATTGCGGTTCAGGCCGGCCTGCATCGCGCGGGCGGCGTTCGCCAGCTTCGCGTGCGCGTCGGCCGGCAGGAACGCATCGAGGTAGAGGAACGAGCCCTGGCGCGTGTAGTCGCCGCGCAGGCGGTCGAGGTCGAGCTGGCCGACACGGTCGGCCACGGTGCGATCGGGATCGGCCGCGGCCGCGGCCGCGCGCACGGGCGCGGGGCGTGCCGGGCTCAGCACGGAATCGTCGCGCGTGCTAGGAGTCATTTGGAAGCCTGGATTTCGGTTGGGTTCTGCGCGGCCGGGTTCTGCGGAAGGTTGCCGCGCCGCACGATGCGCCACCAGTCGATCACGACCCAGGCGGCGAACAGCGGGGCGCCGATCGACGCCGCGAGCAGGAACGGCTCGACGCCGTCGACGAGCGTCACGATCGGCAGCAGGTACAGCACGTCTTCCGTCTCGAAGCCGCCGGCGAACGCCTGCTTGGTGCCGGCCTTGCCGGCGATCGATTCGATCCGCATGCGCAGGAAGAAGATCAGCGCGACGGCCGCGCCGGCCGCCGCGCCGAGCAGCACCGGCGACGCGGCCATCTGGCCGCCCTGGGCGACGATGCCGACGCCCATGCTGACGAACAGCGCGACCGTGACGAGCGCATCGGCCGCCAGGTCGTAAAAATGACCGATCTTGCTGGACTTGCCGCTGATGCGCGCGAGCTCGCCGTCGGTGTGATCGACGAAGTTCGACAGCACGATCAGGAACGCGCCTGCATTGCTCCAGCCGAAGCCGCCGTGCGCGAGGCACCAGGCGCCGGCGAGGCCGATCAGCAGACGAAGGGTGGTGAGGTGATTCGGGGTGACCGGCGTATCGACGAGCGGTCGGACAAGCGAGCGCGCGAGCCGCGCATCCCAGGTGCGTGGCAGCGGTGGCTCGGGGCGTGTGGCGGTTTTTCTTTGGTCCATCGGCGAAATATATACGGAATTGTAATTTGTTGCTTTTTCTTCGATCAATGTCCTGACATGCGGGAGTGTTACCGCGTCTTGCGGGTATCGGCCGGTTCAAAAACGCAGGTGCGAACGGGACGGCCCATCGGGCGGCCGGACCCGTCTTCCAGTGTGGTTCGCATCGCGCGGCTGTCAAGGCCGGACGGGCCTCGCAGGCCGATACGGCAGGTTTTTTCGGGCCGGTCGGCCGGCGTAGCGCAGCGCATGCGACCTTGATCTCCGTCAGGTCCGGAAAAGCCGCATCGGGCGACAATCGGCCGCGCCGGCCGGGTATCGGCGATTACCGAACCAAATGCCGTCAATGCCGATGAAATTTCATCGATTGATGCGCGACGGTCGGCGATCGCGAACCGGCGATTCGCCCCGATGCTTTCGCACGCCTTTCGCGTGCCTTCGGCGGGGGGCGGATCGCCTGTCACGGAACGCTCGTTCGATACCCGGCAAATCCGGCAAGGATCTTTTGCATCCGGCGGACATTTCGCGGCGATGGCCTCTGCGATACTCCGGCCGTGCCCGTGGTGCCGGGCCGCCCCTCGCGGCCCCAAAGGGCTTCGCGTCGCTCAGGAGACACCCCCCGCGACGTCAACGACAGACCAAAGCGTCAAGAAACCAGCCATGTCTTCATCACGCATCCTCGCTCCCGCCCTGCGTTCGCTCGTCCGCACCGCCGACGAAGCCGCCGCGCTGATCCGCCCCGGCATGACCGTCGCCATGAGCGGCTTCACCGGGTCGGGCTATCCGAAGGCCGTGCCGGCCGCGCTCGCCGCCCACATCGACGCGGCGCACGCGCGCGGCGAGGACTTCCGGATCAACGTGCTGACGGGCGCGTCGACCGCACCGGAACTCGACGGCGCGCTCGCCCGCACCAATGGCATCTCGATGCGGCTGCCCTATCAGTCCGACCCGACGTTGCGCGACAAGATCAACGCCGGCGAAGTCGATTACCAGGACGTCCACCTGAGCCACGTCGCGCAATACGCGTGGTTCGGGCTGTACGGCGATCTCGACGTCGCGATCGTCGAAGTCGCGGGCATCCGCGAGGACGGCCTGCTGATCCCGTCCGCGTCGATCGGCAACAACAAGACCTGGCTCGAGCGCGCGAAGCACGTCATCCTCGAAGTGAATGCGCGCCAGCCGCTCGGCCTCGACGGGATGCACGACATCTACTACGGCACCGCGCTGCCGCCGCATCGCAAGCCGATTCCGCTGACGAAGAGCGACGACCGGATCGGCGAGCCGTACTTGCGCTGCCCGGCCGACAAGATCGTCGCGATCGTCGAGACCGACGCGCCCGATCGCAGCAATGCGTTCACCGCGCCGGACGAGACGTCGAAGCAGATCGCGCTGCAACTGATCGACTTCCTGCGCCACGAAGTGAAGCGCGGCCGCCTGCCGGAAAACCTGCTGCCGCTGCAGTCGGGCGTCGGCAACATCACGAACGCGGTGCTGGCGGAGCTCAGCTCGGCCGGCTTCTCGAACCTGACCGCGTACACGGAAGTGATCCAGGACGGCATGCTCGACCTGCTCGACGACGGCACGCTGAGCTTCGCATCGGCCACCGCGCTGTCGCTGAGCCCGGCCGCCGTGCAGCGTTTCGCCGATGAAATCGCGACGTTCCGCGAGAAGATCGTGCTGCGCCCGCAGGAGATCAGCAACCATCCGGAACTCGTGCGCCGGCTCGGCTGCATCGCGATGAACGGGATGATCGAGGCCGACATCTACGGCAACGTGAACTCGACGCACGTGATGGGCACGAAGATCCAGAACGGCATCGGCGGCTCGGGCGACTTCGCGCGCAACGGCTACCTGTCGTGCTTCATGTCGGCAAGTACCGCGAAGGGCGGGGCGATCTCGCGGATCGTGCCGATGGCGAGCCACGTCGACCATACCGAGCACGACGTCGCCGTCGTCGTCACCGAGCAGGGGCTGGCCGACCTGCGCGGCCTGTCGCCGAAGCAGCGCGCGCGCAAGATCATCGCGACCTGCGCGCACCCGGACTATCGGCCGATGCTCGAGGACTACTTCGAGCGCGCGTCGCGCGAAAGCTTCGGCAAGCACACGCCGCATCTGCTCGCCGAGGCGCTGTCGTGGCACGAGCGCTACGTGCGGACCGGGACGATGAAGGCCTGACGGGGCCTCGGACGGGCACATGCGTGCCCGTCAGTCCATCGCCGCATGCGCGACGTCGACGCTCGCCGTTTTCTGCGGCGGCCGGATCAGCAGCAACAACGGGATCATCAGCAGCGTCGCGACGAACATCAGCTTGAAATCGTTCAGGTACGCGATCATCGTCGCCTGCTGGTTGATCGTGCGGTCGAGCAGCGCAATGTCGACGCGGCTGCCGATCATCGCCTGCACGGCCGGGTCGAACGGCGTGACGTGGGTCGCGAGGTCGGCATGCGCGACCTGCGTATTGCGCGTCATCAGCGTCTGCACGATCGAGATGCCGATACTGCTGCCGATGTTGCGCATCAGGCTGTAGGTGGCCGTGCCGTCCGCGCGCAGGTCGGGCGGCAGCGTCGAGAACGACAGCGCGCTCAGCGGCACGAACACCAGCCCGAGGCCGAAGCCCTGGATCACGCCGGGCCACACGATGTCCGCTTCGGACAGCACGATCGTGTACTGCATCATCTGCCACAGCGCGAGCGCGGAAATCGCAAGTCCCGCGAGCAGCAGCAGCCGCGCATCCACGTATTTCAGCAGCCGCCCGACGAACAGCATCGCGATCATCGTGCCGGCGCCGCTCGGCGCGGTGACGAGGCCCGTCGTCGCGACCGGATAGCCCATCAGGTTCTGCAGCATCGGCGGCAGCAGCGCGCGCGTCGCATACAGCACCGCGCCGACCACGAAGATGAACAGCGTGCCCGTTGCGAAATTCGGGTCGCGCAGCAGTTCCGACTTGAAGAACGACGCCTTGCCGACGGTTGCCGTATGCGCGAGGAAGAATGCGAAGCCGAGCGCCGCGACGAGCGCCTCGATGCGGATCTCGTACGAACCGAACCAGTCGAGCTGTTCGCCTCGGTCGAGCATCGCCTGGAACGCGCCGATCGCGAGCGCGAGCGTCGCGAAGCCGAACGCGTCGAATTTCACGTGCGGGCGCGGCGCGCGCGCCGGTAGGAAGGTCATCACGCCGGCGAGCGCGAATGCGCCGATCGGCACGTTGATGAAGAACACCCAGCGCCAGTTGTAGCTGTCGGTGAGCCAGCCGCCGAGCGTCGGGCCGAGGATCGGGCCGACCATCACGCCCATCCCCCAGATCGCCATCGCCTGGCCCTGTTTCTCGCGCGGATTGATGTCGAGCAGGATCGATTGCGACAGCGGCACCAGCGCGGCGCCGAATACACCCTGCAGCAACCGCGCGCCGACGATCTGCACGAGCGTCTCCGACAGCCCGCACAGCGCCGACGCAACCGTGAAACCGGCGATCGACACGATCAGCAGCCGCTTCACGCTCAGCCGGTCGGACAGCCAGCCGGTGAGCGGCGTCGCGATCGCCGCGGCGACGATGTAGGAGGTCAGCACCCACGTGATCTCGTCCTGCGACGCGGACAGCGTGCCCTGCATATGGGGCAGCGCGACGTTCGCGATTGTGCTGTCGAGGGTCTGGATCAGCGTGGCGAGCATGATCGACAGGGTCAGCATCGGCCGGTTCAGCGCGGGCGAGGCGGGGGCGTCGGCGGCGGGGTTCAAGCGGGAGTCTCCGTGGGGCGGCCGCCGTGGGCGGCGATCGGTATGGCGCAAATTATAAGCGTGCTTATTATATAGCCGCTTATCGCCGCGTCGCGAGCCTCGGGCCGGTTCCGGCTTGACCCTATAATCGCCGCATGGACAAGACCTACGAGAACCGGATCGGTTACCTGATCGCCGACGTGGCCCGCCTGAACGGACGCCTGTTCGACCGGCGCGCAAAGCGCATCGGGCTGACGCGGGCGCAAAGCCGCGTGCTCGCGTACCTGACGTGGAAGGGCGAGATGAATCAGGCGCGGCTCGCCGAATGGCTCGAGATCACGCCGATCTCGCTCACGCGGCTGCTCGACCGGATGGAAAGTTATGGCTGGATCGAGCGCGTCGCGAACGACGACGACCGCCGCGCGTTCGTGATCCGGCTGACCGACAAGTCGCGTGAGATCTTTCCGCAGATGCTGGAGGTGGGCGATACCGTCGCCGACGACGGGCTGCGCGGCTTCACGCCCGACGAGCGCGATACGCTGGTGCGGCTGCTCGGGCGCGTGCGCCGCAACCTGATCGACTGCGGCGGCGAGTGACGCGGGCGCTCGGTCGGGCGTACCGCTTGCAACCACAAAAAAAGAGAACGCCGAGAGATCACCGAGGCACGACGAATCGGCCGGAAGACCGTATTGCGATCCTCATCGCGCTCGCGCTGGTACTGATCCTCGGGATCGGCACCGCTTGGCTCGGGCACGGCGATGCGCCCGCGGCGTTCGACGCGGCGATGGCGATGGCGAAGGCGAAGGCGAAGGCGAAGGCGACGCGACGCGCGGCGATCTGGATGGCGAATTCAGTGTCGCGCTGATGTACGAGCACGGCGACGGCGTCGAGCGGAATCCCGCCGAAGCCGCCCACCTCCGCGGCGGACGGCGATGGCGATGCGGCACGGCGGAATACGACGCGGGTTCAACGGTTTCATGGCGGTCCGGGCTTGTCTTCACGGAGTCGAGCAACTATCTTGCGACTTCAAGTTAACGTGAGATCAAGCATGAGCCGACTGGACATCGCGGACGTGGCGCGGCGCACGGGATTGCCCGCATCGACGCTGCGCTACTACGAGGAAAAGGGGCTGATCGTGCCGATCGGCCGGCACGGACTGCGGCGGCAGTACGACGCGTCGGTGCTGGAGCGCCTGGCGTTGATCGCGCTCGGCCGGGAGGCCGGTTTCTCGCTCGACGACATCCTCGCGATGGTCGGCGCGGACGGCCGGCCCGCCATCGATCGCGCGAAGCTCGATGGCAAGGCCGACGAGCTCGACCGTACGATCCGCCGCCTCGGCGCGGTGCGCGATGCGCTGCGGCATGCGGCCGTGTGCCCGGCCGTGAACCATCTCGAATGCCCCTCGTTCCAGAAGCTGCTGCGCATTGCCGCGCATCGTCATCCGGCGCGCCGCGCGAAAGCGGACAGTGCGTAGGCGGCGAGCCTGCGCGAGGATGGGCGTGGCGGTAGCGATTCGACAGGAGGGCGGCTACGGGGCGACGTAACGGGGTCGACGTGCCGGATCGTCAAAAGGAGATGCCGTCCGTACCGCCTTCGACGTCGGCAAACCGTTGATGCATGACTCACCCCGCGTAATACACGCGGCATTCCATCTCGCGCCCGCGCACGATCCGCTTGCCGACGAGCGCGCCGACCGTTTCGGTGAAGACGGTGCGCTGGTGCTCGCACTGCATGGCGTCGTAGAAGTAGAGCGAGACCGAGTCGGTCGGGCGCCCGGCTTCCGGCGTGCGCATGGCGGCATGCTGGCTCAGCACCGTGAAATGCCAGCCGCCCTTGGTCATGTGCATCACGGGCGGCGGCACGTATCCGTCCGCGTTCAGGCGCCGGTGCCTGAGCCTCGGCAGCACGCCGGCGGCCGCCTTGTTGCGGTACTGGCGATCGATGTAAAGCAGCAGTTCGATGGGCGGTTCCGTGCCGGGGCCGGCGTTCTGCATGTGACCTTGCCAGCGCCGCCGGCGGCTCAGCACGTCGTCGAGTGCGGCGCGGATGCCGACCGCGCGTCGCGGGCCGACACCCGCGATCGTTTCGAGCTGGCCGTTGCGGGCCGCGCGCTCGAGTTCCTCCAGCGTGTCGATGTGCAGTGCGTCATGAATGCGCAGCGCGAGCGCGTGGCCGATACCCGGCACCGCCTCGAAGGCCGATGCGCGTTCCGCGTCGCCGCGCAGGCGGTCGAGTTGGCGCCAGCGCCCCGTCACCAGCAGCTCGGCGATCGCCTGCGCGACGCCCGCGCCGATGTCGGGCAGCGCGCCGAGCGCCTCGACGCCGCCGGTTTCGAATACGCCGCGGATGTCGCGGTCGAGCGCGTCGACCGTATCGGCCGCCGCGCGGTATGCGGCGGCCCGGTACGGGTTCGCGCCCTGGGCGACGAGCCACTGCGCTGCCTCGCGCAGGCGGGCCGCGATAGGCTGGTTTTCCTCGTACGTCTGGCTGACGGTCGACTGCATGGCGAGGGACCCGGAAAGCACAAACGGAATGGACGCGGCGAGCGATGCGCCGGTCGGCTGTCAACCATTGTCGCGACGCGCGATGAAGAAAATTTGATGCGCGTCAATGGCAAACGTAGCACAGGCGCGAAGCGCACGGTCGTGCCGGAATGCGGCACGACCGTGCGCTACATGCGATACGGTCAAGCGTCGAGAAACGACTGCGCGTTTTCGGCCTCGGCGGCCGTACGCAGCGCGGCGAGCGCCCGTTTCTCGATCTGCCGCACGCGCTCGCGCGACATCCCCGCGTCCTGCGCGATCGCGTCGTAGGTGTCCGGCTCGGCGCCGCCAAGGCCGAACCGCCGGCGCAGCACGTCGGCCTCGGTCGGCGTGACCGAGCGCAGCAGCGACCGCACGCATTCGCGCATGCGCGTGTCGGCCAGTTGCTCGAACGGGCTGGCCGATGCCTGATCCTCGATCAGTTCCACGAGGCCGGTGTCCGCGTCGGGCAGCGGCGTGTCGAGCGAGACCGGCTCGGCGGGCAGCGCGAGCACCGCGCGGAGCTTGTCTTCGTCGAGACCGGTTTCGGCCGCGAGCTCGGCGGGCGTGGCCCGCCGGCCCGTGCGCTGGCGAAAGCGCAGCGCATGCCGCTGCACGCGCTGGTACTGGTCGCCGACGTGCACCGGCACGCGGATCGTGCGCGAGCGATCCGCGACCGAGCGCGCGATCGCCTGACGAATCCACCAGGTCGCATAGGTCGAGAACTTGAACCCGCGCCGATATTCGAATTTCTCGATCGCGCGCATCAGGCCGAGACAGCCGTCCTGCACGAGGTCGGACAGGTCGACGCCGCGGTTCAGGTACTTGCGCGCGATCGACAGCACGAGCCGCAGGTTCGCCTCGAGCATCGCACGCGTCGCGTCGCGCACCTTCTGCTGGCCGTCGCTCAGCGCCGCCGCGAGCGCGCGCCGTGCGACCGCGTCGAAGCACGCTGCGTCGACCGCCGACGGATCGTGGGGGGCGGCCGCGAGTGCGCGCACCGTACGGCTCGCGTCGTCGGCGGCCGGCGCGACCCAGGCGAGCGAACCGAGCAGCGCGGCCACGCGGTTGCGTGCGTCGCGGTATTCGGCCGAACGGCTGCCATGCGCATGCAGTGCGCCGCGCAGCGCCGACACCGCTGCGTGCAGCGCATCGTAGCGGGCGGGCGCGGGCGCGCCGGCGTCGTCGTCATCGGGCGAGCCGGTTGCGGCGGCGCCGCCCGTCGCGCGATGACGCGCGAGCAGCGCGTCGACCGCGGGCGGATAACCGGCGATCGCGTGCAGTACCTGATGGCGGCCCGTTTCGATCTCGCGGGCGAGCACGATTTCGCCTTCGCGCGTGAGCAACGGCACCGCGTGCATGCGCCGCATGTAGAGCGCGAGCGGATCGGTCGACGCGCTCGTGCCGCGCGCGAGGTCGCCGAGCATGGCCCGGCCTTCGTCGAGCGCCTCGCGATCGACCTCGACCGGCGCCGCGCCGGCGAACGGTGCAGGCACGGCCGGCTCGTCGAGTACCGCGATGCCGATATCGGCAAGCGCGGCGCGCACGACATCGAGCGCGTCGGGGCTGTCGCTTTCGGGCGGCAGCGCGTCGACGAGGTCGGCGTGCGTCAGATAACCCTGCTCGCCGGCGAGCGCCAGCAGCTGGATGATCGGATCGAGCGGTGTGTCCGCCCGGGAAGTGGGGCGTGGCGTAGTCATGTCGATGGCGGCGCGAGCCGCGTTCCTGTCTGGGCGGGCCGAAGCTCGCCGGTTTGCGGTTGCCGGTGGTCGCGGACGCCCGTCCGCGCCGGTCAGCCCGACATCGTTCAAGTTGAGGGCATTTGCGCCAACTTCAACGTCGGCGCCGCGGACGGGCCAGCACGCGGCGTGCCTGCTTCGGCGTCCGGGGCAGGAAACAAAAAGTAACCGATCATACGCGCGGAAATCTGCAGGGGACGTAAGCTAGAGTCAGGCGCGCGCCGGCGGCGACGCGCGGATTCTGCCGGAGTACCAGATGAACCCGATTTCCGCCGCGAGGCCCGCCGCAGTCATGCTGGTCGCACTGGCGCTTGGCGGCTGCTACTACACGAGCCCGTACGGTTATGCACCTTATTACGCGCCGGTGCCCGCCACGGTGACGCAGCGCGAGATTCCAGTCGCACCGGCCGCACCGGGGCCGGCCCCGTCGACCGTGCCCCAGGCGCAGGTCGATGCCGGCGCGGCGGTGCCGGTGTACGTCGCCCCGGCCTACGTGCCGCCGCCGTATCCGTATTACTACCCGGCGTACTACTCCGGCTGGTACGGGCCGCCCGTGACGATCGGCTTCTGGGGCCGCTGGGGTGGCGGATACTGGGGCGGGCGCGGCGGGTACTGGCATCGTCCGTGGGGCGGCGGGCATTGGGGTGGCGGTCACTGGGGCGGCGGCCATCGGCACTGACCGGCGCGCGGCGGCACGGCGCGGGAGAGCATCATGAGAAACACGATTGTCCGAAGTCTGTGTGTCGTCCTGGCCGGCCTCGCGGCCGCGCCGGGCGTCGCCGATGCGCAGAGCAGCGCTTACACGAATTCGCCGGCCGAGCTGTATGCCGGGCCTGCGCCCGATTATCCGGTGGTCGCGGAGATTCCGCCCGGCACCGCGCTGGACGTATTCGGCTGCCTGAGCAACTACGCGTGGTGCGACGTCGCGTTGCCGGGCGTGCGCGGCTGGATCGATGCGCAGTTGCTCGACTATCCCTACCAGGGCAGCTACGTGCCGTTGCTCGAGTATGGCGCGATCATCGGCGTGCCGGTGACCGGCTTCGCGATCGGCGCGTACTGGGATCGCTATTACCGGCACCGCCCGTGGTATCCCGACCGCGATCGCTGGGCGCGTCGTCCGGAGCCGAGGCTCGGCCCCGGAGGCATGCCGCCGGGGCAAGGGCGTCCGCAACCGGGCGCGCCGATGCAGGTCGCGCCGGGCGGCCCGCCGCCCGTGCATGACACGCGGCCGTCGGCGACGCGCGGCGGCTGGAATGGCGCGACTCGCATGCCGGCGCCGGCTGCGCCGACACCGATGCCGGGTGGAGCGGGCAATGCGCGTCCGGCCGGCCCGCCGCCGGCTGCGCCGACGCCGATGCTGGGTGGAGCGGGCAACGCGCGTCCGTCCGGCCCGCCGCCGGCCGTGCTGCGTCCACCGCCCGCGCCGGGCGGCGAGGTCCATACGATGCCGCCGCCGGTGCGGCAGGGAGGCGGGGGCGGCGGTTATGCGCGACCTCAAGGCGGTGGAAACGGCGGCGGTAACCACGGCGGCGGTGGAGGCGGCGGCCCCGACGAGCTCCGGCACTGATGGCGCGAGTGCCGCGGGTTCTCCGGGCACCGACGAAAAAAAGCCGCTCCTAAGAGCGGCTCTCGGATCGGGCAAGCGGGGCCGAGGCAACGCGCCACCGGCCGCCCGCAACCCGCCGCGTCAGTCGTCGAGCAGCGACAGGTCGCGTACGGCGCCCTTGTCGGCCGACATGACCAGCTTCGCGTATGCCTTCAGCGCCGCGGACACCTTGCGCGGACGCGGCTGCGCGGGCTTCCAGCCTTTCGCGTTCTGTTCTTCGCGGCGGCGCGCCAGTTCCTCGTCCGACACCAGCACGTCGATCGTGCGATTCGGAATGTCGATGCGGATCCGGTCGCCGTCGCGCACGAGGCCGATCGCGCCGCCCGCCGCCGCTTCCGGCGAGCAGTGGCCGATCGACAGACCCGACGTGCCGCCCGAGAAACGGCCGTCCGTCAGCAGCGCGCACGCCTTGCCGAGCCCCTTCGACTTGATGTAGCTGGTCGGGTAGAGCATTTCCTGCATGCCCGGGCCGCCCTTCGGGCCTTCGTAGCGCACGATCACCACGTCGCCGGCCTTGACCTTGTCGTTCAGGATGTTCTCCACCGCTTCGTCCTGCGACTCGGTCACGTGCGCCGAGCCTTCGAACACGAGGATGCTTTCATCGACGCCGGCCGTCTTCACCACGCAGCCGTCGAGCGCGATGTTGCCGGTCAGCACGGCCAGGCCGCCTTCCTTCGAGAACGCGTGCTCGTACGAGCGGATGCAGCCTTCGGCGCGGTCGAGGTCGAGGCTCGGCCAGCGCGTGTTCTGGCTGAATGCCACCTGCGTCGGGACGCCTGCCGGGCCGGCCATGTAGAACGTGCGGACCGCTTCGTCTTCCGTGCGGACGATGTCCCACTGGTCGAGCGCATCTTTCAGCGTCGGCGCGTGCACGGTCGGCACGTCGGTGTGCAGCTTGCCGGCACGGTCGAGTTCGCCGAGGATCGCCATGATGCCGCCTGCGCGGTGCACGTCCTCGATGTGGTACTTGTTCGTGTTCGGCGCGACCTTGCACAGCTGCGGCACGATGCGCGACAGGCGATCGATGTCCTTCATCGTGAAATCGATGCCGGCTTCCCGCGCGATCGCCAGCAGGTGCAGGATCGTGTTGGTCGAACCGCCCATCGCGATGTCGAGCGTCATCGCGTTCTCGAACGCCTTGAAGCCGACCGAGCGCGGCAGCACGCGTTCGTCGTCCTGCTCGTAGTGCTGGCGCGTCAGTTCGACGATGCGGCGGCCGGCGCGCTTGAACAACTGCTCGCGATCGGCGTGTGTCGCGACGACCGTGCCGTTGCCGGGCAGCGACAGGCCGAGCGCTTCGGTCAGGCAGTTCATCGAGTTCGCGGTGAACATGCCCGAGCACGAACCGCAGGTCGGGCACGCCGAGCGTTCGACTTCGGCGACGTCGGCATCCGAATACGACTGGTCGGCCGCGATCACCATCGCGTCGACGAGGTCGAGCTTCTTCAGTTCGACGGTCTTGGTGACCGGGTTCGCGAGGCGCGTCTTGCCGGCTTCCATCGGGCCGCCCGACACGAAGATCACCGGAATGTTCAGGCGCATCGCGGCCATCAGCATCCCCGGCGTGATCTTGTCGCAGTTCGAGATACAGACCATCGCGTCCGCGCAGTGCGCGTTCACCATGTATTCGACCGAGTCGGCGATGATGTCGCGGCTCGGCAGCGAATACAGCATGCCGTCATGGCCCATCGCGATGCCGTCGTCGACCGCGATCGTGTTGAATTCCTTCGCGACGCCGCCGGCAGCCTCGATCTCGCGCGCGACGAGCTGGCCGAGATCCTTCAGGTGCACGTGCCCGGGCACGAACTGGGTGAACGAGTTGACGACCGCGATGATCGGCTTCGAGAAATCGTCGTCTTTCATGCCGGTGGCGCGCCACAGCGAGCGCGCACCTGCCATGTTGCGGCCGGCGGTAGAGGTTTTGGAACGGTAAGTGGGCATTGTGGTTGCTGAAGAAATATCGCGGGAAAAGGGTGGAGGCTCGGGAATAAAGGCCTCTCTCGCGCCCGTGCGAACAACCTCTTGAGCTGCGCCCTGGGCAAACCCGACGATTATCCCACAGCCGCAGGGCCTGCGGCGCCGGCGGGAACGGGCGAGCGGCGCGGGTGGTGCCGGGCAGCGGCCAAGGGCGCCGAGTGCATCAAGCTCCCCCAGCTCCCCCAGGCTCCCCCAGGCTCCCCCAGCTCCCCCAGGCTCCCCCAGGCTCCCCCAACTCCCCCAGCTCCCCCAGCTCCCCCAGCTCCCCCAGCTCCCCCAGCTCCCCCAGCTCCCCCAGCTCCCCCAGCTCCCCCAGCTCCCCCAGCTCCCCCAGCTCCCCCAGCTCCCCCAGCTCCCCCAGCTCCCCCAGCTCCCCCAGCTCCCCCAGCTCCCCCAGCTCCCCCAGCTCCCCCAG